>NZ_JAEEAP010000526.1 GCF_016103465.1 Streptomyces sabulosicollis
CCCGGACCCGCCCCCGGACCCGCCCTCGCGTCCGTCGACGGGGCCTCACGGCAGGCCCTCGAGGTGGTGAACGCCGCGCGGGCGCGGGCCGGGACCCCGCCCGTGGCCCTCGACGGACGGCTGACCGCCGCCGCCGACGCGCACGCGCGGACCATGGCCGCCCATGGCGCCCTCGCGCTGGAGAGCCCGGACGGGACCTCGCTCTTCCACCGGATCGCCGCACACGGCTACACCCCGCTGACCATCGCCGAGCACATCGTCTCCGGGCCGCGCACCCCACGGGAGTTCGTGGACTACTGCCTCGAAGGCGCCGAGCGCCGGGGCCCGTTCCACGATCCGGCCCTCGTCCACCTGGGCGTCGGCCGGGCCGACGGCCCCGCCACCGGGGACGTCTACTGGACGGCGGTGTGGGCCCGGCCGTTCACCCCGGACGGGCTGCTGCGCCTGGCCTCCGAGGTCATCGCCCTCACCAACGCGGAGCGCGCCGCCGCCCGGCTCGCGCCCCTCGCCCCGGACCCGCGGCTGACGGCGGCCGCGCAGGCGCACAGCGATGACATGGTGGCCCGCGACTTCTACTCCCACACCGGCCCCGAGGGGCATCAGCCCTGGGACCGGGCCCGGGCCGCCGGGGCCACCCACCGCGGCATCGGCGAGAACATCGCGTGCGGCCAGCGCTCCCCGGAGGAGGTGGTGCGCGGCTGGATGAACAGCCCCGGCCACCGCGCCAACATCCTGAAGCCGGACTTCACCCACATCGGCGTCGGCCACGCCACCGGCAGCCGCGCGGGCACGTACTGGACCCAGGTCTTCGGCGCCGCCTGATGGCGCCCCGCCCCTCTCCGCCTCCGTCCGGGGCGTCGGGCGGGCGTCAGGTGCGCGACTCCAGAATGCGCCGGGTGGCGCTCCCGTACACCCCGTTCGCGTCGCCCCGGATCCCGTACCACACCTGGAACCGGGAGACGGCCTGGGCCAGCGTCTGGTCGTACTGGCCGTTGACCTGCCCGTCCTGATACACGTTCGGGATCCGCAGCAGCCGCTTCTGCAGCTCGGTGACCTCCGGGCCGGTGCTCCCCAGGGTCAGCACATCGCCCGGATCACCCGCCGGCGGCAATGGGTCGTCCGGGGCCTGCGAGGCGGGGGCGCTCGGCGTCTGCGGCGCGCCGGAGGTCGCGGGCGCGGTGGGCGCGGTCGGTGTGGCCGACGCGCCGCCCTCGGCCGCGCCGGACGCCGAGTCCCGGGGCACCATCAGCACCAGCGAGAGGGCGACCCCCGCACCGAGTCCGGCCAGCACCAGCAGGGCGGGGCCAGGGCGGCGCCGTCCGGCCGGGGCGGGTGGCGCGGCCGGTGCCTCCTGCGGGGGCCAGGCGTCGGCCGCGGCCGGACCGCCCGTCATCTCCTGGGTGTCGTCATCCGCCATGGGCGGCGCCTCGGGCGGGAGCTCGGTGCCCGGCGGACGGAAGAGCTCGAGCTCCTCCATCCACCCCTCGACCGGCCTCTCCGCGTCATCGTCGTACTCCGGCGTCGCGGGGAAGATGGCGGTCGGCTCGATCACCTGACGCCCGGCTGGTCGGTCCGGATCGGGTTCGGCTGCCATGCAGACCTCCTTATGCGCCCCACACCATTACGCGGGTATACGGACGCGGGCGCGGGAAGATTCAAGCCGATCGTGAACCGGAGGCCCCGGAGCCCCGTGGCGCCGGTGTGGCGTGGCGCCGCCGGGTAACCCGTCCTGAGAAGGTGCCCATGGCCTCGGGGACGTCGAAGGGAGCCATGAGATGGAGCGGACCACATGCTGCGTGGTGGGCGGCGGGCCGGCCGGGATGGTCCTCGGCCTGTTGCTCGCCCGGGCCGGGGTGGAGGTCACCGTCCTGGAGAAGCACGGGGACTTCCTGCGCGACTTCCGCGGCGACACGGTGCACCCCAGCACGCTGAGGCTCCTGGACGACCTGGGCCTCGCCGACCGGTTCGCGGCCGTGCCGCAGCGGCATGTGCACTCCGTCCAGCTGCCCATCGGACGGGGCGGCGAGCTGTTCACGGTCGGCGACATCGGCTCACTGCCGGGGAAGTACAACTACGTGGCGATGGTGCCGCAGTGGGACCTGCTCGATCTGCTGGCGGACGAGGCCAACCGGGAACCCACCTTCCAACTGCGCATGAACACCGAGGTGACCTCCTTCCTCACGGAGCGCGGTCGGGTCGCCGGAGTGCGCTACCGCGACCGCGCGACCGGCTCCACCGGCGAGCTGCGCGCCACCCTCACCGTCGCCTGCGACGGCCGGGGATCGCTGGCCCGCGACCTGCCGGAGCTCGGAGTCCAGGAGTTCGCCTGTCCCATGGACGTCTGGTGGTTCCGGCTGCCGCGCGCGGAGAGCGACCCCCAGGGGCTGGTGGCCAATGTCGGCGAGCGCTTCCTCACCGCGATGATCGACCGTGGTGACTACTGGCAGTGCGCCGTCCTGATCCCCAAGGGGGCCGACGCCAAGTGCCGCGCCGAAGGTCTCGACCGGTTCCTCGCCTCGTTCACGGAGGCCACCCCATGGATGCGGCGGGGGCCCGCCGACCGTGGACCGGGCCCGCGGTCCTGGGACGAGGTGAAGCTGCTGGACGTGCGGATGGACCGGCTCCGCCGCTGGCACCGCCCCGGGCTGCTGTGCATCGGGGACGCGGCCCACGCCATGTCGCCCGTGTTCGGGATCGGCATCAACCTCGCCGTCGAGGACGCGGTCGCCGCCGCCCGCCATCTGGCCGGACCGCTGCGCGAGGGCACCGTGGGCCTCGCCGACGTACGCGCCGTCCAGCGCCGCCGGTGGCCGACCACCGCGGCGACGCAGGGGCTCCAGCGGATCGCCCACGCACGGGTCATCGAACCGTTGCTGGAAGGGCGTTCACCGGTCGCCGGAGGGAAGCCGCCGCGGCTGGCCGAGGTGCTCACCAAGGCGCCCTGGCTGAAGCGGGCACCCGCCTACTTCCTCGCCTACGGCGCGGGCCGCGAGCGGCCCCCGGCCGAGTCGCTGCGCCGTTCCGGATGAGTCCGGAGCACATGGAGCCGGGTGCGGCGGGGACCCTCCGCACCCGGCTCCAGAGGATCTCCTCCGCCCGGCTCCACCCGTACGAAGACCCTCAGACGATGCCCTCGGCGATCTCCGCCTGCTCGCGCGCCGTGCCGTACGCGGACGGGGTGTTGTACGAGCGGCGGGCCACGAACCACCAGACCGTGGCCAGCAGCAGCACCACGGCCAGCGCGATCGAGGCGTAGTTCATCGAGTCGGCCGTCACCGGACTGGACTGCGGCAGGCAGAACAGCACCGTCACCAGCGCCACCCACACCACCGCGATCCAGCCCACGGGCTTGCTCCAGCGGCCCAGGCTCCACGGGCCCGGCTGGAAGCGGTCCCCGGCGCGCAGCCGCAGGAAGATGGGGATGGCGTAGGCGGGGGTGATCCCGATGACGTTGATGGCGGTCACCGCGCCGTAGGCCGTCTCGGAGTACAGGGACGGCAGCGCCAGCACACACGCGACCACCACCGACAGCCAGACCGCGAGCACCGGGGTCTGGGTACGGGAGCTGACCCGCTGCCACAGCCGTGAGCCCGGCAGCGCGCCGTCCCGGCTGAAGGCGAACACCATCCGGCTGGCCGCCGCCACCTCCGCGTTCCCGCAGAACAGCTGCGCCACGATGACGATGAGCAGCATCACGGTGGCACCGCCCGTGCCGAGGGCGTCGATCAGGATCTGCGCCGGCGGCACCCCGGTGGCGCTGCCCTGCGTACCGGTGTAGTCCTGGATGGCGAAGGTGAGCCCGGCCAGCAGCACGAACCCGGCCACCCAGGACACCCAGATGGCGCGGACGATTCCCCGGGCGGCGAAGACGGAGGCGTTGGAGGTCTCCTCGGACAGGTGCGCGGAGGCGTCGTAGCCGGAGAAGGTGTACTGGGCGAGCAGCAGGCCGATCGCGGTCACATACAGCGGATTCGACCAGCCGGTGTCATTGACGAATTCGGTGAAGACGAATTCGGGGGACTGGTGGTGGGAGGGCACGATCGCCAGCGCGCCGACGATGATGGCGACGCCCGCCAGATGCCACCACACACTGACCGAGTTGAGCACGCTGACCAGCCGCACCCCGAACAGATTCAGCGCCGCGTGCAGCAGCAGGACGCAGACGAAGATGAGCATGGTCGATTCCGGTGTGGGATCGAATCCCCACTGGAGGTTGAGGAACGCGCCGGTGAACAGCGCGGCGCCGTAGTCGATTCCGGCGATGGCCCCGAGCAGTCCCAGCAGATTGAGCCAGCCGGTGTACCAGCCCCAGGTCCGTCCGCCCAGCCGGTCGGCCATGTAGTACAGCGCCCCCGAGGTGGGGTACGCGCTGGTCACCTCCGCCAGGGCGAGCCCGACGCACAGCACGAAGAGCCCCACTCCGGCCCAGCCCCACATCATGACCGCGGGGCCTCCGGTGTCCAGCCCGAAGCCGTACAGCGTCATGCATCCGGAGAGGATGGAGATGACCGAGAAGCTGATGGCGAAATTGCCGAAGCCGCCCATGCGGCGGGCCAGGACGGGTTGATAGCCGAGCTCACGCAGCCGCTGTTCATCGTCCCTGTGGGGGACGGGACTCGAACTCGACCATGCCGTGGACATGAACGTACCTCCGGAATGCTGGGGGCTTGGGGTGGTACAGGAGGGGGAATCGGCTCAGCCGGTGGCCCCGGGTCTTGGCCCCCGGGCGCCGGCCAGCGAGCGGACCCGGGCGCGAAGAAACATTTCTTCAGCCAGGGCGCGGTCGGCGGGGTCGGGGGTGCGGTAGGCCCAGGGGATCGGGGTGAAATACGGCCCCAGCGTCTCGAAGACACGGGCCGCGTCGGAGAACAGCAGCGCGCCCCACAGGGCGTGTGCCAGATGGTTGAGATCGAGCAGGGAACTGGTCGTCACATCCGCGCGGTCGAACCAGCCGTGCAGCGCCTTCCGCGCGTCCCGGGTGGCGTCCTCGGTGGCCCAGTGAAGGTCCAGCGCCTTCTCGTAACCACGCTCCTCGCGGTACCGCTCGACATGGACGTACAGCGGCAGCACCTGCAGCGCGGACCCCTCCGGCGCGCCGGAGACCACCCACTGCACGAAGTTGACCGCCTCGGCCAGCGAACCCCCGGCCCGGCGGGCGTACACGAACTGCAGCATCCGGTGGTACGCCTCGCGGTTGTACGGATCGCGCCGGTCGGCCTCCGCCAGCAGCCCCCAGGGCCCCGGGAACAGCAGCGGACCGGGCGGGGCCACCCGGTGTTCCTCCTGCCGCTGCTCCTTGTCCAGCTGGGCCAGGGCCAGCAGACACACCCAGGGCACCGGGTCCGCCGGCGAGTGGTGCGCCGCCAGCTGGCAGGACTGCCACGCCTCGCGCCACAGCTCCCGGGTACGGGGGTGCCCCTCGCGGTGTGCGCGCACCGCGCGCTCCACGCCGACCCGGGTGTGCATCACCAGCGCCGCCACGCTCCGCGGCTCCTCGGCCCGCCACGCGTCCACCACATTGGATCCGGCGGCGGCCGTGGCCAGCACCTGGGTGCGCTGGGTCCACAGCGACCAGGTGGGAGTCTCCGCGAGGAGATTGCGCATCGATATCCAGCGTCCGGTGCGCAGATCCTGCAGCGCGATGCGCAGTCCGCCGTCATAGCCCGCGGGGTGGTACACGGGGCGGAACTCTTCCTCGGGCATCGGATGACTTTCGTACGGAGCTGACGTACCGGACGCGGGAAAACGAGGGGCCTGGGGGATGATTGCAGGGATCCTATAGTCCCGGCGCAACGATTCGGGAACGGGGGACTCCGGCCCGTGCCCGAACGGGTCGTCTTGACGCCCGGCCCGCGCCTGCACCAGGCTTTCCGGCAAGATCTCCGCGCCCCGTACCGCGAGCCCGCCGTCCGCCGAGCCACCGCCCCCAGCCGCCCCCAGCCCGAAGCG
>NZ_JAEEAP010000527.1 GCF_016103465.1 Streptomyces sabulosicollis
TGGCCCCGAAGAATGGATCGCTCATCAGGGCATTCATCAGTTGGGGCTTTTTTTTTTCAAGCAGAAGACGGCATACGACATTAGCGAGTGTCTCGTGGGCTCGGAGATGTGTATAAGGGACAGGGGCCTGGCCGTCCGTCTTCGCCGTCGCCGGTGGCGTCGCCCTCGCGTCCTGGGCTCTCGCCGATCGGCGGTAGGGGGCCTGGGGGCATAGGGCCCTGGGTCATCTGGGGGGCCTGGGCCGCAAGGAGCGGCGTACATACGAGTGGCTCCGGCGGGCGGGGTTTGCCGCCCGCCCGCCGTCCTGCCGCCCCCGTTCCGCTGCCCGCGGCTCAGTCCGACGCCGACGTCAGCAGGTCCAGTTCCGGCTGGGTCAGCTTGAGGTCGACCGACGCCAGGAGGGCGGGGAGCTGGTCGACGGAGCGGGCGCTGGCCAGGGGGGCCACGACGGTGGGCTGGGCCAGGAGCCAGGCCAGGGCGACCGTGGCGGGCTCGGCGCCGTGGTTGGCGGCGACGTCGTCCAGGGCGGCGAGGACCTTCTGGCCGCGCTCGGTCTCCAGGTGCTTGGCCGCGCCCGTGGAGCGGGGGCTGTCGACCGCGGTGCCCGGGCGGTACTTGCCGGTGAGGAAGCCGGACGCCAGGGAGTAGTACGGGATCGTCGCCAGGTCGTGGCGGGCGGCGACCTCGGACAGCTCGCCCTCGAAGGTGTCGCGCGAGACCAGGTTGTAGTGGGGTTGGAGGGCGGCGTAGCGGGCCAGGTTCTCCTGGGTGGAGAAGGTCAGCTGGGCCTCCAGGCGCTCCGCGCCGACGTTGGACGCGGCGATCTCGCGGACCTTGCCCTCCCTGACCAGCTCGTCCAGGGTGGTGATGATCTCCTCCACCGGCACCGACGGATCGTCGTAGTGCGTGTAGTAGAGGTCGATGTAGTCGGTGCGCAGCCGCTGGAGGGATTCCTCGACGCCTGATTTGATGGCGGACGAGGTCAGCCCGCGCGGCTCAGGCATACCGCCGCCCACCTTGGTGGCGAGGACGATGTCGGAGCGGTTGCCGCGGGAGGCGAACCAGTTGCCGAGGATGGTCTCGGACTCGCCGCCCTCGTTGCCCGGCACCCAGGCGGAGTAGATATCGGCGGTGTCGACGAAATTGCCGCCTGCCGCCACATAGGCGTCGAGGACCCGGAAGGACTCGGCCTCGTTCGCCGTCCAGCCGAAGACGTTCCCGCCGAGGGAGAGCGGGAAGACGGACAGATCACCGATCTTGTGTGTGTTGGCAGCCATACGTGGTGACAACGGTTGGCTCGAGGGGATTGTTCCCTGAGCGCGGCCCCATCGGGCCGTGGAGGACGAAACCGGCGGCCCTGGCGTCAAGGGGGGAGAGAGCGCCAGGGCCGCCGGGGTATCAGGGATTCATCCCGTGCTGGCGCAGCCAGGGCATCGGGTCGATCGGCGAGCCGCCGCCCGGCCGGACCTCGAGGTGGAGGTGCGGGCCGGTCACATTGCCGGTGGCGCCGACGCGGCCGATGACGTCGCCCGTCGTCACCTTGCCGGAGGTGACGACCATCGAGGACAGGTGGCAGTACCAGAGCTCGGTGCCGTCGCTGAGCGTCAGCACGATGCGGTAGCCGTACGAACCGGCCCAGCCCGCCTGGGTGATGGTGCCGCCGTGCACCGCCTTGACCGGGGTGCCGGTCGGGGCGGCGAAGTCCTGGCCGGTGTGGTCGGCCGACCACATGTCGCCCGCCTGGCCGAAGCTCGCGGTCAGGGTGTAGGAGCCGACGGGGAGGGTGTACTCGGCGGCGAGCCTGGCCTGGCGCTCGGCCGCGGCCTTCTTCTCGGCCGCCTCCTTCGCCCGCTGCTCGGCGGCCTTCTTCTCCGCCTCGGCCTTGGCCTTCCGCTTGGCGGCCGCCTCCGCGGCCTGGTCGGCCGCCTTGTCCGCGGCGGCCTTGGCGGCGGCCTTCGCCGCGGCGGTGCGGCTGTCCTCGTCCGCCGCGTTCTGCTGGTTCTCGGCCTGCTGGAGGATGCGGGCGCGGAGCGCCTCGCCCGCGTCGGTGGTGCCGCGCTGCTCGTCCTCGGTGGTCAGACCGGCCTGGGAGAGGGGGGCGGCGGCGGTCCGCGAGCCGTCGCCGTCATCCGACTCCGACCCCCAGGAGCCGATGCCGGGCAGGTCCTTGGCGGCGGGCAGACTGGCCTTGACCTCATCGGCGACATGCCCGAGGTCCGGCATGGATATGGGGAGCGCGGGACGGTCCTTGGCGCTGGCCATACCGCCCGCACCGACCGCCGCGATCACGCCGACCCCGAGGACGGCGCCGCTGCGCGCCATGGATCCGCCCCGCTGTTTGGCCACGCGGTGCCGACCGCGCACGGGAGCGATGGACTCCTCGGTGGGGTTCCACTCCTCCCAGGTCTCGGTCTCGAATCCGGCACCCGGGCCCGCGGAGGCGCCCTCATCCGCGGAGCGGTCGTCGGGGCGGAACGCGTAACGGTCGTCGGGGGCGAAGCGGCCGTCCCCTGAGCTCATCCCGCCGCCGGCGTCGAAGCCGGAGCCGTAGGCGGTGGCGGTCCCCAAACCGCCTCCCCGTGTGCGATACGGGGCCTCGTCCAGGGCAGACCTGTTGGACGCCACGGAGGCGCACTCCTTTCCTTCCCTCTCGCCTACCGGGTTAGCTGACGGGTTCGGAGCAGGAAGGTCTCCTACGGGTCAGGTTCGACCCGATTCACCCCAAGGTTGTTGGTTCCCCGGTTCCCTTGGTGCTGCTGGTGGTGCGGTGCTGCCGCTGTGCGTACGGGATTCGGCGACGGCGCACGGTGCCGCCCTTGCGACGGTTGTGACGACCGCGCTGCGTTATCGAACGTTAATAGAGAGCGCGATGTGATTCCAAGCTGTTCCGAGGAATCCACGCACCTTTGGCATGAACTTAGCGCTCAAGAAGGGACAGATGGGGGCGAGTCGATACGCTGGGCAAGAGTTGGCAAAACCGCACCCGGATCGATCGTGCGTCAATTGTTATGCGGAGGGGGCTCGGTCGGTTACGCACGGTGTGCGGTGGGGACGGTGGGGTCGGTTACGGCGGCGTGGGTTTCGCCCCGCCGTTTCTCCCGTCGATTCCGCGGCCGTTTCCACCGCCGCTGTCCCCGTCGTTCCTCCCGCCGCTGTCCCCGTCGTTCCTCCCACCGCTGTCCCCGTCGCTGTCCCGCCCGTTGCCGCAGGCCGGGGTCCGACGGACCGCCAGCAGCGCCATGTCGTCCAACGTCCCGCCGCCCGTATGGCGCTCGACATCGGCCACCAAGGCGTCCAGCAGTTCCCGCGGACCGGAGAAGCGGCGGCCGCGCAGCCGCTCCTCCGGGTCATAGAACTCGCCATGGCGGTCCCGGGCCTCCGTCACGCCGTCCGTGAACAGCAGCAGCGTCTCCCCCTCCGCGAACGGCAGCTCCGTCACCCGGTCCGGCCAGCCGGCCAACTCCCCCATCCCCACCGGCAGCGCCGCCGCCTCCGGCTCCAGGGCGCGCACCGCGCCGTTCTCCTCCAGGAGCAGCGGCGCCGGATGGCCGCGGTTGATCAGTCGCAGCGTGGACTCGCCGCGCGGAATTTCGGCCACCAACGCCGTCGTGAACCCCTCGACCACCTCCAGGTCGGCCCGCCGGGCGCCCTCGCGCTGCAGCGCCCGCTCCAGGCGACCCACGAGCGCCGCCAGGGTCGTCTCCTGCTCCGCCGCTTCCCGGAAGCAGCCCAGGAGGATCGCCACGACCTCCACGGCCTGGAGCCCCTTGCCGCGTACGTCCCCGACGGTCAGCCGTACGCCGTGCGGGGTGTCCTGGACCGCGTACAGGTCACCGCCGATCGCCGCGTACCTCTCCGCCGGTACGTAGCGCGCGGCGATCTCCAGCCCGGCGAGCCGGGCGGGCGGCGCGGGCAGGACGGCGCGCTGGGCCGCCGCCGCGACACCGCGCGCCGAGGCGAGCCGGTGGTAGCTGCGGCGTACGACGCGGTTGATCACCACCGCCAGTACGGTCACGGTCGCCACCGTGATGATCTCGGTGGCCGCCTGGGTCGGGTCCCGCACCCCGTGCAACTCCGCCAGCAGACAGGTGGCGAGGACCGCGAAGACGGCCATGACGACGGTCTGACGCAACGGTAAGAGCGCCGCGGCGACCAAGGGGGCGGCGGCGAAGAAGGGCGAGGCGGTGTAGCCGGGCGGGGATGCCAGGTCGAAGGCGATGCCGCCCAGGACGAGGGCGGCGGGCACCCAGCGCGCCATACGGCGGCCCGGCGGCTCCTTACCGCTCTCCTCGGCCGGAGCCGACCCCGCGGTGGGTCCGGCGGACGCGGCGGCAGCGGCGGCCGCGGCGGCAGCGGCGCCGGTGTCGATGAGCGAACGGAGGCGGGTGGGGCGGCGGCGGGCGAGCAGGCGGCTCAGCCGGGGCCAGGCCGTACGCCACTCCGTACGGCCCTCCGTGCGGGCGCCCGTACGAGCCCTGCTCCCTCGCACCCGCACCGGCTTCTCTCGCTTCCCTGGTCCGCATACCGCCGCTGTCACGACGTCACCGTCGTCACGCCGTCACCATCGTCACGGCCGTCACGGCCGTCACGGCGTCACCGTCGTCACGGCGTCATCGTCACGGCGTCACGGCGTCACCGTCGTCACCAGGCTTCCGGCTGACGGGCCGCCAGGCGACTCGGTGTCGGCCAAGCGGGTGCTCCAAGCGGGGTACGTCGCCAGTGCCGCATGCGTCAGAGGTCGGTGCCCTGGACCGCGTACGTCAGAGGTCGACGCCCAGCGCGCGGGCGTGGCGGTCCGCCGCGAGCTCCGCCGAGACCTCGTCGAGGTACACCTCGCACACCAGCCGGCCGTCCCGGGTCAGATTGTGCTCCAGCTCCCACAGCACGATCTCGTCCCCTCCGGTGAGCAGGAAGGCGTGCTCATAGAAGCGGCACCAGGTCGCGTCGGGCCCGCCGGAGCGGCGCCGGGGCTTGGGCGCGAGCGCGATGTCATGGGCGAACGCGGTGGCCAGCAGCCGCTCGGTCTCCTCGCCCGGGCGGTCGGGGTTCTCCGCGCGCCGCAGGACGCGACGGGCGTGGTCGGCCGAATTGTCGGCCACATAAGCGCGGGAGCTCTCCACCGGCTCGGCCGTGTGCAGCAGCTGGTCCGGAAGCCACAGCGGTAACCCGTCGAGCTCCTCCCAGCGGGCGCCGCCGAGGCGCTCATGGACGCGGCGCTCGGCAAGCGTCAGGGCATCCTCGTCCGCGTAGAGCTCGTACAGCGGGCGGTTGCCCTCGCCCGTGTTGTGCTCCAGTTCCCACAGCAGCAGGCTGCTGCCGTCGGGGAGCAGGAAGACATGCCGGTAGGTGCTGTACCCGAGCTGGCCGCACCGCTCATTGCACTGCCGACAGGACCGCAGCTCGGACTGGTGCATCAGTGCGCTCCGCGCCTGGGCCAGCACCGCCTCGCCGATCTCGAAGCCGTTCTGCGCACGGGCGAGCAGCCCGTCCATCAGCTCGGCCGGGGTCCCTTCCCCTCGTGAGTGCCCCATGTCTCTCCTCCCGCCTCCCGGCGTTGATTCGCCGCGCCCCCCGGGCGACCACTTCGCGCACTTAGCGTAGCGGCGTGAATACGCGCCGCGCTGCGGTTCGGCGAAGCTGTCGGTGTGACCGTGCCTCACTCACTCCTGCGTCGTAGAGCCTGGATGTATCACTCGTCCGACCGGTCGAACAAGTCCGGGGGCCGGGGCAGTGCGGCCCCGCCGGTCGACGCGATGCCGTCTTCCGGTCCTCTCCCGGCCGCTTCCCGGTCGCCTCCCGGTCCTCTTCCGGAAGCCTTCCAGCTGTCTCTTATACCCATCTCCGAGCCCACGAGACACTCGCTAATCTCGTATCCCGTCTTCTGCTTGAAAAAAAAAAAGCACAGGCCAAGTTGGAACGCGGCGCTGTCGCA
>NZ_JAEEAP010000528.1 GCF_016103465.1 Streptomyces sabulosicollis
GACTCGGCATCGGCGCGGGCGTACGGCTCGGTGTGGCCGACGGGCTGGGGGTGGGCGTCGAGGACGGCGTCGGCGACGGTGTGGGCGTCGGGGTCGGCGACGGTGTGGGCGTCGGTGTCGGAGTGGGAGTCGGCGACGGCGTGGGCGTCGGCTTGGGCGGTTTGGGACACCAGCCGTACCGGGCGACGAGGCCGACGGGGCCCGCCGAGGCGGCGACGCATACACACAGGCCCGGACCGATCCGGACGCGCACCGAGGTGAGCGGTCCGTCGTCCGGGCCCCCGGCCCCGGACCGGGTACCGGCCGTCGGCCGGGGGGAGGCGGGCGCCGCCGGACCGTCACCGTCCTCGTCGGCCAAGGCCGTCGCCCCCACCGAGGTGAGGACAAGGGCAGTGGCCAGGACCCCCGCACGCCATGCGCGCTGCCATCGCTTCACGAGGAGATGTTCGGCCGAACGGGCGCCCGCCAGCCGTGTGACCACCAAGATTCCCCCGAATGGGGGAATAGGCGCTGACATTGGCTCATCGGGGTTTAGCCGAGGACATTCCCCTCACCCGTGCTCGGCCGACCGGGGACAGCCCGCCCCCGATCACGGCTCGCCGAACCTCCCATGCCGTCCCGCGCCCGCCGCGAACCGGGCCGCGCCGTCCAGCCCCTCGGCCAGCGCGGCCCGACCATGGCGCAGCTCCCGTGCCATGGCCTCGTCCTCCGGCAGTCCCTCCTGCTCCAGCAGTGAGGCCCGGTCCGAGCGCAGACACGTCTGCGGGAAGCGGGCGATCTCGGCTGCCAGCCGCTCCGCCTCCGCGCGCGCCCGCCCCGGCGGTACGACGCGGTTGGCCAGCCCGATGGCGTACGCCTCGTCGGCGGGCACCGGCCGCCCCGTCAGCACCAGATCCATCGCCCGGCTCGCGCCGATCAGCCGGGGCAGCCGTACGGTGCCGCCGTCGATCAGCGGAACGCCCCAGCGGCGGCAGAACACCCCGAAGACCGCGTCCTCCTCGGCGACGCGCAGATCGCACCAGAGCGCCAACTCCAGCCCGCCCGCCACCGCGTGGCCGCTGACCGCCGCGATCACGGGCTTGGACAGCCGGAGGCGCGTGGGCCCCATCGGGCCGTCGCCGTCCTCGGCCACTCGATTGCCGCGCGGTGTGCCCACCGCTTTGAGATCGGCGCCGGAGCAGAAGGTGCCGCCGTCGCCCCACAGCACCGCGACCCGCGCCCCGGGGTCGGCGTCGAAGGCGCGGAAGGCGTCGGCCAGCGCCATGGCGGTCGTGCCGTCGACGGCGTTGCGCACCTCCGGGCGGGAGAGCACGACCGTGGTGACCGGGCCGTCCCGCTCCGTGCGAACCGTAAGGCGCGCACCGGCCGCGTCCGCCGTTTCGCCCGCGCCGTCCGCGCCGTCCGCGCCGTCCGCGCCGTCCGCGCCGTCCGCGCCGTTCGGGCCGTCCGCACCGCGCCGGTCGCCAGGGCCGTCCGTGACCGTCACCGCGCGTCCTTCGGGCGGGCACGCTCCAGGATCGGACCCGTGTCGGTGCCGGGCGGCAGGGTGCCGAAGGCGTGCCCCCAGTCCCCGTCGAGCCGCGAGGCGCAGAACGCGTCGGCGACCGCCGGATGGCTGTAGCGCACCAGCAGGCTGCCCTGGAGGACCAGCGTCATCTGCTCGGCCAGCCGGCGGGCCAGCAGCTGCGCCCGCTCGGGGTCGGAGAGCTGCGGCAGCAGCCCGCGCAGCCGGTCCACGGCCGCGTCCAGCCGGGCGTCCGCCCCGGCCGCGGCGTCGACCTCGGCGAGGAACGCCTCCAGGGCGCCGTTCTCCCGGCCCAGCGCGCGCAGCACGTCGAGCGCCGCGACGTTCCCCGAGCCCTCCCAGATCGACAGCAGGGGCGCCTCGCGATACAGGCGCGGCATCCCGGACTCCTCCACATAGCCGTTGCCACCCAGGCACTCCAGGGCCTCGGCGGCGTGGGTGGCGCCGCGCTTGCACACCCAGTACTTGCTCACCGCGAGCCCCAGCCTGCGCAGCGCCGCCTCGCCCTCGTCCCCGGCCTCCGCGCGGTCCAGGGCGGACGCGAGCCGCATCGCGAGGGTGGTGGCCGCCTCCGACTCGACCGCCAGATCGGCGAGCACATTGCGCATCAGCGGCTGATCGACCAGCTCGGCGCCGAACGCCCGGCGGTGCTCGGCGTGGTGCAGCGCCTGCCGCAGCCCGGCCCGCATGCCCGCGGCCGAGCCGATGACGCAGTCCAGCCGGGTGACGTTGACCATCTCCACGATGGTGCGCACTCCGCGGCCCGGTTCGCCGACCCGCCAGGCCACGGCGGACTCGTACTCGATCTCGGCCGACGCGTTGGAGCGGTTGCCCAGCTTGTTCTTGAGCCGCATCACCCGCAGCGGGTTGCGGCTGCCGTCCGGCAGCACCCGGGGCACCAGGAAGCAGGTGATCCCCTCCTCCGTCCGGGCCAGTGTCAGGAAGACATCGCTCATCGGCGCGGAGGTGAACCACTTGTGACCGGTGAGCACGTAGCGGCCCGCACCGTCCGGTACGGCCCGGGTGGTGTTGGCGCGGACGTCCGAGCCGCCCTGCTTCTCCGTCATCGACATGCCCGCGATCAGGCCCCGCTTGCCGAGCGGCGGCCGCAGCCCGAAGTCGTAGGCGCGGGAAGCCAGCAGGGGCTCGTACGCGGCGGCGAGCTCCGGCTCGGCGCGCAGCGCCGGGACCGCGGCATACGTCATGGAGATCGGGCAGCCATGGCCGGGCTCGGCCTGTGCGAAGGCGTAGAACTTGGCCGCCCGTACCAAGTGGGCGCCGGGGCGGGTCTCGCTCCACGCCGCCGCGTGCTGGCCGCTCTCCACGGCGACGCCCATCAGCTGGTGGTAGGCGGGGTGGTACTCGACCTCGTCGACGCGGTGGCCGTAGCGGTCGTGGGTGTGCAGCACCGGGGGGTGCTCCTCGGCCATCCGCGCCCAGTCCTGCACCTCGGCGGAACCGGCCCGCGCGCCCAGGTCCCGCACCTCCTGCTCGCCCCAGCCGCCGCCGTGCCGCCGCAGGGCCTCCAGCAGGGCGGGGTCGTCCGCGGTGCTGAAGCCGATGAGCGGCGGGGCCTGGTTGAGGACCTCGTGCGTAGCGCTCATGGCAGACATCTCCTCGTTCGCGGTGGGCTCCCGGGGTCGGGCCTTACACTTCCATTATGTGCGACGAAGAACTGTAATGGATAGGGTTTCGCGTAACCATGGACGACACCGGAACGCTCACCCTGCGGCCGCTGACCGCGCGCTCGGTCGTGCTCAGCACCCTGCTGGGCCTCCACCCGCCCCAGCTGCCCGCCCGCGCCCTGGTGCGCGTCGGCGCGCTCTTCGGCACCGCCGAGGGCACCATCCGGGTCGCGCTCACCCGTATGGTCGCCGCCGGTGACCTGGAACAGACCGGCGGCGCCTACCGGCTCACCGACCGGCTGCTGGCCCGCCAGGCCCGGCAGGACGAGAGCCGCGCCCCCCGCACCCGGCGCTGGGACGGCCACTGGGAGATCGCCATCGTCACCTCCGACCGGCGCGAAGCGGCCGAGCGCGCCGCCCTCCGCCAGGCCATGGCCACCCTGCGCCTGGCCGAACTGCGCGAGGGCACCTGGATGCGCCCCGCCAATCTCGTCCACCCGCGCCCGGACGTGGCCGCCGAGCAGTGCGGCTGGTTCACCGGCGCGCCGGAGGACGATCCGGCCGAGCTCGCCGCGCGCCTGTGGGACCTGGACGGCTGGGCGCGCCAGGCCCGGCTGCTCGGCGCGGCGCTGGAGGACGCGGAGGAGCCGGCCGACCGCTTCACCGTCGCGGCCGCCGCCCTCCGCCACCTCCTCGCCGACCCCGTCCTCCCCGCCCGGCTCCTGCCGGAGGACTGGCCGGGCGCGGAGCTGCGCCGCCGCTACGACGCCTTCGAACGCGACTTCCGCGCGTGGCTGCCGCGGTACGCGGGCGGCGGCTGACCGCGCCGGCGCCCCCGGGTTACGCCGATTCGCGGATCACCAGCTCTGTGGGGAGGACCAGCGCCGGTTCGATGGTCTCTCCGGCGGTCAGGCGCAGCAGCTGGCGGGCCAGGCGGCGGCCGATGCCGCCTATCGGCTGGCGCACGGTGGTCAGCGGGGGTTCGGTGTAGCGCGCGGGCTCTATGTCGTCGAAGCCGACCACCGCCACGTCGTCCGGCACCCGCCGGCCCGCCCGGCGCAGCGCCCGCAGCACCCCGATCGCCATCAGGTCGGAGGCCACGAACACCGCGTCCAGCCGCGGCTCCCGGTCCAGCAGCTCCCGCATCGCCACCGCCCCGGACTCCTGGGTGAAGTCCCCGACCGCGACATGCGCCGCCAGCCGGGCCCCGTCCAGCGCCGCCCGGTAGCCCGAGAGCCGGTCCATCCCGGCGACCATGTCCTGCGGGCCCGCGACCGTGGCGATACGGGTGCGCCCGGAGCGGATCAGGTGCTCCACGGCCACTGCCGCGCCCGCCGCGTTGTCCACCCCCACGTACGGCGGCGACGCCGGGCCCGGCACCCGCTCGTTGCAGACCACCGGGATGCCCATCCGGACCAGTGCGGCGGGCAGCGGATCGGCGCCGTGCATCGACGCGACCATCACCCCGTCCACGTGGCGGGCCAGCGCGAAGCGTTCGATGCGGTCGCGGCTGGCGGGGGAGCGGGCCATCATCAGCACCAGCTGCTTGTCGGCGGCCTCCAGCTCCTGGCTCACCCCGCGCACCACGCCCGGGAAGAACCGGTCGTCGGAGAAGACCCGGCCCGGCTCCTCGGGGAGCACCAGCGCGTAGGAGTCGGTGCGCTGGGTGACCAGACTGCGGGCCGCCTGGTTGGGGATGTAGCCCAGCTCCTGGATGGCGCTCAGGACCGCCTCACGGCTGTCCTCGCCGACCTTGGTCGAGCCGTTGACGACACGGGAGACGGTGGCGCGCGAGACACCCGCGCGCCGCGCCACGCTCTCCAGGGTGGGCCGGGGCCGGTACATCCGCGCATACCTCGCTGTTCGCTCACTGACGGGTCGATACAGCATGGATCAAGACCGGTCAGGGCGCGAGGACGCGGGCGCGGCAAACCGACGGGGAGCCCCAGGCGGAGCGCAGGGCGCGGGCCTTGCGGATCCACAGCGAGAGGTCGTACTCGTCGGTGTAGCCGAGCGCGCCGTGCAGTTGGAGGGCGGTGCGCGCGGCCGTGTACGCGGCCTCGCCGGTGGCCACCTTCGCCGCGGCGACCTCCGCGCGGGCGCCGCCCACGGGCCCCGGCGCGGGCGCGCCGCCCACGGGCCCCGACGCGAGCGCCACCGCGGCCCCGTACAGCAGCGGCCGGGCGAACTCCAGGCCGATGAGCGCGTCCGCCAGCCGGTGCTTCACCGCCTGGAACGAGCCGACCGGGCGGCCGAACTGGGTGCGTTGCCCGGCGTACGCGGCGGTGCGCTCCACCAGCGCGAGCCCGGTGCCCAGCGACAGCGCGGCCGTGGCGAAGGCGGCCCAGTCCGCGGCGCGCGCGGCGGCCACCGCCACGGCCGGGCCCCGGGCGAGCAGCTCACCGCCCGGCAGCGGCCGGGCCAGCCGGCGGGCCGGGTCGAACGAGGGCTGGACCGGACCGTGCCCCGGGGCCAGCCACAACTCCTCGCCCTCGACGGCGAAGACGGCGTCGGCGGCGTCCGCGTCCAGCGCGTACGGCCCGCCGTCGGCCGCCGCGAGCGTCACCAGGGCCCGCCCGTCGGCGATCCGGGGCAGCCAGTACTCGGCCACCCGCCCCGTGCGCTCCGTGCCGCCCCCGGCGAGCGCGGCCAGCAGCACCGCGGCGGCGGCCGTCTCGGCCAGGGGCCCCGGCACGGCGTGCCGCCCCGCCGCGAGATAGGCCACGCCC
>NZ_JAEEAP010000529.1 GCF_016103465.1 Streptomyces sabulosicollis
ACCCCAACGTCCGCCGGGGCCGAGGGGCCGAAGCCCCGCGGCCCGGCGGACGTTGGGGTGGCGGCGGGCGGAGGCGGCGTACTCCTGCCCGCCGCCACGCCGTCCCCACGGCTCCCCTCGGGCCGTCGGGACGGCGGACCGGGGGCGTCTATCCGCCGTGGTGCCGGTGGTGGCCGCCGCCCTTCGCCGGCAGGTCCTTGACGCGGATGTCGCGGAAGGAGACCTCGTCCCCCTCCCCGTGGTTCTGGATGCCGACATAGCCCTGCCGCAGGCTGCGCGCCGGATCCTGGTTGGTGAAGTCGTTGATCTTCACGCCGTTGAGCCAGATCCGCAGCCGCTCGCCCTGCACCCGGATCTCGTACGTGTTCCACTCCCCCGGCGGGTTCAGCGCCGCGTCCCGCTTGGCGAGGTCCGCGGACTGGAAGCCGTAGACCGAGCCGGTGGTGTGATCGGGGGTGTCCGTGGCGTCGATCTGCACCTCGTAGCCGTTGTCGACCGCCGACCAGGGGTCGTCGGAGGCCGGGAAGCCGACGAAGACGCCGGAGTTGTCGTCGCCCGCCATCTTCCAGTCCAGCTTGAGCGAGTACGAGCGCAGTTCGCGCGCCTCGTACCAGAGCATGCCCATGCCGCCCGTCGAGGTGAGGGTCCCGGACGCGGTGTCGAGGGTGAAGCTCCCGGGGCCCGCCTGCTTCCAGCCGTCCGTCGAAGTGCCGTCGAAGAGCGGGCGGTAGCCCTGCTCGGGGCGGCAGTCGGCGTGGGCGGCGCCGGTCGCGTAGCGGATGCCGCCGAGCAGGTGCTGCCGGAAGGCGGGGTCGGCGTAGGACTCCTTGGTGTGGCCGAAGCCGGTGTAGAAGGCGCGGCCGCCCCGGTACTCCTGGCACCAGGAGATGGGGTGGTCATCCCCCATCGCACCGCCCTGGTACGAGGATTCGTCGAGCGTGGCGAGGACCCGCACCCGGTCCCTCGGGTTGGTGCGGTAGTTGTACCACTCATCCGTCCGCTCCCACGTCGGCGCCAGATGCGCGGTCGCGGGATTGCCCCGGTCCTCGACGTCCACGGTAGCCCGCTGGATCGCGGGGTGGGACTGGAAGTACGCCCCGGCCAGGCCCTCGTAGAAGGGCCAGTCGTACTCGGTGTCGGCCGCGGCGTGGACGCCGACGTAGCCGCCGCCCGCCCGCACATAGCCCTCGAACGCGGACTGCTGGGCGGTGTCCAGGACGTCGCCGGTCGTGGAGAGGAAGACCACGGCGTGGTAGCGGGCGAGGTTGTCGGGGGTGAAGGCGGCGCCGTCCTCGGTGGCGTCCACGGCGAAGCCGCCTTGTGCGCCGAGCTCCTTGATGGCGGCGATGCCGTCGGGGATCGAGTCATGGCGGAACCCGGCCGTCTTGGAGAAGACCAGGACCCGGTCGTCGTCGGCGCCGGAGGCGGCGGCCCCGGACGCGGCGGCGGGCAGGGCCGTCAGGGCGAGCAGCAGCGTGGCCCCGGCGGCGGCCAGGCGCGCGCCACGTCGGGAGCGGGTTCCGGAGTCGGGTCTGGAGTGCGGAGAAGAGTGCGGGTGCATAACCGTCGTGCTCCTTCCTCCGGGCCGGGGGTGACCGCGCGCGGCCACCCCCGGCCCCGGTCGTCAGCGCGTCAGCGCCTGGCTCGTCAGCCGGTGCCGATCGTGAAGTCGTCCACGTCGAAGAGCGCTCCCGCACCGCCCTTGAAGACGAGGGACAGCGTGGTGGTACCGGCCGGGGGGTTCTTCAGCGTCGTCCTGACGTCCTGGAAGGTCTCCCAGTCGCCGGTCACCGGCACGGTGACGGTGCCGAGCAGCCGGCCGGTGGCGGATCCGGCGCGGATCTCCAGCGTGCCGCCGGCGCCCGCCGAGGACACCCGTGCGGTGAAGTCCTTGGCGTTGCCCAGCGCGTACGGGGTGAAGGAGATCCAGTCCCCGTTCTCGATGTTGCCGACCGTCTTGCCGCCGTTGGCCGGGGTGTGGTTGATCACCGAGACGCCCCGGCTGTCGCCGTAGTGCTCGGCCTGCCGGTGCTTGGGCTGGGCGATGGCCTGGTCATGGGTGGTCAGCGGCGGCTGGCCGCCCCCGCCGCCGTCGGTGTACTCGGCGTCGAAGACCCCGAAGATGTTGGCGTTGGGGTCGTGCTCCCCGTCCGCGTTGGTCTTGATGGTGCCGGAGCAGCCGTTCGCCGTGGTGACGGGGTGGCCGTGGCTGTCATGGCCGAGGATGTAGGTGACCTTGACCTTGGCGCAGTCGACGGTGCCGTCCTCCGGGTCGGTCACCCTGACCTTGAACGGGACCTCGTCGCCGAAGCTGAACAGCTGGCCGTCGGCGGGCAGTCGCAGCGTCACCGTGGGCGCGGTGTTGCCCACCGTCAGGTGCACATTGGCGCTGGCGGTGCGGCCGGTGGGGTCCTTGACGGTGAGGGTCGCGGTGAAGGTGCCGTTCTTCTTGTAGGTGTGGGTGGGGTTGGTGGCGGCGGAGGTCACGCCGTCGCCGAAGTCCCAGTGGTAGCTCAGGGTGTCGCCGTCGGCGTCCGAGGTCCCCGCCGAGGAGAAGGCGACCTTCAGGGGCGCCTTGCCGGAGGTGCGGTCGGCGCTCGCCTCGGCGATGGGCGAGTGGCCGTCGGTGGCGTTCTCGATCCGGTAGAGCGCGGAGTGCTCGTCGCCGTTGAAGTAGCCGAGGCCGTAGTCGAGGACGTACAGCGCGCCGTCCGGGCCGAAGGCCGAGTCCATGACCTGGGTGCCGGACCACGGGAAGTCGTTGATCTTCTGCACGGCCCCGTCGGCGCCCTGCTCGATCCGCTTGATCCACTGGCGGCCGAACTCCCCCGCGAAGAAGTTCCCGTCGTAGGCTTCCGGGAACTTCACCGGGGAGTCGAGCGAGGCGTCGTAGCGGTAGACCGGCCCGGCCATCGGCGACTCGGAGCCGGAGCCGAACTCGGGCACCGAGTCGTTGTCGTACGGGATCCAGGCGGGCTGGGCGGGCGGCAGATCGGTGAGCCCGGTGTTGTACCGCGAGGTGTTCCGGGGCGCGGCGCAGTCGAAGGCCGGGCCGGAGGTGCCGGTGGCGAAGTCGTAGTCGCGGTACGGCTTGTTGTCGGCGATGCAGTACGGCCAGCCGTAGTTGCCGGGCTTGGTCACCCGGGCGAACTCGACCGAGCCGCCGGGTCCGCGGTCGGGGTTGGCGGCGCCGGCGTCCGGGCCGTAGTCGCCGACGTAGACCGTGCCGGTCGGCTTGTCGACGCTGATCCGGAAGGGGTTGCGGAAGCCCATCGCGTAGATCTCGGGCCGGGTCTTCTCGGTCCCGGGCGCGAAGAGGTTGCCGTCGGGGACGGTGTACGAGCCGTCGTCGGCCACCTTGATGCGGAGGATCTTGCCGCGCAGGTCGTTGCTGTTGCCCGCGGAGCGCCGGGCGTCGTAGGCGGGGTTGCGGTTCTCCCGGTCGTCGATGGGGGTGAAGCCGTCGGAGGCGAACGGGTTGCTGTCGTCGCCGGTGGACAGGTACAGGTTCCCGTCGGCGTCGAAGTCGATGTCCCCGCCCACGTGGCAGCAGATGCCGCGGGACGCGGGCACGTCGAGGACCTTCTTCTCGCTGGCGGTGTTCAGGGTGCCGTCGGCGTTGAGGGTGAAGCGGGAGAGTCGGTTGACGCCGTCGAACTTGGCGAAGTCGGCGGCCGTGCCCTCGTTGGGGGCGTCACCGGCGGGGGTGTCCAGCGGGGGCGCGTAGTAGAGGTAGATGGCGCGGTTGTCGGCGAAGCCGGGGTCGATGCCGACGCCCTGGAGCCCTTCTTCGTCGTGCGAGTAGACGGGCAGCTTGCCGGACACCTTGGTCTCGCCCGTAGCGTCGGTCAGCCACAGGGTGCCGTCGCGCGAGGTGTGCAGCACGGAGCGGTCGGGGAGCACGGCGAGCGTCATGGGCTCGCCGGTCTCCGCCACGCCCTTGGCGAGGGTGACCTGCTGGAACTGCTCGTCGGCCGCGGCGGGCTGATCCGCGCCCGCCGGCGGAGCGGTGAAGGCGAGCCCCGCGCCGACGAGCAGTGCGCTCGTGACGAGCGCGAGGGGCCCGCGCAGTCGAAGCCTTTTCCTGTGCACGCTGATCCTCCGTGGAAAGAGGGGGGGGTACGGGCGAGCCGTCAGGCCGCCGTGACTGGCACAGGCGCGCGCCGTCGCGCCGGGATGACCGGTCCGGGGCGAGGGGCCCCCATGTGACCGGTACATCTCAAGGACCGTAGCGGGGTTTGTCCGGTCCGGAAACCCCTTTGACGCAAAACAGCTGCCGCTTCATCCACGAGCAGGACAAAGCTGGGTGGGGGCACGGTGCGCGGTCCCCCACCCAGGGGTCCTTCGGACGGGTCCTCGGTGCCCGGACGGACCGGGCTACTTGTCCCCGCCGCCGAAGGCCGCGTCGAACGACGCCGTCGGCGGGTCGAAGTCGAACTGCTTCAGCCGGGCCAGCGCCTCCGGGGCGCCGGTGAGCCGGTCCATCCCGGCGTCCTCCCACTCGACCGACACCGGACCGTCGTATCCGATCGAGCGCAGCATCCGGAACACGTCCTCCCACGGCACATCGCCATGGCCCGCGGAGACGAAGTCCCAGCCGCGGCGGGGATCGCCCCAGGGCAGGTGGGAGCCGAGGCGGCCGTTGCGGCCGTCCAGCCGCTTCCGGGCCTCCTTGCAGTCCACGTGGTAGATCCGGTCCCGGAAGTCCCACAGGAAGCCGACGGGGTCCAGGTCCTGCCAGACGAAGTGGCTGGGGTCGAAGTTGAGCCCGAAGGCGGGGCGGTGGCCGACGGCCTCCAGGGCCCGGTGGGTGGTCCAGTAGTCGTACGCGATCTCGCTGGGGTGCACCTCGTGGGCGAAGCGCACGCCCTCGGCGTCGAAGACGTCGAGGATCGGGTTCCAGCGCTCGGCGAAGTCCTCGTAGCCCCGCTCGATCATCCCCGGCACCACCGGCGGGAACATCGCCACCAGGTGCCAGATGGAGGAGCCGGTGAAGCCGATGACGGTGCGGACCCCGAAGGCGGCCGCGGCGCGGGCGGTGTCGGCCATCTCGGCGGCGGCCCGCCGCCGGACGCCCTCCGCCTCGCCGTCGCCCCAGATCCGGGCGGGCACGATGGCCTTGTGGCGCTCGTCGATGGGCGAGTCGCACACGGCCTGGCCGACCAGGTGGTTGGAGATGGCCCAGCAGTTGAGGCCGTACTTCTCCAGCAGTTCGCGCCGGCCGTCCAGATAGCCGGGCTCGCCGAGCGCCCGGTCCACCTCGAAGTGGTCGCCCCAGCAGGCGAGTTCCAGGCCGTCGTAGCCGAAGTCACGGGCGAGCCGGCAGACCTCCTCCAGCGGAAGGTCGGCCCACTGGCCGGTGAAGAGCGTGAAGGGTCTGGGCATTCCGGCCTCCTCCTCAGACGGGTACGGGGGTGTAGACGCAGTTCTTCTCCGCGCTCTCCTCCACGGCGGCCAGCACCCGCTGCACCTGCAGCCCGTCCTCGAAGGACGGCTCGGGCCCGGTTCCGTCGGCGATCGCGAACACCATGTCCCGCGCCTGGTGGACGAAGGTGTGCTCATAGCCGAGGGCGTGGCCCGGCGGCCACCACCCCTCGAGGTAGGGGTGCTCGGGCTCGGTCACCAGGATCCGGCGGAAACCGGAGTCGGCGGCGGGCTCGGTGTGGTCGTGGAAGGACAGCTCGTTGAGGCGTTCCAGATCGAAGGCGAGCGAACCGCGATCGCCGTTGAGCTCGATCCTGAGGGAGTTCTTACGGCCCGCGGCGAACCGGCTGGCCTCGAACGAGGCCACCGCACCGGAGCCGAACCGCCCGGTGAACAGCGCCGCGTCATCGACCGTCACCGGCCCCCGCGC
>NZ_JAEEAP010000052.1 GCF_016103465.1 Streptomyces sabulosicollis
AGATGTGGATAAGAGACAGAAGCGAAAGGGTCCCGGGCGCCACGGTACGCTTCGGACCATGTCAGCATTCCGGCTCTCGACGACGTCGTACGTGGTTCTCGGGATGATCGCCATGCGTGGCCCGTCCACCCCCTACGACCTCAAGCGCGCGATCGGCCGGTCCGTGGGCTACTTCTGGAACTTCCCGCACGCTCAGCTGTACGCGGAGCCCAAAAGGCTTGAGGGGGCCGGGCTTCTGGACGTGCGTGAGGAGGACACCGGGCGGCGGCGCAAGATCTACACGATCACCGAGGCGGGCGACGCCGCGCTGCGGGCCTGGCTGGCCGAGCCGGTCAAGGAGCACTTCGAACTGCGCGACATCGCGGAGATCAAGCTGTTCTTCAACGAGTTGGCGGAGCCGGACGACGTGGCGCGCCTCGCCCGGGACCAGATCGAACAGCACGAGCGGCGCATCGCGGAGTACGAGGAGATGCAGCGCCGTTACGGTGGGATCGAAGAGGTCTCCAGCCGCATGGTCACACTCGAGCTCGGCCTGGGCATGGAGTACGCCGCGCGCGAGTTCTGGCGCGGGGTCCAGGAACGCGTCGAGCGCGGTGAGTTCTCGTCCCTGAAGAGGCGGCCTACGGCCCGGTAGGACCGATGCACGGCAACACGCCGCCATGCCCGTCGGGCATGGCGGCTTCTTGCTGTGCGGGCATGCCCGGAAGCGCGGGCGGGGCGGTCGTCGTCCGGACCATTGACACCTCCTCCAGGTCGGCGTAGCTTCCCATCCCACGATGGTCTGAATCATACGGTGCGACTCGCACTGTTGGATGGGGAAGCTTCCGCCGAGCGCCGGCAGGCGCATGGGAATGGAGAGGGCCGCGATGGATCTGAGCACGGTTCTGCGCTGGACAGCCGAGCGCCATCCGCACCGCCGGGCTGTCGGTGGCAGGACCCCGATGACGTACGGACAGTGGGACGCCCGCACCAATCAGCTGGCACGGGCGATGGCCGGGCTCGGCGTCCGTCCGCGGGAACGGGTGGTGCTCCTGAGCGCCGGAGGCGAACCACTGGCCAGCCTCCATCTGGCGGCGCAGAAGCTGGGAGCCGTCTCCGTACCCCTGTCCTTCCGCCTCGGCCCTTCCGAACTCGCCTACTGCGTATCCGACGCGGAACCGGCGCTGGTGATCGCCGACGACTCCACCTCGGCTCTCGCTCAGGAGGCGCTCGCCTCCGTCGGGGAGGTTCCGTGGATCCGCTCGGGAGACCCGGCCGAGGCGACCATCGAGCGCCTGGCGCGGGACCAGCCGGACGGACCGCTCGACGTCCGGGTGTCCGAGCGGGACATCAGCGTGATGCTGTACACCTCGGGGACCACGGGCAGGCCCAAGGGCGTGCCGCGCACGCACAGTGCCGAGTACCACGCCTCCGTCGCCCACCTGCTGCAGAGCGGACAGTCGCTCTTCGACACGACGCTCGGCGTGATGCCGCTGTTCCACACCATGGGACTGCGCACGCTCATCGCCACCGTTGTCGCCGCGGGCACCTGGGTTCCCCAGACGAGGTTCGACGCCGAGGAGATGCTCGACCTCATCGCCCACGAGGAGATCAGTTCGCTCTACCTGGTGCCCACCATCTACTGGTCGCTGCTGCGCACCGGCCGCCTGGGGCAGGCCACATCCGTGCGCAAGCTGGCCTACGCCGGAGCCTCGATGACTCCGACGCTGGTGAAAAGGTTGGTGGACACGCTGCGGCCGGAGTCCTTCGTCAACCACTTCGGATCCACCGAGATCTACACCTTCACCGTCGGGACCGACGTCATCGCGAAGCCGGGATGCGCGGGCCGGGCGGGGGTCTTCTCCCGGGTCCGCCTGGTGGAGCCGGTCCCGGACGCCCCGCCCGAGGCCGAGGTGGCGCCGGGCGAGCAGGGACAGATCGCCGTCTCCATGCGCAGCCCCGACGCCTTCACCGGGTACTGGCACCGGCCCGACGCGAACACCAAGTCGATCCGCGGTGGCTGGTACTTCCCCGGTGACCTCGCCGTCGCCGACGAGGACGGCGACCTGTGGGTCACCGGACGCGTCGACGACATGATCAACTCCGGTGGCGAGAACATCTATCCGGACGAGATCGAGGACAAGCTGATCGGCTGCCCGGTGATCAGCGAAGTCGTGGTCGTCGGGCTCCCCGACGACCGCTGGGGCCAGGCCGCCACCGCCTTCTTCGTCCCCGCGAGCGGGACGACCCCCGATCACGCGTTGGCGCAGCTGCGCTCCTACGTCCGCGAGGGCTCCGGGCTGCCGTCCCTCAAACGCCCCAAGCGGCTCATCGCCGTCGAGGAAATCCCCAAGTCGGGCGCCGGCAAGATCCTTCGCCGCCGACTGACCTCCGGCGACTACCACTCGCTGGCCGACAGCGACACCGCGACAGACAGGTGAACCACGTGACCGCGACCACGGAACGGCCCGGAAGGCCGACCGCACGGATCGAGGACCCCGCACTGCTCACCGGCCGGGGCCGCTTCCTCGACGATCTGGACCCGCTGCCGGGCACGCTGACCGCCGCGGTCGTCCGGAGCCCCCACCCCCACGCCCGCATCCGCGGCGTCCGTCTCGAACGGGCACGGCGGCACCCCGGTGTCGCCGCCGTGATCGGTCCCGATGAGGTCGCCGCGACACTGCGGCCGTTCCCGCTCTCCCTCAAGACGCCCATGCCGTACTACCCGACGGGCACCGACAAGGTCCGGTTCGTCGGCGAACCGGTCGCCGTGGTGGTGGCGGGTGACCGCTACCTCGCGGAGGACGCCGCCGAACTCGTCGAGATCGACTACGAGCCGCTGCCCCCGGTGGTCGACGTCGAGAAGGCGCTCCTGCCCGACGCCCCGCGGCTGCACGAGGGCGCCGACAGCAATGTGGCGACCGACCGCACCTTCGAGTTCGGCGACGTGGACGGCCACTTCGCCGCCGCCCACCACGTGGTGACGGGCAAGTACACCTTCCCGCGGTACTCGTCCACCCCGATGGAGTGCTACGCGGTCGTCGCCCATTGGCAGGACGAGGCCGACGGACCGGGCGTGCAGGCGTGGGCCAACTTCCACGGGCCGTTCTCCATGATCCCGGTCCTCGCCGGGGCGCTGGGCGTACCCGCCTCACGCGTCCGGCTGATGGTCCCGGCCGACAACGGCGGCAGCTTCGGCATCAAGGCCGGCATCTACCCCTACGTGGCCCTGATGGCGCTGGCCAGCAAGCACGCCGGCCGTCCGGTGCGCTGGACCGAGGACCGCATCGAGCACCTGCTCGCCAGCTCCGCCGGGTCCGACCGCGTGATGTGGTTCGAAGCCGCGGTCTCCGCCGACGGCGAGGTGCGGGCACTCCGCGCGGATCTGGTGGACAACGTCGGCGCGTATCTCCGCCCGCCGGAGCCCAGCACGCTCTACCGCTGCTTCGGCAACATCACCGGCGCGTACACGATCGACGCCGTGCGGATCCGCTCCCGCGCGGTCGTGACCAACAAGACACCCACCGGACTCAACCGTGGCTTCGGCGGCCAGCAGCTGTACTTCGGCCTGGAACGGCTGATGGACAAGATCGCCGGGGTCTGCGGCCTGGACCCGGTGGAGCTGCGGCAGCGCAACCTCCTGGGCAGTGAGGACTTCCCGTACACCACTCCGACCGGCGGCGTCTACGACTCGGGCGACTACCGGCGAGCGGTGGACATGCTGCTCAAGAACGCCGACTACCAGGCACTCCGGGAGGAGCAGCGCACGGCGCGGGAGCGCGGCGAGTACTACGGCATCGGCGTCGCCACCATCGTCGACCCGTCGGCGACCAACATCGGCTACGTGAGCCTGGCCACCCCGGCCGAACAGCGCACGGCGGGGCGCGGCAAGTCCGGCTCCACCGAGCACGTACGCATCAGCGTCGACCTGGGCGGCACCGTGTCCGTCCTGCTGGGCACCGTGCCCCAGGGGCAGGGCCACGCCACGGTCGCCCAGGCCGTGGTCGCCGAACAGCTCGGGCTGCCGCTGGACCAGGTCCGTCCGGTGGTCGAGATGGACACCGCCACCACCCCCTGGACGGTGACCTCCGGCAGCTACTCGTCGCGGTTCGCCCCCTTGCTGACCAGCGCGCTGGTCGAGGCCGGTGAGAAGCTGGCCGAGACCGTCAAGGTTGCCGGTGCCACCTTGCTGGACGTCCGCCCGGACCAGGTGGAACTCGCCGACGGCAAGGTCCGGGTCCGGGACGAGCCCGAGCGGGCGGTGTCGTTCCGGCACGCGGCCGGGCTGGTCCACTGGGACCCCGGAGCGCTCCCCGAGGGCACGACCGCGCGGCTGTACGAGGAGGCCGCCTTCACACCCCCTCAGTCGAAGGCCGCCAGCAGGAGCGACCAGATCAACTCGAGCCTGTGCTACGGATTCGTCGCCGAGCTCGCCACCGTACGCATCGACCCCGAGACCCGGGAGCTCCGGCTCGAGAAGGTGGTGACCGTCCACGACCCGGGCACCATCCTCAACCCCACGCTCCTCGAAGGCCAGATCCACGGCGCGCTCGCACACGCCATGGGCGGTGCGATGTTCGAGGAGATGCGCTACACCGATGCCGGGCAACCGACGGCGACGTTCATGGACTATCTGTGCCCCACCACCGCGGAGACGCGGTACGCGCTCCACAGCGACCACCTGGAAACGCCCTCCCCCCTCACCCGCCTCGGCGCGAAGGGATGCGGGGAGGGCAGCAGCATGAGTCTTCCCGCCGCGATCGCGGGCGCGGTCGCCGACGCGCTCGCTCCGGCGGGCGTGGACATCACCACCCTCCCCCTGCACGGCAACGTACTCAACGAACTGCTCAACGGCAGTGACAGCGAAAGGGATCTGTGACATGGCACTGACCGGAGGCCGGATCGAGCTGGACCGCGGCCACGACGGACGGGTCGCCTACCTGACCCTCGACCACGGCACGTACAACATCGTCACCATGGAGACCCGCCGGGCGATGGCCGATCGCTTCGCCGAGATCGACGCGGACGAGGACATCCAGGTCGTGGTCGTCCGGGGCGAGGGCGAGCACTTCACCTCGGGCGGCGACATCCCCGGCTTCCTGGAGATGGAGCCCGCCGACTTCACCGATCTGGGCCACGACATCACGGCTCCCTCCCGCAGCCCGAAGCCGGTCATCACCGCGGTCGACGGCTACTGCTTCGGCGTCGGCTTCGAGCTCGCGCTGTCCACGGACATCCGTATCGCCACCGAGCGCAGCCAGTTCGCCCTTCCGGAGATGCGCCTGGGCATGATCCCCGGCTCCGGTGGCACCCAGCGCCTCGCCCGGCTCATCGGTCTCTCCCGCGCCAAGTACCACGTCATGACCGCCACCCGCATCACGGCGCGGCAGGCGGGGGACTGGGGCCTGGTGTCGGCCGTGGTGCCCGATCGCGCGGCGCTGGACGCGGAGGCCGAACGGGTGGTGAAGACCGTGCTGGGCTATTCGCCGCTGGCCCTGCGCACCGCCAAGGAGGTGCTCGACAAGGGGATCGACGCACCGCTCCACTCCGGGATCGAGCTGGAGCGCAAGGCGTACGCGATGCTGCGGTCGACCCACGACTTCGCCGAGGGCGTCGCCGCGTTCGGCGAGAAGCGTGCCCCGAAGTTCCAGGGCCGGTGATCTGAACCATGAAAGCCGCGCCGTTCGCCTACGTTCGCCCCTCGCGCCTCTCCGACGCGATCGCCGAACTGGCGGAGACCCGCGGGGGCGGCAAGGTCATCGCGGGCGGGCAGTCGCTGACACCGGTGCTCGCCATGCGGCTCGCCCGCCCCGACACGCTGATCGACATCAACTCCGTCGCAGAACTCGGCGCGCTGACCAGCTCCGGCCCGGCCCTGCGCATCGGCGCGACCGTGACGCAGCGCCGTGTGGAGCGGGACCCGCTCAGCCGAGGTGTTCCCCTGCTGCGCCTGGCGCTGCCCTGGGTGGGCCACCGGGAACTGCGCAGCCGGGGGACGGTGTGCGGCAGCCTCGCCCACGCCGACCCGGCCGCCGAGCTTCCCGCCGTGGCCTGCTGCCTCGACGCGGAGCTGACGCTGACCGGGCCGAACGGCCACCGGCGGGTGTCCGCCCGGGAGTTCTTCCACGGCGCGATGACCACCGCGCTGAACCCCGACGAGATCCTCACCTCCGTACGGCTGCCCGTGGCCGCCGTGGGGGAGGGGTTCGGGTTCGCCGAGATCGCCCGCCGCCACGGCGACTTCGCGCTCGCGGGCGTCGCCGTGCGGGTACGGCTGCGCGCGGGCCGCCCGGAGGCGACGATGACCGCGTTCGGCGTGTCCGACCGGCCGGTCACCCGTGATCTCTCCGAGCAGCTCGCCGCCGCGGTCACCGACGGCGGCGACGGGATCGCGGACCGGCTCAAGGAGCGACTCGCCGCCGTCGTCGAGGAGGTCGTCGACACCGACGGCGACGTCCACGCTTCCAGGGACTACCGGCGCCGGCTGCTGCTCGCCCTGGCCGGCCGGGAACTGCCCAAGGCTTATGAGCGCGCCCGCGACGGCGCGGAGGAGGTGACCACGTGACCGTCGGCGAAGCCGGGTCCCGCGAGGCGGGGCCCCGTACGCCGCGCCCGGTGAAGGCCGGGGCGGACGACCCGGTCGAGGTCAGGATGACCGTCAACGGGACGCCCACGGTGCTGAGTCTCCCGGCGCGGGTCACCCTGGCCGACGGGTTGCGCGATCACCTCGGTCTCACCGGTACGCATGTCGGCTGCGAACACGGGGTCTGCGGTATGTGCACCGTGCTCGTCGACGGCGAGGCGGCCCGCGCCTGTCTGCTGTTCGCCGTGCAGCTGGACGGGGCGGACATCGTCACCGTCGAGGGTCTGGGACGGCCCGACTCCCTGCACCCGCTGCAGGAGTCGTTCGGGCGTCACCACGCCCTGCAGTGCGGCTTCTGCACCCCGGGCTTCCTGATGAGCTCCTACGACCTGCTGGTCAACAAGCCGGACGTCACCGAGGAGGAGCTGCCGGAGGAGTTGTCGGGCGTCATCTGCCGCTGCACCGGGTACCGGAACATCCTCACCGCGGTGGACGAGACCCGGCGGGCCCACCCCGAGGGCATCCCCGAGCCGGGCAACCGCGTGCGTACGGCGCTGGCCGGCCGTGCCGGGCAGGGCGCGGAGGCGTCCGACGGCCCGGACGAGGCCGGGGACACCGTGTCCTCGAGCGTCCAGGACATCGTGCTGCCCAGCGGCGCTCCCACCATCGCGGTGCGGATCACCACGGAGATCGACCTGCCCGAGGACAGGGTCTGGGGCGTTCTCGATGACATCTACCTGCTCGCCCGCTGCCTGCCGGGCGCGGAGCTCACCGACGACCACGGCAACGGACACTACGCGGGCCGGGCCCGGGTCTCCGTGGGTCCGGTCAAACTGGCGTTCAACGGGGTGGCGCACGTCCTCGAGCAGGACCGCGAGGCCGGTCGGCTGCGGGCCGTCGCGCAGGGCCAGGACACCGGCGGAGCGCAGACACAGGCGGACATCACCCTGACCACCGAGGCCACGGCGACCGGCACCGCGATGCACGCCGACGCCAGGGTCTATCTCACCGGCCGTATCGCCCAGTTCGGGCGCGCCCTCGCCGGTGATGTCAGCCGCAGGATGTTCGAGCAGTTCGCCGACGCCGTCACCGAAGCGGCGACATCCGGGCAGGCGCCGTCCGGGCCGGTCAAGGCCCCCAGCGCCCTGAGCCTGGTGTTCGCGCCCCTGCTCGGCCGCCTGAAGCGGCTGCTGCGCGGTGCCGCAACGCGTCGGCGCCCGCGATGCGACGAGCGTTGACAGGATCTGAAATCTCGCCTAGCGTCCGATATATTGATCAACCATCTCAAACATACGGTCCATTGAGTATGGTCGCGCCGCTTGCGAAGAGGGTCGACGATGACCGGAACTTTCCACGCACGAATCCCCTACGAATCGCTGGACCCGCTGACCATCGGCGTGATGGACGATGAGAGCAACGTCCGCCGCGAAGAACTCGAACTCGACATCCCCGAGCGGAACCTGCTCGCGGCCATTTACCCCGACGAGCCCCCCGCGGTGAAGAACACCACCGACGAGGCACGGCGCGCCCTGGCCAACCCGGTGGCCGGGCCGAGTCTCGCGCGGTTGCTCGAGGGCGGCCGGAGCATCACGGTCATCATCGACAACCAGTTCCGGCCCACACCGGCCGCGAAGATCCTTCCGGCGGTGCTCGACGAGATCGAACGGGCCGGCACGACCAGGGCCACCGTCATCACCGGCAACGGCAAGGTCATATCGATGTCGCAGCGCGACATCGAGCAGAAGGTCGGCCGGGACAACCTCGCGCGCATGGCCCGGCTGGGTATCCCGCTGCTCCAGAACGACCCCCTCAACTACGACCTCTACACCCACCTCGGCATCACCTCGCGGGGCACGCCCGCCTGGGTGCACGAGTCCGTGACCGGCCACGACGTGGTGATCGCGATCGGACAGGCACAGGCCAACCACTGGGGCTACGGCGGGGGCGGCAAGCTGGTCATGCCAGGGGTGTGCGCCGACATCACCATCGAGGCCAACCACGGCAACTTCGTGATGTCGCCCCAGACGCACTACGGGGCACTGGCCGGCCCGATGCGCTCGGACATCGACGAGATCGCCACGATGGCCGGGCTCACCGCGACCCTGGACGTCCTGCTCGACACCCGCGGCAAGGTGATCGAGATGAACTTCGGGGCACATCCGGTGTCGCACCGCAGGACCATCGAGCGGTTCAACGAGATCTACGCCTTCGACAGCCCGGTGGCCGAAAGCGGTCCGGCCGACATCGTCATCTGCGGGGTGTTCGCGCCCACCGACCACCTGTTCTTCCACACCGGCTGGGGCTGTATGTCCGCCGACCACGTGGTGCGCGACGGCGGCACCGTCATCTACACCAGCCCCTCGCCCGGTGTGCGAACCGAGACGGGCTTCTTCCCCGGCCTGGCCCTGATGGACCTGATGAAGCCCTACATGCCACCCTCCGAGGCCGGTTACCACCGGCTGCTGGGGGACATCCACGCCCGGGAGATCCAGATGTGGGCCGGCTGCATCTGGGCCCCGATCTACGAGGTCATGGTGCGCAAGCACCTGACCCTGGTCACCCTCGAAGAGAACCTCGCCATGGCGGAGGACATCGGCATCGACGCCACCACCTCGCTGGACGCGGCGTTCACCGCGGCGATGGAGCGCCACGGCCCCGACGCCAAGGTGGCGGTCCTCCCCTTCGCCCGGTACCAGTTGCCCCGCGAGCTGGTCCGGCTGGACGCCCAGCCCCTGCGTTTCCCGCAAGAGGCCCCGCGGTGAACCCGGACGGGCCACCCCGGTCACCGGTCTGGGGCTCGACCACCATCACGGAACTGATCGGGCGGCATCCTGACGGCTCCGCGACGCGGTTGCTGTCCGCGATAGGCGTGGGCTGTGCCTACTGCGGTGGAGCGCCACGGGAGCCGATCACCCTGGCCGCCCGCCGTCACGGCCGTGATCCGGGGGCGTTCCTGCGGGTGTGTCAGGCGCTCGACGACGGGTGGCCGCCGGACGAGTTGATCGCCGCCGCGAAGGCGAAGAAACCCAAGGAGGGCTGACCGTGCACACCACCACTCCGCTGGAGGCCCTGACCGCGCGCATCGGCGCCGTCGGCAGTGCCGTCGTCGCCTTCTCGGGCGGCGTCGACTCGTCGCTGGTAGCGGCGGTGGCGGCGCGGGCGCTCGGAGCACGGGCGCTGGCCGTGACGGCCGCCTCGTCCGCGCTCGCCACCGGCGAGCTGGAGGAAGCGCGCGCGGTGGCCGCCTCGGTCGGTATCGCCCATGAAGTCGTCGACACCGCCGAACTGGCCCGGGAGGGTTACCGCCGCAACGACCGCTTCCGTTGCTACCACTGCAAGACCGAGCTCTACGACCGGCTGGACGAACTCGCCGCGCGGCGGGGCTACGCGGCGGTGCTGTCCGGCGCGAACGCCGACGACCTCGGCGACTGGCGGCCGGGACTGCGCGCCGCGGCCGAGCACGGTGTGCGGCATCCCCTGCTGGAGGCCGGTCTCGGCAAGGAAGCCGTCCGGGCGCTGGCCCGCCACCTGGCCGTGCCCACCGCGGAGAAGCCGGCCTCCCCGTGTCTGGCCTCCCGCCTCCCGTACGGCACGCCCGTCAGCGCTCCCACGCTCGAACAGGTCGATCGGGCGGAACTGGCGCTGAAGCGGCTCGGCTACCGGGTGCTGCGGGTGCGGCACCACGGCCGGCTCGGCAGGGTCCAGCTGGCCGCCGAAGAGCTCGTCCGGGTGGCCGACCCCGATGAGCGCGCCGCGGTGGTGGCGGCCGTGCGGGCCGCCGGGTACGACCAGGTGCGGATCGATGAACGGCCCTTCCGCTCCGGCTCGTTGAACCTGCCGATCACTCCGGTGGAGCGGAGCCGGTGAGCGGGGCGGTCGGAGTCGGTGGTTACGCCCGGCTCGATGTGGACCGCAGGACGCGGACGGGCGTCCCGGAGGTGGTCTTCGGTGCGGGCAAGCCGCCCGAGCAGACGCTGCGCCTCCTGGCCGAGCTGCGGGCGCACGACCCCACCGGCCCGGCTCTGGCGACCCGCTGCCCCGAGGCGGTTCTCGACGCCGCGGCCGAGGCGTTTCCGGACGAGGCGGTGAGCGTCGACCGGGCGGCCGCGACCGTCACGGTAGGAGAGCCGCCGCCACCGGTCGGGCACACCCTGGTGCTGACCGCGGGCACGACCGACCTGCCGGTGGCCCGTGAATGCCTGGCCACGCTGACGGCACTCGGAGTGGGCGCAGAGGTGATGGCGGACGTCGGAGTGGCCGGACTGCACCGGCTGCTGGCGAAGCTGGACGACGTGCGCACCGCGGACTGTCTCGTCGTCGTCGCCGGAATGGACGGCGCCCTGCCCAGCGTGGTCGCCGGACTTGTCGCGGCCCCGGTCGTCGGTGTGCCGACCAGCGTTGGTTACGGAGTGGCCGCCGGGGGCGTCGCCGCCGCCGTGACCATGCTGTCGTCCTGCAGCCCCGGGCTGGCCGTGGTCAACATCGACAATGGCTTCGGCGCCGCCGTGCATGTCGCGAAGATCCTCGGAGTGGGGCGCCGTGGCTGAGCGGGCCTGCTGGATCGACGCCACGTCCGGCCTGGCCGGCGACATGCTGATGGCCGCTCTCCTCGACGCGGGCGCGGACCGGGAGCGGGTCACCGCCGCGGTGGCGTCGCTCGGTCTCGGCGTCGCCGTACGCGTCCAGCCCGATCGGCGCGGCGGATTCCGCTGTCTGCGTGCCCGGGTCAGCGTCCCCGCGGGACCTCCGGCGCACCGGCACCTGGACGATGTCCTCGCCCTGGTCGCATCGGCGGAGCTGGACGCGGACGCCAGGAGTTACGCCCGGCGGGTGTTCGAGGTGCTCGCTCACGCCGAAGGCGCCGTGCACGGAACCGACCCCACGGCGGTGCACTTCCACGAGGTGGGGGCGCTCGACGCGCTGGCCGACGTCGTGGGCTGCGCGGCGGCGCTGGACGACCTCGGGCTGCTCACCGGACATCCGGTGGTGACGACCTCGCCACTGGCGACCGGAAGGGGCACCGTGCACACCGAGCACGGCCCGCTGCCGGTGCCCACCCCGGCGGTGCTGGGCATCGCCGCGCGAGCGGGCCTGCGGCTGACCGAAGGAGACCTGGAGGGGGAACGCACGACCCCCACCGGGGCGGCCCTGGTCGCCGCGCTCGCCCGGCCCGGGGCATTCCCCGCCATGACCGTGCGCGGCGTCGGCATCGGCGGGGGCTCCCGGGACCCCGCCGACCGCCCCAACATCACTCGGGTCGTCCTGGGCACCGTCCAGGAGACCGTACACAGGCCGTCCGGCGATGTGCTCGTGATCGAGGCCACGATCGACGACCTGGACCCGCAACTGTGGCCGTCGGTGCTCACCGCCGTCCGGGCCGCCGGTGCCTGGGACTGCTGGACGAGCCCCATCACTGCCCGGCACGGCCGGCCCGGACAGGTCCTCACCGCCCTGTGCGACGACGGCCTGCGGGAAGCGGTCACCGACACGCTGTTCCGCCACACCACCACGGTGGGCGTGCGGTGGTCGACCTGGCAACGGGCCACCCTGCCCCGCCGGTCGGTGACCGTGGCCATCGGGCCCGAGGGGCGACGGCAGCACATCGGCGTCAAGGTGTCCGAGCTCGGAAACGGGAGCCGCACGGTCAAACCGGAGCTCTCCGACGTGGAATCCGCCGCCCGGGCCCTTGAGCTGCCGCCGCGTGTGGTGGTGGATCAGGTGATGACCGAGTTCCACCGCCGGAGCGGGTGAATCGGAGCCCGCTCAGGCGGGCCGCAGCGTCGTGGTGGCGATCTCCAGGAAGTCGCGCACCACCTGTTTCTCGCGCCGGTCCGCCGCGACGGCCAGGCAGGTCTCGGCCCCCGGGGCGTCCGTGACGGGGAGGTGGACGAGGTCGGGGCGGGAGTAGGAGCGCGCGGCGCTGAGCGAGATGAGCGCGATACCGTGCCCGGCGGCGATGAGCTCGAACTTCTCCTCGATGGAGGACATCGGCCGCGTCGTCGCGGTGATCATCTTCTCGCCGTCGAGGTCGGCTCGGGTGAGCTTCTCGCGGCGCGCCAGCGGATGCGTCGCGGGCATGCAGGCGACCCTGGGCTCGTGGCCGATGGGGATGGTGCGCAACTCCGAGTCGTCGAAAGGCTGTCGCAGGTATGCGACCTGGGCCCGGCCGTCCCGGAGCGGCGCGTCCGGTTGCCACCAGTGGGCCGGGACGACGTCGGTCTCGACGTCCGGGTGGCGCGATGTGAACGCCCGGATCGCATCCGACACATGCAGCCCGGGGGAGAAGGCCACGACGAGGCGCTGGGCGCCCCGTTCGGCGTCGTGTACGCGCCGCACCGCAGCGGCGACCGCCCCGAGGATCCGCTGCGCCTCCTCGTGGAGCTGCTTCCCGGCGGCGGTCAGCTCCACGCTCCGGGTGGTGCGCACGAGCAGCACGCACTCCAACTCCTGCTCGAACGCCTTGATTTGGCGGCTGAGGACCGGTTGGGCGATGAACAGCTGTTCCGCGGCCCGGCCGAAGTGCCGGTGCTCGGCCACCGCGGCGAAATAGCGGAGCTTGCGCAGATCGAGATCCATGCCCTCAAGGTATCAATTGCCGGGAAAGGTATTGGACCCCGCGGGTGGCCCGCCGCGAGACTCACCACATGATCGTCATTACCGCTCCCACCGGCCAGATCGGCGGCCGGCTCCTGGACATCCTGCTCAACGAGGCTCCCGAGCGCGGCGAAGAGCTGCGCGTCATCGTGCGCGACCCCGGGAAGCTCCCCGACGCCGTCCGCGACCACGTCGACGTCGTCACCGGCTCGCACGGCGACGCCGAGGTCGTCGACCGGGCCTTCGCCGGCGCGGACGCCGTCTTCTGGCTGGCCCCGCCGCACCCGCGGGCGCCGAGTCTGGAGGCCGCCTACTCCGGGTTCACACGCCCCGCCGCGAAGGCGTTCACGGTCCACGGGGTCGGCCATGTCGTCGGCGTCTCGGCGCTCGGCCGCGGCACCCCCGCCGCCGGCCGCGCCGGACATGTGACGGCGTCGCTGGCCATGGACGACCTCATCGCGGGTACCGGCGTGGCCTACCGGGCGCTCGCCTGTCCCAGCTTCATGGACAACCTGCTGCGGCAGGCGGCCTCGATCCGCGACGACGGCGTGTTCACCGACACCGCCGCCGCCGACCGCGCGGCACCGACGGCCACCACCGCAGACATCGCCGCGGCCGCCGCCGGCCTGCTGCTCGACCGCTCGTGGACGGGCACGGGCGAGGTCCCGGTGCTGGGCCCCGAGGACCTTTCGGCGAACGACATGGCGCGCATCATGTCCGAGGTGCTCGGCCGCCCGGTCCGCTACCAGCGGCAGTCGCTGGAGGACCTGCGCGCCGCCCTCACCGGACGCGGCGTCGGCGACGCCATCGTGCAGGGCTACGTCGACATGATGCGCTCCAAGGACGAGGGCATCGACGCGGGCGTGCGGCGCACCCCTCGGACCGCCAGTCCGACGACCTTCCGCCAGTGGTGCGAAGAGGTCCTCAGGCCGGCGGTGCGGGCATGAGCACCAGGACCGCTCTCATCATCGGCGCCTCCCGCGCGCTCGGGCTCGGCCTCGCCACCGAGTACGCGCACCGCGGCTGGAACGTCATCGGTACCGTCCGGGGCCCGCGCCGCACCGGCCTCCACGACCTGGCCGAGGCGTCCGGGGGCCGGGTCACGGTCGAGTCGCTGGACATGACGGAGCCGGACGAGATCGCCGCGCTGCGCGAGCGCCTGGCGGAGCACACGCTCGACCTGCTGTTCGTCAACGCCGCCATCACGCGGGGCGACATCCCGATCGGCGAGGTTCCGACCGAGATGTTCACCGAGGTCATGGTCACCAACGCACTCGGCCCGATGCGCGTGGTCGAGTCCCTCCGCTCGCTGGTCGCGCCCACCGGGACCATCGGCGTCATGTCCTCGCGCCAGGGCAGCCTCGGCCTGAACACCAAGGGCGGCCAGGACGTCTACCGCGCCAGCAAGTCCGCCCTGAACCAGCTGATGCGCAGCTACGCCGCCCGGTACGCCGAAGCCGCGCACACGCTGCTGCTCATGTGCCCCGGCCACGTCCGCACCGAACTCGGCGGACCGGACGCCCCGCTGACCATCGACCAGTCCATCCCGGGAGTGGTGGACACGATCGACCGCCACGGCGGCGAACCGGGCCTGAAGTTCCTCAACTACCAGGACCAGCCCGTGCCCTGGTAGCAGCCGTCGGCCCGGGTCAGCCGGCCCGCATCCCCTCGTACAGGGCCGGGTCGTGGGCGCAGATGATCGCCAGGTCGGGTTCCGCGCGCCGGTGCAGCTCGCCGAGGCGGGCGTGGTTGGCGCGGACCTGCTTCAGGTCGTACGCGACAGCAGTCTCCATGGCGCGGAGGGCCGCGGGCACGGGGGCGCGGCCGTCGAGGGTGCCGGGGTGGTAGAAGGCGTCCCCGGCGTGCAGGATCCAGCGGGTGCCGGTGTCGACCGCGACGCAGGCGTGGCCGCGGGTGTGGCCGGGCAGGGAGACCAGGACGATCCCGGGCGCGACGGAGTCCAGCTCCTTGGCGGCGGCGAACCCGCGCCACGCCTCGCCGTCCGGGCTGTGCTCGACGACGCTCGGGCCGTGGGCCCACTGGGCGGGGCGGAAGCGCAGGCGTTCGCGCCAGGAGGGGGCGTGGATCGCACCGTGTGCCTCGGCCGCGCTGACGTGCACGGTGGCATGCGGAAAGTCGGCGAGGCCGCCGATGTGGTCGGCGTCGAAGTGGGTGAGGACGATATGGCGGACGTCGTCGCGCCGGAAGCCGAGCCGTTCGACCTGGCAGGCGGCGGTTTCGTCGGGGTCCAGGGCCGGTCTGGTGTAGTGGCGGGCCGGGCCCACACGGCGGCCATGGGTGGCGATGTCCATGAGGCCGAAGCCGGAGTCGACGAGCACCAGCCCCTGTGCGTCCGTCTCGAGGAGGAGGACGTGGCAGACCAGCCGCGGTCCGCCGCGCGGGTGCATGGTGCCGCAGTTGAGGTGGTGGACCTTCACGACAAATCCGCCTTCGGCGTGTTGACGAGGGCGGGGTGTGGGGTGCCGCCGGCTTCCCTGACGAGTCCGCGCAGGCAGCGGACGGCCAGGAGCCAGTTGCGCGGATTGCGCAGGTTCAGGCCGCCGAGCAGCTGTTTGAGCAGCGTGAGGCTGTCGAAGTAGATCCGCTCGCAGACGAGGTTCTCGGCCCCGTTCCCGTCGTCCTCGAAGATGAAGTACGCGGTCATGCGGACACGGAAGCGGCTGCCGGTGGGCGGAATCGCGCCCAGCGGGCCGAGGTGCGTACCCAGCAGCCAGAATTCGACGATCACGGCGTCGCCACTGTGGCGCAGGGCGATGATCTCGTGGTCCTGGTCGGGGAAGGCGCGGCGGCTGTCGCGGTAGTAGCCGCGCACGGCCGCGTCGCCGTCGTGGACCGTCATGGTGGGGATCAGTTCGTAGCGTGGATGCGGGAAGGTGGCCAGGACGTCGTCCCACTCCTGGCGGACCTCGTCGTGGAAGTGGTCCAGGACCAGCTTCTTGCGGGACGCGAGGATCTCGTCGCTGATCACGGTGGTCAACGGTGGGTCACCGCCTTGTGGGTGAAGGTGGGCCTGGTGCCGGGGTTGGTCCAGGCGGCGGTCAACTCGCTGGAGGGGAAGAACTGCAGGAAGCGGGGGTCGGTCTGGGCGCGGTCGACGAGCGTCTTCTCGATGACGAGCGAGTTGTACTGCTCGGCGGTCGTCTCGATGGTGTTGGCGTTGAGAACGACCTCCTGCTGCCAGGCGCGAGCCCAGCGGGCGATGCCGGGAAGGCGGGAGTGCTCGGGGGTCAGGCACTCGGCGGCGATGGCGTTCTCGCTGGACGCCCAGATGCCGCTGGAGGTGTTCAGCAGGAGGGTCTGGTTGCCCAGGACGTGGCCGGGGGTGGAGATGACCGCGACACCCGGACCGAGGAGCAACGAGCCGTCGACGGCGAGAAACGCTTCGGGCCGCACATCCCGATAGGCGTCGGGCTGGTACCAGGGCCGCTGAAGCGGGTGGAGCTCGGACATGGCCAGCAGTTCACGCCGCTGCACGATCACCTTGGCGCGGGGGAAGACGGGCTCGACCGGACCGTCGCCGACGTCCGGCTGGGGTGTGCTGGTGCCGATCCACCGGCGCAGGTCCTGGGTGTGCAGATGGTCGAAGAGGAGGTAGTCGACGTCCTCGGGCGCGATGCCGAGCCCGGCCAGATGCCCGAGGACCGTGCCGTGTTCGGTGACCATCAGGGACCGCACCGGGCGCGGTGTGCGGCGGGCCAGTGCGGCGAAGTACGGTGTGTTGCGGCCCAGTTGGACATCGCTCGGCTCGAACAGGAGCACCCGCCGCCGCCCGTCGCTCTCGGTCCAGCGGACGACGAGCATGCGGTTGGTGAGGGCGAGGAACGGGGCGACCGCCCGGGAGGCACGGAAGAGGCCGAACCTCGTCGGATAGGGCAGGGTCACCAGGTCGCAGGTGGTGACACGGTCCGGGGTGCCGGTCGCCGCGAACTCGGTACGCAGCGCCTTCGCCCGCGTACGGGCCCATGTGAGCCGTGCGCCGTAGCCGCCGGGTATGTCGTCGAGGCCGCCGAGGGTCGTGATCGGGGTGCCGAGCGAGGGCATGTCGAGAACGTCGCTGTCCTGCCAGGCGAGCTTCATCGATCGAGAGTCCTTCCCTGGTCGGCTCGTGAGCCCGGTGCGATCGCGCACCCAGCGACACTTGCACCGCAAGTGTTGTGGGTCGGGACGCTAGACTTGCGCCGTAAGTGATGTCAAGGGAAGGTGACGCATGACGGCGCGAGGAACGGGCCGTGGCAGGCGGCTCGGCCTGACCCGCGAAAAGGTGGTCGCGGCGGCGGTGACGATGATCGACCGCGACGGCCCCGACGCCTTCTCCCTGCGCAGACTGGCCACGGAACTCGGCGTCGAGAACATGTCGCTCTACAACCACGTACCGAACAAGGACGCCCTTCTCGACGGCGTCGCCGAAGCGCTCTTGGCCGGCATCGCCTTTCCCGAGCAGCAGGGCGGAACGTGGCAGCGGCGGATCCGGGCCCACGCCGCCGCCTTCCGCGCCGCCGCCAAGCGGCACCCGAAGGCGTTCCCGCTGGTGCTGACCCGGCCCACGCAGTCGCCCGCCGCCCTGGAGGCCATGCGCTCGACGCTGGCCTGCCTCGACGAACTCCGCCTCGCCCCGGAGGAGATGGTCCACGTCCTGCGCGGCTACACCGCCTTCATGGTCGGCTCGATCATGCGCGAACTGGGTTACGCCATCTATCTGGGCGCCATGGACAGCGACCAGGTCCAGCAGCGCACCGAAGCCATCGCGGCCTCCGGCGACCCGATCCTGACCGCGACCGCGCCCTACCTGGCCGACAGCGATCACGACGCGGAGTTCGCGTACGGCCTGGAGCTGATGATCTCCGGTCTGGCCGCCAAGGTCGGCGTTCCCTACGAGGCCCCGTCCCTCGATGCCCCGGCAGGGGAACCGCGAGATCGGTGAGGGTCACGGCGTGCGGTCCTGGGGTACGGCCACGGCCGCGCGTATCAGCTTGATGTGATGTGTCACGAGTGGGTATCCGTCTCGCGGTGGGGCGCCCACCTGGGGATGTGTGGCAGCGCGGGTCGCCTAGAGTGCCGATCATGTCTCAGTCAAAGATCTTCAAGAACCTTGTTCAGCACCCACGGCCCACCCGGACGCCGTCCCGGCGAATGAAGCAGACCCTGATCGCGGCCGTCGGCATCGGCATGGCCGTCGCGTTGAGCGGATGCAACGAGGACACCGGCACGTCCACGGACAAGGACACCGGCGCCGCGGAGTCGAAGGCGCCTTCCGCGGGGTCGTCCCAGTCCTCCGCCCCGGCGAGCCCCGCGGGCGATCAGCCGTTGTTCGCGGGGTGGCAGACGCAGACCTCGCAGAAGCACCACTTCCGTTACGACGTGCCCGCCAAGGCCGAGAAGTGGAAGGTCCTCGACGAGGAGACGGCGCTGTCGTACACGGACAAGAACGGCCAGCCGATCGTCGTCATGACCGCGGCCGGCAACTACCGTGAGGGCGGCTGCGCGTCGAGTCCCAATCCCAAGGCCATCGGCGAGGCGGGCAAGGGGCAGCTCGCCACCGTCGGCACCACGGGCGGCGGCAAGGACGGCACGCTCCAGGAGAACGCCCGTAACTGGGCGGGCAACTGGGGCTTCGCCGCGTACGGCGGTGCGGACCACAAGCCCGAGATCAAGGTCAGTGAGGCCAAGCCCTGGAAGCAGGGTGGCATCGAGGGCTACACCGCGACCGCCCAGGTCACCGTCACCAACCGCCCCAGCTCATGCGTCCCGCCGAAGGCCGTCGTGCACAGCATCGCGCAGAAGCTCCCCGACGGAACGATGCACGGCTGGGTGATCTACGCGGACCAAGGGGTGCCGAAGGCGCTGACGGCCTCCGAGATCAAGAAGATCATGAGCACCGTCCGGCCCACCGGCAGCTGACGACCGGCCGGCTGCCGGGCAGGGCCAGCCGCCGTGCCACGGAAGCCGTACGGGGGTTACCGGGTGTTCGGGTGCCGGACCCGGAAACGGGTCCGGCCGCACCCGAGGTGGTTCAGGCGGCGCGGAGCGGCGCCAGGGCTCCGCTCCAGGCGACGACCTGGTCGAGCAGGGTGTTGAGCGCGTCCACGGTGTGGTCGCCGGGCTTGAAGACGCTGAAGTCCTCGAACTCGGTGATCAGCGAGAGCGCCACCTGCTGACGCACATCCCGCCTCCGCAACTCGCCAACGACAAGCCGCAGTTGTTCCACGGCCCGGGCCCACCGACCCCGCCGTAGGAGACGGAGCCGAACTGACGGGCACGGTCCGCTTCCCGGAGTCGCGTACGTCGGCGAGTGCCCGCCGTACCAGCAGCGCGGTCAGGCCCGGCCCGGTGCACGCGTCGTCGACCCCCGTGTGGTGGAAGACGCGCTGCTCCGGGGGCCCGACGGCCTACGCGTGGTCCTGGGCGCTCCGCCAGGCCGCGTCGCGCAGCAGGCGCAGGCCGTTGAGGCCGACGATGACCGTGGAGCCCTCGTGCCCGGCGACACCGAGCGGCAGCGGCAGGGTGCCGACCAGGTCCCACACGGCCAGGCCGGTGATGAACACCCCGGCGATCACCAGGTTCTGCACGACCAGACGGCGGGCGCGGCGGGAGAGGGAGACGGCGGTGGGGATGGTGGCCAGCTCGTCCCGGACGACAACGGCGTCGGCGGTCTCCAGGGCGAGGTCGGAACCCGCCCGCCCCATGGCGACGGCCGTATGGGCGGCGGCCAGGGCGGGCGCGTCATTCACGCCGTCACCGACGACCAGCACCCTGCGGCCCGCGCTCTCCAGCTCCTTGACCGCGGTGACCTTGTCCTGGGGCAGCAGCCCGGCGCGGACATCGGTGATGCCGACCTCGGCCGCCAGAAGGCGGGCGGCGCGAGGGTTGTCCCCGGTCAGCAGGACCGGGGCGGTGCCGGTCAGCGTGGTGAGCGCGGCGACGGTGGCGGTGGCGTCCTCGCGCAGGCGGTCGGCGATGCCGAGCACACCGACGGCCGAGCCGTCGACCTCCACCAGGACGGCGGTACGGCCGGCTTCTTCCAGCCGCGTCGCCAACGCGGTGGCGGAGCGGTCGGGGTGCGGCTGCCGCGGGCGGTCGGGGCTGCCCACCGCGACGGTGCGTCCGTCGACCGTCGCGGTCACCCCGGTGCCCGGGGCCGAGGCGAAGTCCTGGACCGCCGGAAGTTCCAGGCCGCGCTTGCGGGCGGCATCGGCGACCGCCCGGGCCAGCGGGTGCTCGCTGGGGTGCTCGGCCGCCGCCGCCAGGGTCAGCAGGGCCTCCTCGGTCAGGCCCGAGCCGGTGAGCGGGCACACATCGGTGACTCGGGGGGTGCCCTCGGTCAGGGTGCCCGTCTTGTCGAGGGCCACGGCGTCGACCTGGCCGAGCCGCTCCATGACCACGGCGGACTTGATGAGCACACCGTGACGCCCGGCGTTGGCGATGGCGGACAGCAGCGGCGGCATGGTCGCCAGCACCACGGCGCACGGAGAGGCGACGATCATGAAGGTCATCGCCCGCAGCAGGGTCGGCCGCAGTGGCGCGCCGAAGACCAGCGGCACCGCGAACAGTGCCAGGGTGGCGGCCACCATGCCCAGTGAATAGCGCTGTTCCACCTTCTCGATGAACAGCTGGGTGGGCGCCTTCGTCTCCGAGGCTTCCTCCACCATCCGCACGATCCGCGCGATCACCGAGTCCGACGGGTCGCGTTCGACCCGCACGGTCAGCGCACCGGTGCCGTTGAGCGTGCCGGCGAACACCTCGTCGGCGGCCGCCTTGGCCACCGGCAGCGGCTCCCCGGTGATCGTGGCCTGGTCGACCTCGCTCGCGCCCGCCAGCACCCGGCCGTCCGCGCCGACCCGCTCCCCGGGGCGTACGAGGATCACATCGCCCACCGCCAGCTGTGCGGTGGACACCGTCTCCTCGGTGCTGTCCTCGGAGAGCCGGGTGGCGGTGGCCGGGGCGAGGTCGAGCAGACCGCGCACCGAGTCCGCGGTCCGCGCGGTGGCGATGGCCTCCAGCGCCCCTGAGGTGGCGAAGATGACAATCAGCAGCGCCCCGTCCAGCACCTGGCCGAGCGCGGCCGCGCCGAGCGCGGCGACCACCATCAGCAGGTCGACGTCGAGGGTCTTGTCCCCGAGTGCCCGCAATCCGGCCCATCCCGGCTCCCAGCCGCCGGTGATGTAGGTGAGCGCGTAGAGCGGCCCCCACGCCCATGCCGGGGTACCGAGCAGCTGCAGCGGCAGCGCGACCAGGAACAGCGCCAGAGCGGCCGCCGCCCAGCGGGTCTCGGGCAGGGCGAAGACCCGCGTCCGGCGCTTGGGCGCCACCGGATCACGGAACGTGCCGGGCGGCGCGACCGGGCGGGTGAGAGTCGATGGCATGGCAGTCGGAGTCCTTCAGTGGGAGGCGGAAAGGGGCTCGGTCCTCCACGGTACAGGACCGAATGAACAGATCTTCATGTGTTCCTGAACGTGCCGGTACGCTGGACGCATGGGCCATGGAGTCGCACCCGCCGCTGACAACGCCGTACCGCGCGCCCGCCTGGACGCCGGTAGCGCCCCGAGGGTCGCCGCCACGCTGCAGGCGCTGGCGACGCCGTCCCGCCTGTTGATCCTGGCCCGGCTGCGGGAGGGGCCCTTGCCGGCCACCGAACTGGCCGCCGCCGTCGGGATGGAGCAGTCCGCGTGCTCCCACCAGCTGAGGCTGCTGCGCAACCTCGGACTGGTCGTGGGCACCCGCGAGGGCCGCTCAGTGGTGTACTCGCTGTACGACAACCATGTCGCCGAACTGCTGGACCAGGCCCTCTACCACGTCGAGCACCTGCGGCTGGGGCTGAGCGACGCGTCGGCCGAGCCGGCCGGGGACACGGACGAGGTGCCCGCGGCGCGCTGAGAGGCACCCGCGGCGCTCCGCGGCCCCGTGCCCGCGGCGCCGCGGCGACTGCGGCTGCGACAGCCGTTGTCGGTGGCCTCCGCGACACTCCGCGGATGAGCGCGGACTCCCTCGGACTACAGCAGGCCACCTCCCCCGCCGCCTGCCGCCCGTGTCGGCGCTCTTCGGCGCGCCGCTGCTGGTGGTCGACCTCCTGTGCCGCACGGCCATGTCGGGTACGCCGGGGAACCGCCCCCTTCTGTTCCGCCGGGGAGGGGCCTGACGAGGCGGCTCGCCGGCAGGGGTTCACCGGGAGCCGGTGTTCGCCCCCCGCTGTGGCACGTGTCACCCCAAGGCTTCGGAACTCGGGTGCGGGTCGGCCCGACTCCTCTACCGGTACGGCTGGATCCGCCGAGCCGTACGAAGCGATCGGGAGTCTCATCACATGGCGCAGACCCGCCACCCCGCCCGCCGCCGGGCGGCCGCGTGCCTCTCCGGAGCAGTGCCCCCGCCGGCGCTGTGCGGCTTCCTCCTGCTGCTGATGGTGGTGTTCGCCGCTTCCTACGCCGTCGGCACGAACCTCGGGCCCGTCGCCCCCGGCATGCACGGCGCCGGCACGACACAGGACGGCTCAGGAAGCGGCCACGGCGGCGGCATGGACATGGGTGGCATGGACACGGACCACGGAGGCGGGCGCTGATGGCTGCCGAATCGGCTCCCGTGACGGTCGTGACCGATCTCCGGGTGGGCGGAATGACCTGCGCGGCCTGTGTGAGGCGCGTCGAGCGGAAGCTGGCCGGGCTGGGCGGGGTCACGGCGAGTGTGAACCTCGCCAGCGGGCGGGCCCGGGTGCACCACCCGCCCGGGGTCGGCCCGGACCAGCTGATCGCGGCCGTCGAGCAGGCCGGTTATTCCGCCGCGCTCCCCGAGCCGCCCGGGAAGCGGTGGCGCGAGGACGGGGACGATGCGGAGGACGCCCGGCAGGAGCGCGACCGGCTGCTGATCACGGCCCTGCTCGCGGTGCCGGTGCTGGTCCTGTCGATGGTTCCCGGTCTGCAGTTCCGCAACTGGCAGTGGCTGTGCTTCGTACTCGCCGCGCCCGTGGTCGTCTGGGGAGCCTGGCCCTTCCACCTGCGAGCGGCGCGCGGACTGCGCCATTCGGCGGCGACCATGGACACCCTGGTGTCACTGGGAGTCGCGGCCTCCTTCGCCTGGTCCTCGTACGCGCTGTTCTTCGGCGGCGCGGGCGGGACCGGCATGCGGATGCCGTTCAGCCTGGTGCCCACCGCCTCGGACGGCGTCGCCCACATCTATCTGGAGGCCGCCGTCGGCGTACCGCTGTTCGTCCTGGCGGGCCGCTACCTGGAAACACGGGCGCGGCGGGGGACCGGCGCGGCACTGCGCTCACTGGCCCGGCTGGCCACCAAGGAGGTCTCGGTACGCGACGGCGACGGCGAACGCCTGATCCCGGTCGGACACCTGCGGGTCGGCCAGGTCTTCACCGTCCGGCCCGGGGAACGCCTGGCCACCGACGGCACGGTCGTGGAGGGCAGCTCGGCCGTCGACCTCTCCCTGGTCACCGGGGAGAGCGAACCGGTGGAAGTCGGCCCCGGCGCGCCGGTGATCGGCGGTGCGGTCAACGCCGGAGGGCTGCTCCTGGTACGGGCCACCGCGGTGGGTGCCGACACCCAACTGTCCCGCATCACCCGGCTGGTGACCGAGGCCCAGGCGGGCAAGGCACGGGCGCAGCGGCTCGCCGACAAGGTCGCGGGCGTCTTCGTCCCCGTCGTGCTCGCCCTGGCCGTCACCGTACTCGGATTCTGGCTCGGGGCCGGAGCCGAGCCACAGGCGGCGATCACGGCGTGCGTGGCCGTCCTGGTCGTGGCGTGCCCCTGCGCGCTGGGCCTGGCGACCCCCACGGCGCTGATGGCGGCGACCGGCCGGGGCGCCCAGCTCGGTGTCCTGGTCAACGGGGTGCGGGCGCTGGAGGGACTGCGGCACCTCGACGCCGTGGTGCTCGACAAGACCGGCACCCTCACCTCCGGGCACATGAGCGTGGCCCGGGTCACGGCGGTGCCGGGCGGACTCGGCGAGGAACGAGTGGCCCGGCTGGCGGGCGCGGTCGAACAGGGGTCGGAACATCCGCTGGGGCGCGCCATCACCGCCCACGCCCGGCGCGCCGTTCCCGGAGAGCCGCTCCCGGCCGTGACCGACTTCGTCGCGCTGCCGGGGAGGGGTGTCCGCGGGCGGGTGGAGGGCCGGCTGATCGAGGTCCTGGCCCCGGACGACGCGTTGGCCCCGACCCTGGCCCGGGCGCTGTCGGCCAGCGCGGCCGCCGCCCGCACACCGGTCGTGGTCCGCGTCGACGGCGGGACCGAGGCGCTGATCGAGGTCGGGGACGTCCTGCGACCAGGAAGCTACCGGGCCGTGGACCGGCTCCGCCGCCTGGGCGTGCGGCCGGTGCTCGCCACCGGCGACCGCGAGGCGCCCGCCCGCGCGGTGGCCGCCGCCCTCCGCATCGAGGAGGTGCACGCCCGTCGTACCCCGGAGGGCAAGGCCGCCCTCGTCCGTGAGCTGCGGGAGCGGGGCTACCGGGTCGCCGTCGTCGGTGACGGTGTCAACGACGCGGCCGCGCTGGCCGGCGCCGACCTCGGCATCGCCATGGGTACGGGCACGGACGTGGCGATCGGGGCGGCCGATGTGACCCTGGTACGCGGTGACATCGAGACCCTGGCGGACGCGGTCAGCCTCGCCCGCAGTGCGCTGGGCACGATCCGGGCCAACCTGCTCTGGGCGTTCGGCTACAACGTCGTGACCGTGCCGCTGGCCATGGTCGGCCTGCTCAGCCCCATGCCGGCGGCGGCCGCGATGTCGGTCAGCTCGCTCCTCGTGGTCGGCAACAGCCTGCGGCTGCGGGTCTGGCGGCCGTCACCGACGGGCAGACGCCCCTCCCGGCCCGCCGCCCTGATGCCACGGTGACGCCCGTGTCCGCCGCCCTGATCACGGTGACGCCCGTGTCCGCCGCTTGTGGACCGCCTGCCCGCGACCGCGCCCCGACACCGAGGTGGAGACCAACCCGATGACGAACCCCTCCTGGACGCCCAGCCACCGTCGCCTCACGGACTCCCTGCGGGCCGCGGCCGCTCCGGCCTGCGCCTGTGTCCTGGCGCTGGGTGGCCTCGCCGTGTGGACCGCCTCGGGCAACGCGGGCAGTCCTCCGCGTATCGACGTCACCGGCGCACGGCTCTTCCTTCCCGCCCCGGGAGTGCCCCGGACCGCCGCGTTCTTCCGGATCACCAACACCGGCGGTGTGCGGGACCGGTTGGTCGAGGTGACGTCCTTCGCGGTCACCGGGGAGATCTCCCTCAGCCGCCACCGGATGACCGGGCGGGGATCGGCCTACCCGCAGGCCGCGGAGTCCCTGCCGGTTCCGGCGGGCGGCACGCTCGACATGTCACCGTTCACCAGCGATGTGACCGTCCCGGCCACGGCCCGCTGGCGGGCCGGAGACCTGGTGCCCTTCACCCTCCGTTTCGAACACAGTGGACGTGTCGAGACCAACGCCGTCGTCGTGCGGCCCGGCGAGGGCTGAGTGAGGTCGAAGAACCCCGCCCGCGGTTTTTTCCTTCCGCTGGGCAGAAAGCCGACTTCCGGGTGTCTCCGGCGCACTTTACGGTGCGGTCGCGCTGCGCTTCCGCAGCGCGCACCCGCGCCGCATCCTGGAGGTACACCGATGCGTCCAACCCGTCGTCGCTCCAGATCGACTGCCCCGTTACGGTCCCGATCCCGCCTCGTGGCCGTGCTGATCGCGCTGGCGGCCACCCTCACCTCGGCGCTGTTGACCGTCTCCGTCACACCCACCGCGGCCGCCAAACGGCCGTCCGGGAGCATGTCCGCGGTCGGCTCGGCGACCGAGAACGCTGCCGTCCCCGCGGCGATCCCGGATCCGACGACCGCTTCGCTCGAGGCCACGAACGGGCCGCTGGCCACCGCCACTTACCCCGTTCCCCATCCGAACGGGTACGGGTCCGGCACGATCACGTACCCGACGGCCGGCGGCTCGTACCCGGGCGTCGTGCTGATGCCGGGCTATCAAGGCACCCAGCAGAACCTCCAGTGGCTCGCTCCCCGCCTCGCTTCCTGGGGCTTCGTCGTCATCAACGTCGGCACCCTTGCGCTGGGCGACGATCCCGCGTCGCGCGGCCGTCAGATCAGCGCCGCCGGCACCCAACTGCTCTCGCTCGGCTCCGCCACCGGCAACCCGATCTACGGGAAGGTCAATGGCACGCTCGGGGCGGCCGGTCACTCGATGGGCGGCGGCGGTGTGATGGTGGCGCTCCGGGACGACTCCCGCTTCAAGGCGGGCGTGCCCCTGGCCCCGTACAACCCCAGCCAGAATTTCTCCGGAGTCACCGACCCCACCTTCTTCATGACCTGTCAGAGCGACCCCGTCGCCCACGCCAACACCTACGCTCTGCCCTGGTACAACTCCATGTCCCGGGCCGAGAAGCTCTTCGTCGAGGTTCCCGGCGACCATCTCTGCCCGATGACCGGCTACGGCAACAAGGCCAAGCAGGGCAAGTGGATGGTGTCGTTCTTCAGCCGCTGGCTGTACGGTGACACCCGCTTCAGCCCGTTCCTGTGCGGTGCCGCGCGGGAAGCGGACAAGAACAACCTCTCCCTGGTCACGCGCTGGCAGGACACCTGTCCGTTCTGAGCGGATCCTCGTAGGGCCCCTGGGGAGGGCTCCCGCGGTCCGCCGCGGGAGCCCTTCTCAAGAGCCCGTCCGTGCCCACTCCGCGCGGCGCCTCCCTGGAGGCATCGGCTCACGCGCCGTTCTGCCGACGGGACAACGCGCGGGAGATGGTCCGGCCGGTGGCCATGGCCAGGGGCGCGAGCGCGCTCCGTCCGGCATCAGAGATCCCCGGGACGACGGACACGGCGGCGACGACCTCGCCCGTCGCGTCCCGCACGGGGGCCGCGGCCGACACCGTGCCCCCGGGGCCGGGCCACCGGCCGTTCACCGCGAAGCCCGCCCCCTCCACCTCGGCGAGCACGCGACGCAGGCCGGTCGCCGGGGCGTGGTGGACCAGATAGCGCTCTCGGACGGTGGACCCCGCGTACGCGAGGAGCACCAGGCCGTCACCGGTGGTGTGCGCCGGGCGCCGGCCGCCGACCGGTTCGCCCGCTCCGCCGGTGTCCGGGGCGCCGATCCGCTCCACGAGCACGGTCTCCATGCCGTCCAGCACCGCCAGCCGAACCTGCTGCCGCCCGGTCTTCCGGTACAGGCCGAGGAGGAAGGGCATCGCCACGTCTCTCAGCTCCAGCCACCGTGGGGCCATTGCCGCGACCGCCCACAAGTGCAGACCGATCTCGTAGCGGCCGTTCCGGTGCCGTTCGAGTGCGCCCCAGGACAACAGCTCGCCGACGAGCCGGTGCGTAGTGGCCAGCGGCATCCCGGTTCGCCGGCTGATGTCCGTAAGGGTCAGCCGACGGCGTTCTCCCGCGAACGCGTCCAGCACGCTGAGAACCCGGCCGGCCACCGAGCGGGGGGCCGGTTCCTTCCCGGCGGGCGCGCCGCCGGGCGGAGGTGGAGGCGGCGCTGAACGCATCGGGGGATCCTTTCGGCGGATAGGGCCGTGTGCCGCACAAAGGAGGCATGCGGTTGATGGTTGACATGCCTACAACAGAGCTTCGGGTGCGGGTAGCGGCGGGGCCACCCCTCGCCCTTGGATATGACGCTGCCGTTTGCGCATAAGCCCGTTGTGCACGTCCTGGAGCCCCCGGGAGCGGGGCGCACGAGCACGCGGCCGGATTGATGCGGATGACGCATCGACAGATCCCGGTTTCGATGCTGGACACCGTTCGAACACAGCTTGGAGACTCACGGGTGGTACGGCGATGCCCGCCACCCGCCTCGCCCGCTGAACGACCCGGCCCGGCCACGCATCGGCGCACACCCCGCCGTACCGCTCCTTCTCGGTTCCCCCGCACCAGGCGATCGGCTCCACGTCCGGCCCTCCCGGGCCGCCCGACATCTCACGGAGGACCCTTGAGAAAGATGACCAGACGTACGGCCTTCGCCATGGCGGCGGGTACCGTCACCGGTTCGTTGGTGATCAACACCGCCACCGCGGCGGCCGATGCCCCGGCGCCGGAACGGCCGGTGGCGGCCGGAGCCAATCCCGTGCTGCGCACCGCCCTCATCACACAGGTGACGCCCAGGAACAACTGGCGGGTGACCGCCGTCGCCATCCGCTACGCGGCCCCCATCGACATGCGTGGCGGCGTCATCCCGCCCTCGGCCTTCCAGGTCACCGCCGACCTCGGCGGGCAGAGCGCGGCCCGGACGGTCACCCGGGTCTACCCGAACACCGCGGCCAGGACGGATGACCTCCCCGACGCGGGACGGCCGGGCAGATACCTCGTCATCGAGCTCGACCCGGACGATGCCAACGCACGGGCCTCCGGCACCGACCCTCTTCCGCTCGATCGCGCCTACACCGTCAGGCAGGTGGCCGATGTGCGGACCCCCGGTGGTGACCTGGTGCTCGCGGCCGGTCCGCTGGCGATCCGGAACGACGACGTCATCACCCCGGTGGTCGACGACTTCACAGCGGGATCGTTCACCGACTCCACCGGATTCGAACTGGCCTTCCGGCTGTACCAGCCGGAGGGGTTCGTGCGGAGTCCGGGGGCGGCCGCGCGGTATCCGCTCGTCGTCACCCTGCACGGCGGTGGCGAGGTCGCCGACAACAACATGACCCAGCTCACCGCCAATCGCGTCGCCGTCACCTTCGCCAAGCCGGAACGCCAGCGTCGGCACCCGGCGTTCGTGCTCGCCCCCCAGATCCCACTGCCCCGCCCCATGGACGGACCCGACGGTACGGACTGGACCGACCCCAAGGTCCGCTCGGCGCTGGTCGAACTCATCGACGCCTTCACCACGCGGCGCCCCGTCGACGCGGATCGGCTCTATCTCGTCGGCCTGTCGTCGGGTGCGCGAGGCATCTTCGACCTGCTCCCGAGGCGTCCCCACACCTTCGCCGCGGCCCTGGCCACCGCCGGCTGGGGCGACCCGTCCACCATGGACGGGATCACGCACATCCCGATGTGGACCGACCACTCCATGGACGACCCGGTGGTCCCCTACCGCGAAGGACGGTTCGGAAAGCCCGGCACCTGGACGCTGATGAACGCGCTGGAGAGCGCCGGTGCGCGGGTCACCCGCGGGGAGTGGGCCAACGACCTGCCGAAAGCGGAGTTCGAAGCCCGCTCCAGGGCCCTGCTGCACCGGGCCCGCCGGGCCGGCAGCCATGTGCTGTTCACGAGCTACACGCCCGGCACGACGCCGGTGAGCCCGCACTTCGCGTGGGCCCAGACATACGAGAACGACGTCGCCATCGACTGGCTCTTCGACCAGTCCCGGTAGGCGTACCGGACGCGCCCGGCCCCACCGGGCTGGTGGGACCGGGCGCTCCGCTACGGGGATGAACGTGTGCGGCGCTACTTGCTGACCTTGACGGAGAACCAGTCGACGCTCATTCCCTCACCGGAGGTGGTGTCCGCCGCCGGTGAGGTGCAGCCGCAGACCTTGTTCGGGTAAGAGCCGCCGACCGCGACGTTGAAGATGGCGAAGAACCCGTGGTCGACCGCCTTCTTCCAGGTCTCGGCTGACACCTGGTTCTGCTTCACCGTGAAGGTCTCCTTGCCGTCGCGGTAGAAGCGCAGCTGTTCGGCGGAGGTGTCGGTGCGATCCACGATCACGGAGTACGTGTGGTAGTCGGTCTGACAGCCGTCGCACGGCAGCAGATCGCTGGTGATCCCGTCCGGGTCGTGGCACTCGCCGGCCCACTCACCGCAGTGGAAGGTGTGCGAGTGCTTGCTCAGCCCGTTGACGGCCTCCATGATGTCCAGCTCACCGATGCTCGGCCAGTTGGTGGCCCCGACCGGGCGGGCGTCGGCGCCCATGGCCCAGAAGGCGGGCCAGATTCCGAGGGCCTTCTCCGGGTTGGGCTGCTTGAGGGAGGCACTGATCTCCAACTGCCCACCGGCGGGCGCCTCGAAGTCGGTGCGCTGGGTCTCCACGCGGCCGGAGGTCCACTTGCCGGAACCGTCACGGATCGGCTTGATCACCATATGCCCGTCACCGTCGTGGTAGACGTTGTCGGTGGAGTCCGTGACCGACTCGATCTCGCCGGTGCCCCAGTTCGCGGCGCCGCCCGGGTAGCCGGTGCCGATGTCGTACAGCCAGTCGTTCCTGTTCAGACCGGTGCCCGCCGCGCCGTCGAAGTCGTCCTGGAAGACGGTGGTCCACTCGGCCTCGGCCGCGGGCTCGCCCGCGGCGGCGGTGTTGGAGGACACCGTGAGAGCCAGCAGTCCGGTCACCGGAAGCGACAGGGCGGCCACGAAGGCCAGAACGCGTCGTCGTCGGCGGCGGGGTTTGGCCTCCGCCGTCGTAGCTGAGGAAGTGATCCTGAACATGTGGGGGGCTGCTTTCGTCCGAAGGAACAGCGGTGCCCGGATGTGCGAGCCCCCGTAGCCCCCTCCTGGCGTGGGGGTGATGGGAGATCGGGCTACGGGAACTCGGGCACAGTGGGCAGAGCGAGCGCCCATGGGGTCGAGAGAGCGCTCACACGGAACGACTGTCTTGGACCCCGCCCTCGTTGGTCAAGAGCCTTGCTGAATTCACTAGTTGAATGAAAGCCCTTGGCTTGGCCGCACCGCCGCGGATGTATCGATCGCCCCGCTTCAGAGTTGGAGGCATGTCCGGGATGCCGGTACTGGCGCTCGCCAACTCTTGACGACGCGGCGCGCCGCCATCGGGTGCGATCGCCGCACTAGGCCGCGCCGGTCAGGGCCAGGAATTCGGCGCGCGAGCGGGCGTCGGAACGCAGCAGCCCGAGCAGGAGGGAGGTCATGGTGCTCGATCCGGTGGCCTGGACGCCGCGCAGGGTCATACAGGAGTGCTCGGCCTCGATCACCACACCGACGCCCTTGGGCTCCAGATGGGTCTGAAGCCGGTCGGCGACCTGCTTGGTCAGGCGTTCCCGGACCTGTGGGCGGCAGGCGAAGTGCTCAACGACGCGGGCCAGCTTCGACAGGCCCAGGATGCGGCCGCCGGGCAGATGGCCGACGTGGGCGGTGCCGACGAACGGCAGCAGATGGTGTTCGCACACCGACCGGACGGGAATGCGGCGGGTCAGGACGAGTTCGTCGTAGCCCTCGTCGTTGGGGAACGTGGTCAGGTCGAAGGGGCGCGGGCTGAACAGTTCGGCATAGGCGCGGGCCATCCGGCCCGGTGTGCCGCGCAGACTCTCCGACGAGGTGGAGATGCCCAGGGCGTTGAGGAACTGGCCGGGACGCGGCCTCCGCGGCGGCCAGGTCGATATCGCCGGACTCATCATCCGGGCGCGCCGGCCGCGCGGTCACCCGTGACGAGGCCGCCGCCAGCGTCGGCATCTCGCGCAAGCTGGCCGCCTTCCACCTCGACAAGCTCGACCGACGCCGGGCTGCTGGGCGCCCGCTATGAAACGCCCGGCGGGATCCGGAAGGTCGGCAGACGGCCGAAGGTGTACGAACCCACCGACGCTCAGATCTCGGTCGCATCCCCGAGCGGCGCCATGAACTCCTGGCGGACCTGCTGCTGGACGCGGTCCTCACCGAGGGGACCGACGAAAGCGCCGCGCCGCCGGCGGTGCGGGCCGCCGAGCGGCGCGGCCGGCGGATGGGCGAGGCCGCGCGGGACGAGACCCGCCCGGGCCGCCTGGGCCCCGAACGCGGGCTGACCGTCTGCGAGCGCCTGCTGGACGCGTACGGCTATGAGCCCGTCCGGCAAGCCCCCACCGAGCTCCGGCTGCGCAACTGCCCGTTCCACCCGCTGACCGCGAAGGCCCCCGATGGGCGGATGGCCCGGGATCGCTGATACGGGCCGCTCTCGGGCGGCCCACTGGCCCGTCGATGGACGGCGGGGTCAGCGGGCGGCGGCCGGTTTCACCGGCGGGGTGATGCCTCGGAGAGGCCAAGAAGCCGAGAGGTCGAGGGGCCAAGAAGCCGAGGGGCCGAGAGGCTCAGCGGCCTGGAAGCCTAGAACAGGCGGTTCAGGCGGAGCGACAGGTAGCAGCCGCCGGCGCGGCCGTCGGTGTCGTCGCTCACGGTCACGGAGTGGCCCTCATAGGCCGTGTCGTAGGTGTCCTTGGGGCGGTAGTTCTTGCACTGCCCCCCGGCGTCGGCGCCGCCGTCTCCGTAGAACTGCACGTCGAGGCCGATGTCCGAGCGACCGGAGAGGGCGAAGGTGAGGTTGCACCAGCCCGCTCGGCCGTCGGTGTCCACCCGGATGTTGTCGCCGAAGGTCTTGAACGGCTTGATCGGGATCGCGTGCGTGCCCCCGTTCTGACACTGGCTGTCGTCGCTGCCGGGCTCCGGCTCCCAGGTGTAGGTGGCGGTCAGGCCCGCGAGGGAGTTCGACGGGTCGTAGATGCCGAAGGCCAGCTGGCAGCCGCCCGCGCGATTGTCGGTGTCCAGGCGGATGGCGGTGGACCAGTCGGGCGCGGTGACCCACCGCTCCGGCGGATTCGTCGGCCCGTCGCACTGGCCGTCGCCGTCGGGGTAGAAACGAACGCCCAGCTCGGGCGAGGCGTTGGCCGAGGACGACGCGGCGCCGGCCGACGTGGCCGTCAGGCCGCTCACCATCAATAAGCCGACCGCCAGCGCGAATCCCATTCGGGTCGATCTTTTGCCCAGCTTCAGCTTTCTCACGTGTGTCTCCCAGGGTGTCTTCGCTTGATGCCGGAAAGGTGCCGAACCGTTCCACGAGCGCGCATGACCATCACTGAATTCCTGGCGGGTGCGTTGGAACAGGGAGGAGCGGAGAGGAACAGAGGGAAACCGAGGTGGATCCGATGGAGCAGACGGGAAGGCGAAAATGGACCCTCCCCGGACCGCGGCGCCGCTCTGGCAGGTCACGGCGGCGACGGCAGAATTATCCAGGCCACGTCAGGACGAGCGGCAAGCTGGATATCGGCCAGGTATGGCCGAATCAGAGGCGCCTTCAGGGCGAAGGTGAATGTGGGGTTTCCTGGTGGTGGAGCGATGGGCGCGCGCTATCATATGGGGCTCTGTCCTGGGGAGGGGCCGGTCGACCCCGGGATATGGGCCAAGGCCATGGGCTGATGAGTGGGGCGCGTGCCGCCCGACCGAAAGCGCTCATGGCCGAATACGGTGGGGAAGGGAGAGGTATTTCTGGACACCACCGGCGCTTGCGGGAAGCATGTCCACCTGGCATACGCCGGTGAAAGCCTCTCGCGTCCGAGGCGGGTCCGAGGG
>NZ_JAEEAP010000530.1 GCF_016103465.1 Streptomyces sabulosicollis
TATTACCGCCTTGGGCTGGGCGGGCGAGCGGAGGAGGATGGGCGGGTGACCCCTGCCGAGGGGGCCCGCCGCCGGGCTTACCACGGCAGCGCAACGACGAGGAGGCATCGTGAGTGAGTCGCTTTCGGACGCGACGACGACCGGGACGGTCAGGGGCGAGGACGAGGTGGTCGACCTCTGCCGTGACCTGATCCGGATCGACACCAGTAACTATGGCGACCACTCCGGCCCCGGTGAGCGCGCGGCCGCCGAGTACGTCGCCGAGAAGCTGGCCGAGGTGGGGCTCGAACCCCAGATCTTCGAGTCGCACAAGGGCAGGGCGTCGACCGTGGCGCGGATCGAGGGGGAGGATCCGTCCCGGCCCGCGCTGCTCATCCACGGCCACACCGACGTCGTACCGGCCAATGCCGAGGACTGGACCCACCATCCCTTCTCCGGCGAGATCGTGGACGACTGCGTCTGGGGCCGGGGCGCGGTGGACATGAAGGACATGGACGCGATGACGCTCGCGGTCGTCCGGGAGCGGCTGCGCAGCGGCCGCAAGCCCCCGCGCGACATCGTGCTGGCCTTCCTCGCCGATGAGGAGGCGGGCGGGGTCTACGGGGCCAAGCACCTGGTCAACAACCACCCCGACCTCTTCGAGGGCGTGACGGAGGCGATCGGCGAGGTCGGCGGCTTCTCCTTCACCGTCAACGAGCAGCTGCGGCTCTATCTGATCGAGACGGCCCAGAAGGGCATGCACTGGATGCGGCTCACGGTGGACGGCACCGCGGGTCACGGCTCGATGACCAACAACGACAACGCCATCACCGAGCTGACCGAGGCGGTCGGGCGGCTCGGGCGGCACAAGTTCCCGATCCGGGTGACCAAGACCGTACGGTCCTTCCTGGACGAGCTGTCCGACGCGCTCGGCACCCCGCTCGACCCGGAGAACATGGACGAGACGCTCGCCAAGCTGGGCGGCATCGCGAAGATCATCGGGGCCACGCTCCAGAACACCGCCGCCCCGACCATGCTCAGCGCCGGTTACAAGGTCAACGTCATTCCGGGGCAGGCCACGGCACATGTGGACGGGCGCTTCCTGCCGGGGTTCGAGGAGGAGTTCCTGGCCGACCTCGACCGCATCCTCGGCCCGCGGGTCAAGCGGGAGGACGTACACGCGGACAAGGCGCTGGAGACCACCTTCGACGGGGCGCTGGTGGAGGCCATGCAGTCGGCGCTGAAGGCCGAGGACCCGATCGCCCGCGCCGTGCCGTACTGCCTCTCGGGCGGTACGGACGCGAAGTCCTTCGACGACCTCGGCATCCGCTGCTTCGGCTTCGCGCCGCTGCGGCTGCCCCCGGAGCTGGACTTCGCCGGGATGTTCCACGGGGTCGACGAGCGGGTGCCGGTGGACGGGCTGAAGTTCGGTGTGCGGGTGCTGGACCGGTTCCTGGACGCCTGCTGAGCCGGTTCCCGGACGTCCGCGAGCCTTGCTGAGGGGTCGCCGGGCCTGCTGGGAGGCTGACTCGATCGGCCTAATCGATCACACATACCGAAGGGACCAAAAAGGGTGAATGGTGTCGTAGCTTGATAGCTTGATTGCTCCCTCCTCGTTACATGGTGTGTGCGGCTCGTAACCGGGCCGCGATGCCGACAAGGGGGTGGTGCTGTGCCCCGCCTTCGGCAACTACCGCATCGATCACGTGACATCGGGTCACGGTCCACCGGAGTGTGATCCCGGGCGGTCTCGGAGTGTGCGCGCTCCGGGCCGCTCGGGGATGGGGGTGCGGGCGAGATCGCCCGCGCGTACTCCGGCCGGGACGGAAGGCTAGGGGAGCAGACAGTTATGCGACAGGTTGCGAAAAAGGGCCTGATCACCGTAGCCGCGGCGAGCGGCGTTCTCGCCGTGACCGGCGGCTATGCCCACGCGGCGGGTTCGGGGGCCGACGGTGGCGCCGCACACTCGCCGGGCGTCGTCTCGGGCAACAACATCCAGGTCCCGGTGCATGTACCGGTGAACCTGTGCGGCAACACGGTGAGCATCGTCGGCGTCTTCAACGGCGCCGGCGGGGCCGAGTGCGGCGCCCGGTCCGGCGGCGGCTCGGGCGGCTCGGGTGACTCGTCCGGCGGTGGCGGCTCGCAGTCCGGCGGCTCGCAGGCGCAGGGCAGCAGCAGCGGCTCGTCGGGCATCGGCTCCGGCAACAACATCCAGGCCCCGATCGGCGTTCCGGTCAACGTGTGCGGGAACAACATCAGCGCGGTCGGGTACGGGAACAGCAGTGGTGGCGGCGACTGCGGTGAGACGGTGCCGGCGGTGCCGGAGAACCCGGGGGAGCCGGGGGAGCCGGGGGAGCCCGGCAATCCGGGGAACCCCGGGAACCCGGGGAACCCGGGGAACCCTGGTAACCCCGGGAACCCTGGTAACCCCGGCAATCCGGGGCAGCCCGGGAACCCCGGTAACCCTGGGAACCCCGGCAACCCCGGCAATCCTGGCAACCCCGGTAACCCGAGCAACCCCGGGGGCTCGAACCCCGGTGGTGGCTCGGAGCAGCCCGGAGACTCCTCGCAGGGGCACCAGGCCGAGCACACGGGCGTCCACGGCCTCGACCCGTCCGCGAACCTCGGCAGCAAGGAGCAGCTGGCGCACACCGGTGCCGGCCCCGTCGAGCTGGCCATTCCGGCCGCCGCGGGCATGCTGCTGGCCGGCACGGTGCTCTACCGCCGGGCCCGGGCCGCACAGCGCTGATCACACCTCGCGCTGAGGGGTGCTGACAGCTGCCGGTGGGTGGCCCCACCGCGCCACCCACCGTGCACCGCACCTCACGCGCCGCGCATCACACGCCCCGCATCACACACCACACACCGCGTCTCCTACGCAGGGTGAACGTGGCGTCACTCCGGGCGGGCCCCGCGGCCAGCGGGGCCCGCCCGGTGTTGTTCCGGCCCGCTACCAGGTCGCCCGAAGCTGGCGGATGATCCGGCGCCGCAGTCGCACTCTGCGGCTGCCGTCGGGGTTGAGTCTCAAGCGATCCAACTCCCAGTGTCCGTACTCGGCATGGTCGGTGAGCAGGCGGGTAGTGGCCTTGCGGGAAACGCCGCGCGGCACATACACATCACAGAATTCGTATTCCGGCATCGCATCTATTGTGCGGGAACTGCCCTGCTACGGATAGCGTCTGCACTATGTCTGATGCTGCGCAGCCATCCGCTGCCGAGGTACGTGCCGCCGCTGAAGCGGTGAAAGCCGCACTGGATCGTCACCTCGACGCTGTCGAACGCCGGTCGGGGGAAGGCGATCCGGCCGTCTACGCCGCGTTCAACGAACTGGCCGCGGCAGCCGAGGTCTACGACGAGCTGCTCTATGACGCCTACGACGAGGTGACGCCCTTCGAAATCCCTGGTGACGACCGCCTCCCCGCCTACGCCGGGCCGGAGGAGCCGAGCGCGCTGAGCGTGCTGATCCGCAGGGACTACGTCGTCGCCGAACCGCAGCGGCTGCTCTCGCAGGCGCAGCGGATCGCCGACCTGGATCCGGACATCGACACAGGGGACGACAAGCAGGGTGGCGGGGCGGCCGCCGGGGAGAGCGTGCACGCCGCCCTGGGGGTGGTCTTCGGCGAGTTCGAGCCGGACGAGATCTCCTCTCGCCACAAGGAGTTCGGCCTGGAGGAGGGCGACTCCACGCTCTGGGTGGTGGCGGCCGAGGAGCCCCCGGAGCCGGGGGAGTGGCTCTCCGCCCCCTTCGACCAGGCGGATCCGCACATGGTCGTGTGCCGCTTCGACATGAGCTCGGTCTTCGACGAGGAGCTCGAGGACGAAGACGAGGACGACCTGGAGGTGCTCGAGCCGGGCAGCTGAGGCCGGAGATCCGGAGCCGCTCGGCCCCGGATCGCTCGGCCGTGAGGCCGGGCGGTCCGGGGTCGAGGTGTGCCGGGACCTGGCCCTGGGCGCTCCGTCAGCCAGTGGGCGCGGGTGGGACCTGGGCCTGGAGAAGGGCGCGCAGTCGGGTGGTGCGGTCCTTGAAGGGGGTTTCCGCCACCGCTCGCGGCAGCGCCGCCTCCGCGCCGTGGACCACCGACAGGTGGCGCTCACCGCGGCCGAAGGCCGTGTAGACCCAGGCGCGGGTCAGCCCCGCCGTGGCGTCGCCCGGGAGCACGACCACGGCCGCGGGCCAGCGCGCTCCCGCCGCCTGGTGCGCGGTGAGGGCCCAGCCGTGCCGCACCAGTTCACCGACCTCCTCGCGCGGCACCACGACGGCGGTGCCCGCGCAGTCCAGACGCAGCCCCTCGGCGTCCGCCGAGACCACCGTGCCCGGCACCGTACGGCCCGGGGCCGGGGTGTACGCCACGCGGTCGCCCGGGTCGAAGCCGCCGAACCGGCCGGGGCCGGGGTTGAGGCGGTTCTTCAGCGCGGCGTTGAGCGCGCGGGTACCGGCCGCGCCGCCGTGGCCCGGGGTGATCACCTGGGTCTGCTCGGTCGGGACGCCGATCGCACGGGGCACCGAGTCGGCGACGAGCTGCACGGTGCGGTGCACCGCCTCGCCCGCGTCCCGCACGGGCACGATCACGACCTCCTTACCGGGCGCCTCCACCTGGTTGAGCTCGCCGATCCCGATGCCCGAGACCAGCTCGCCGATGGGGCCCGGGTCGGGGATGCGGGAGACGACCTGCGGGCAGCGGCGGGCCGCCACCAGGTCCGCGAAGACCCGGCCGGGACCGGCCGACCACAGCACCCCGGGGTCGCCGCTCAGCACCAGACGGGCGCCGTCCGGCAGCGACTCGACGAGCATCGCGGCCGTTTCCACATCGAGCTGCGGGGCGTCCAGCACGGCGAGCAGATCGAGCGCCAGTGCGCCCTCCTCATCGCGTCCGGGGCCCTCGGCGTCGGCCAGCAACCCGGCGACCGTGACGGCCGCAGAGGCGGCCTCCGGGGCTGCCTCCGGGGCCGCGTCCGGGCCGGTGCCCGGGGCCTCGCTCAGTGCGGCGGCCAGCCGCCGCCTGCCGTCCTCGGTGTGCGCGGCCGCGTAGGCCCGCAGACCCAGGGCGCGGGCTGCGGCCACCAGGGCCGCCGGTTCGGCGCGCGCCGCCTCGCCACCGCTGTGGGCGACCAGGCCGTGGCCCGCGACCGCACGGATGAGCTCCGCGGCGGAGGCGGACGGCGCGGCGGCGGCCGCGGCCTCCCACTCGGCGTCGCCCACCGGTGCCTCGCCGTCCTGTGACGGGGCGAAGGTGCTCGCCAGCCGGGCGAGACCGTCGGCCAGGCTCTCCTCCGCCAGGGCGTAGCGGTCCAGCCCCAACAGCACCCGCACCGGCTGTTCGGCGTTCTCGTCCTCGCCCTCGGCGGCCCGGGGACGGGCCCCCGCCGGGGCGTCGAGGGCGTCCTGGAAGACCAGCACCGCGCCCTCCGCGATCGCGGTGCGCAGTGCCTCGTCCGGGTCCGGCACGGACACCTTGGCGAGCGCCTCGCGCAGAGCGGACGACTCCAGCGCGGTGTGGCCTTCGAGGGCGGCGCGCTCCAGCAGCCAGCCGGTGAGCGCCAGCGCACGGCGCTCGTCGCCGGGCTCGCAGGCCGGGCCGAGGAGGGAGCGGGCGAAGCCATCCGCCTGGTCGGGGCGTACACCGGGCACGGCCAGCAACTGCCAAGGGTCCTCGCGCAGCGCCTCGGCGGCGTGCTCCCCGAGCGTTTCGGCGACCTTCCCGGCCAGGGCCTCGGGAGCCCCGCCCGCCGCGAGCACCTCCCGGACGCCACCGCTGCCGGGGATCTCGCCCCCCGGCCCACGCGCGGGGCGGGCCGAGGGCGGAGGCACGGCGGCGGGCGCGGGCGCGG
>NZ_JAEEAP010000531.1 GCF_016103465.1 Streptomyces sabulosicollis
GGGTAGGGGCAGGCGGGGCGCTTGCGGCTGGGGCGCCAGGTCTGCCGGTACGACCGCTGGTGGCCGATCGCCGGGCCGTCGGACCACTCGGTGAGCGGCTGGCAGGTCAGCAGCGGCAGCCGCAGCCCGGTCTCGGCGGCCCGGTGCAGGCTCGGCCGGAAGGTCTCGGCGAGCACCCGGGCGTCGTCCAGGGCGTGGTGGGCGCGCCGCTGCACCACCCCGTAGTGCGCGGCGAGGGTCTCCAGCTTGTGGTTGGGCAGCGGCAGGCCCAGCTCCTTGGAGAGGGCGATGGTGCACAGCCGCTGCCGAACCGGCGCGGCGCCGCGGGTGCGGGCGTACTCGCGGGCGAGCATCGACCAGTCGAAGGCGGCGTTGTGCGCCACCAGGACGCGGTCGGCCAGGCGCTCGGAGAGCTCTGCGGCGATCTCGGGGAAGCGCGGGGCGCCCGCGAGCATCTCCTCGGTGAGGCCGTGGATCCACACCGGGCCCGGATCGCGCTGCGGATTGACCAGTGTGTACCAGTGGTCCTGCACGGTGCCGTGGGCGTCGAGCTGATAGACCGCCGCGGAGACGATCCGGTCGTCGCGGGCGAGGCCGGTGGTCTCCACGTCGACGACCGCGTACCCCTGCGGATAGGTGGCCGGCCAGGAGGACGGCGGGGCGGGGTGCGGGGCGGCTGCCGTGCGGTCTTCGAGCATGGTCCATGAGGATACGGGCCGTCACCGACAACCCTGACCGGCGGGCCGGTCCGACGTCGGCCGCCCCGGGTTGACGCGGCGTCGGACCCCGCGGCGGGTCAGAGCCTGGACAGGGCCAGCTGGAGGTCGACGTCACTGATGAGGAGGCGACCGGCGCGCTTGTCCCCCGGGCGGTCGGGCACCGTCACCTTCACCCCGGGCGAATCCCCGGTGAGAACCGTCACCTTGGCGCCGTCGTAGCGCGGGGCCCGCTGTTCGATGACGGACTTCAGGCGCTTGGCGGCCCGTTCGGCGGTCCGTTTGCCATCGGTCAGGGCGCAGATGACCCCGGATGTCTGCTTCGCGGACTTCGCCTGCTGTCCGGTGGCCGAGAGGCGCACCGCGTCCTTGGGATCCTTCGCGCCGAAGTCGACGCGGTAGACATCGCCCAGACAGTCGCCCAGCGCCCGGTAATCCGGGTCGTCCGCCAGGGACTTGCCCTTGGCCGGGCGCACCGCCGACAGGCCCTTTCCGGCGTAGCCGAAGGAGATCTCGTCCTTGGAGACCTGGAGGGTGATTCCCTCCTTCGTCCAGACCGTCTCGCCGTGCCAGGTGCGCCGGGCGAATCCGCCCCCCTTGAGCTTGGCGGTGACGCGGTCCGCGTCGAAGGAGCCCTGCCAGTGCCCGGCGTATCCATTGGTCACATCGGTGTCGATCATGTCCGGATCGAGCCCGTAGGCATGGGCGTTGAAGCGGTAGCCCGTCATCAGCGGACTGCCCGCCTGGCCGACGGCGCGGAACCGCTGGGAGTCGCCCTTCTCCAGGGAGCGCACCCGGGCGGCGTCGAGATAGGAGACCTGGGCCCCCGTCGCGCCCGCGATCGAGACGTGTCCGACCGCGTCCATCAGGGCTGAGGGGGAGTCATCGCCGCCCGACCCGGAGGAGCACCCCGTGGTGAGCGCTGACAGCAGGCAGGCGAAGGCTATGCCGCCGGTCCGGAACCGTTCTCTGGCTCTGCGCACAGCGGGGGATCTTAATCGGCCATGGCGTCCGGGGCGAGACCTGTTGTTGACGCCGCATCTACCATACTTGTTGGTAACCACCCCTAGCGGCGGCCTTACGGGCGGTTCTATGTTGCGGACATGCCGCACCTGCCCAATGCCGTGATGTGGTCGATACCGGCCTTTGTCCTGCTCGCCGTCGTGGAGATGGTGAGCTACCGCTTCCACCCCGACGAGGACGCCGAGGGCTACGCGGCGAAGGACGCCGCGACCAGCGTCACCATGGGGCTCGGCAGCCTCGTCTTCGATCTGCTGTGGAAGATCCCGATCGTGGCGATCTACGCCGCCGTCTACGAACTCACCCCGCTGCGCGTGCCGGTGGTGTGGTGGACGCTGCCGCTGATGCTGCTCGCCCAGGACTTCTTCTACTACTGGTCGCACCGCGGGCACCACGTCATCCGCATCCTGTGGGCGTGCCATGTGGTGCACCACTCCAGCCGCAAGTTCAACCTCACCACCGCCCTGCGGCAGCCGTGGACCACCTGGACCGTCTGGCCGTTCTACGTGCCGATGATCGCGCTCGGGGTGCACCCGGCGGCGGTGGCGTTCTGCTCGTCGGTGAACCTCGTCTACCAGTTCTGGATCCACACCGAGCGGATCGGCACCCTGCCGCGCCCGATCGAGTTCGTCTTCAACACCCCCTCGCACCACCGCGTCCACCACGCCTCCCAAGGCGGCTACCTGGACCGCAACTTCGGGGGCATCCTCATCGTCTGGGACCGGCTCTTCGGCTCGTTCGTCCCCGAGACCGAGCGGCCCGTCTACGGCCTGACGAAGAACATCAACACCTACAACCCGCTGCGCGTGGCCACGCACGAGTACGCGGCCATCGCCCGCGACATCGCGGCGGCGCGGGACTGGCGCGAGCGGGCGGGCCGGGTCTTCCGGGGCCCGGGCTGGCAGCCCGCGCCCGCCTCGGAGGCCGGACCCCCGGAGGCCGGGCGGCCGGAGCCGGTCGGCGAGAGCGTGCGGTGACGGCCTCCTCAAGGCGCGCGACGGTCCCCGCAGGACGCCTGACGGTCCCCGCGGGGCGTGCGACGACGGTCCTGCGGGTTCTCTTCGCGCTGCTGATTTCCGTTCACCTGGGCGCGCTGCTGCTGAACGCCACCACCGTCGTCCATCTCACCAAGCCCGCCCTGATGCCCGTGCTCGCCCTATGGGCCCAGGGCCGCGGCGGGCCCTGGCCGCTCCCGGTCGCGCTGCTGTGCGGCTGCGCGGGCGATGTGCTGCTGCAGCTCGGCGGCGAGACCGCGTTCCTGGCCGGGATGGGGTGCTTCGCGGCCGGGCACCTCTGCTATCTGGCGCTGTTCGCCCGCGCCGGACGGCCCCGTACGGCGCCCTGGGTGGCCGCCGGGTACGGGGCCGCGTGGCTGGGCACGGTGGCGCTGCTGTGGCCCGGCCTCGCCCCGCATCTGCGGCTTCCCGTGGCGGGCTACAGCCTGCTGCTGACGGTCATGGCGCTGGCCGCGCTCGGGGCGGGTGTGCGGACCGGGGCCGGCGGGGCGCTGTTCATGCTCTCCGACACCCTGATCGCGGCCGGGCTCGCCGACTGGCCACGGCCGCCGGTGCCCCAGTTCTGGATCATGGCCACGTATATAGCCGCCCAGTGGCTGCTGGCGGCGGGAGCGACGCACGGCGCGGTCCCGCCGCCCCGTGCCGGAACGGGCGCTCATCAGCCCGTGACGCCCGTAAGGCGGTGACGTCCATCCGCCCGTGACGCCCGTAAGGCCGTGACGTCCGTAAGGCGGTGACGCTCGTAAGGCCGTGACGTCCGTCCGCCCATGACGCCCCTAAGGCCGTCACGTTCGTCCGCGCATAACGCCCGTAAGGCCGTGGCCCCGTCAGCCCGTGGCCCTCGTCAGGCCGTGACCGGCAGCCGCCTGAGCCGGACCACACGCAGCGGGTCCGAGGGGCGGTCATGGCTCAGCTCCCAGCCCCGGGCGCGCGCCGCCTCGACCACATAGCCCGCGCCCACACCGCGGTACTCGCGCACGGGGATGTCGTGCGGGCCCGGCGGCGGGGCCTTCTTGGCCTTCTGGGCGGCCAATTCCTTGGCGGTCCAGGAGGCGATGCGCCTGTCGACCCGGGCCCGGTAGAAGGCCGCGTCGCCCTCGTGCCGCAGCTCCGGGTACGTCACGCACCAGGCGGGCCACATCTTCACGCTGTCCCCGAACTTGTCGATCAGGCCGAGGAATCCCTTCTCGAACCCGGGGATCACCGTAAGGATCTCGGCCACGATCCCGAAGGCGATGAAGCAGAGGAAGATCACCACGATCAGCGCCCACCACGGCGGCAGCAGCAGCACGGTCAGCGTGAACCGGATCAGCAGCGAGAAGGCCGACCGCGGCGGCAGCGGTCCCCAGGACTCGTCACGGTGCACGGAAGCGGGGTCCTCTCGCGGCGTCATGGGAACACGTACGGGCCGCCGGGCGGCTGCTCCGCCCGGCGGCCCGTGCATTGTGTCAGCCGGTCACTTCTCGACGGCGTCCAGGGCGTCCGCGAGCCCGGCGCCGTAGAAGCCGTTGTACCGCTCGCCGCCCTCGCACACCGCGTCGACCGTGCCGTCGCCGTCGATGTCGTACGGCGTCGGGCAGGCGAGGTCATCGGCCTCGGCCTTGAGCAGCGCCTTCACCTGCCAGGGGGAGGCGTGCGGATGGGTGCTCTTGATGAGCGCCGCGACACCGGCCACGTGCGGGGAGGCCATCGACGTGCCCGCCATGTAGCCGTACTGCCCGCCCGGCAGCGTGTTGTAGATCAGGCCGCTGGTGGCCGGGGGCTCCGGCTTCTGGTAGGCGGTGCTGTCGCCGCCGGGGGCCGCGATGTCGATGATCCCCAGGCCGTAGTTGGAGAACGAGGACTTGAGCCCCTTGGCGCCGGTGGAGGCGACCGTGACGACGCCCGGCAGCTGGGTCGGGATGTCCAGGCAGACGCTCGGGTCCACCTCCCGGTCGCCGGGGGTGGTGTCGTTGGGGCTGGAGGGGTCGGTGATGGTGTCCGAGGTCAGGTCGTAGTTCTCGTTGCCCGCCGCGGCCACATTGACCACGCCCCGGCGCTCGGCGTAGGACGAGGCCCGGCGCACCGCCTCGACCAGGGCCTTCTGGTCCGGGTCGGTGGTGCAGTTGAAGTACCACGGGTCGGTGTAATAGCTGTTGTTGGTGACGTCCACGCCGTGCTCGGCGGCCCAGACGAAGCCGCAGACGACCGCCTCGGTGTAGAAGAACCCGGCCGTCGTGGACACCTTGATCCCGGAGACCTTGACGCCCGGGGCCACGCCGGTGACGCCGACGCCGTTCTTCGCGGCGGCGATCTCGCCCGCGACGTGGGTGCCGTGCGGGGACTCCTCGGCGGTCGGCCGCCAGGCGCCGTCGGCGGTGTCCGGCTTGCCCGTCACACAGTTGACGGACGCCTTACGGTCGAAGTTCGGCGCCAGATCGGGGTGGGTGTCGTCCACACCGGTGTCGATGACCCCGACGGTGACCTTGCGGCTGCCCAGGCTCTTCTCGTGCGCCTTGTCCGCCTTGATCGCCGGCAGGTCCCACTGCAGCGGCTCCAGCGGGTCCTGCCCGGCCTTCGCCTTCGCCGCCACCGCCTGCCGCTGCTTCTCGCTCAGCAGCTTCGGCGTGTCGATGTCGTCGGTGGACTGGGCGGGCAGCGGGGCGGTGCGGGTGTTCCCGGCGGAGGAGACGCCGCGCACCTTACGGACGGTCTTGGCGAAGTCCGGGTTGGCGGAGTGGACGACGATGACGCCGATCCGGTCGTACGCGACGACGACCGTGCCGCCGGCCTGGGCGATGGCCTTGCGGATCCGGGACGGATCCTGCCCCGGGCGGGTGTTGACGACATAGCTCAGGGACGGACCGTCGGCCGTGGCGGCGGCCGAGGCGTGGCCGTCCCGGCCGAGAGCGGTGGCGGTGGTGGGCAGGAAGGCCAGCGCGGTGGTGAGCGCCATGGCGGCGGGTATCGCGGCGGTGCGCAGCGGCAGGGAGGTGCGGCGCGGCGTCATGGGTACTCCGGTTCTCTCGACGGTTCTCTCGAGGTGGATGAGAAGGCTCTCTCTTATACAC
>NZ_JAEEAP010000532.1 GCF_016103465.1 Streptomyces sabulosicollis
CGCCCCTACCCGCCAGCACCCGGCCAATCGCCTGACTGCGCAACGCCACCACACGCGCCGCGTCCCGCAGCGACAAAACCCCCGCCACACACGCCGCCGCGATCTCACCCTGCGAGTGACCGACCACCGCGGACGGCACCACACCCAGCGAACGCCACAACTCCGCCAACGACACCATCACCGCGAACAACACCGGCTGAACCACATCCACCCGCTCCAGCGACGGCGCACCCTCCGCACCCCGCAACACATCCACCAACGACCAGTCGGTGAACTCCGCCAGCGCCCCCGCACACTCCTCGATACGAGCCGCGAAGACGGGCGAGGCATCCATCAGCCCCACCGCCATACCGGCCCACTGCGACCCCTGCCCCGGGAACACGAAGGCCGTGCGGCCACCGACCACGGAGCCCTGCGCGACACCCGCCGCCATACCGCCCTCGGCGAGGGCGGTCAGCCCGGCCATCAGCTCCTCGCGGCCGTGGCCGCGCACCACGGCGCGGTGGTCGAGCTGGGCCCGGGTGGTGGTCAGCGAGAGTGCCACGTCCACCGGGCTCGGGGACGGGTCGGCCTCGAGGTGGGCCAGCAGCCGCTCGGCCTGGGCGCGCAGCGCCGCCGCGCTCTTGCCCGACACCGCCCACGGCACGACGTCCAGCCGCTTCGCCGGGGCCGCCGGTTCCTCGGTGGCTTCCTCGGCTTCCTCGGCGGGGGCCTGCTCCAGGATGGTGTGGGCGTTGGTGCCGCTGAAGCCGAAGGAGGACACGGCGGCCCGGCGCGGGTGGTCGGTCTCCGGCCACGGTGTGGTCTCGGCGAGCAGCGACACCGCGCCCGCCGACCAGTCCACATGCGGGGTCGGCTCGTCGATGTGCAGCGTCTTGGGCAGGACGCCGTGGCGGATGGCCATGACCATCTTGATGATTCCGGCGACACCGGCCGCGGCCTGGGTGTGCCCGATGTTGGACTTGATCGAGCCGAGCAGCAGCGGACGGTCCTCGGTGTGCTCCTGGCCGTAGGTGGCGAGCAGCGCCTGGGCCTCGATCGGGTCGCCGAGCGTGGTACCGGTGCCGTGGGCCTCGACGGCGTCCACATCGGCCGCGGAGAGGCGGCCGTTGGTGAGCGCCTGGTGGATGACGCGCTGCTGGGACGGGCCGTTGGGCGCCGTCAGACCGTTGGACGCGCCGTCCTGGTTGATCGCCGAGCCCCGGACGATGGCCAGCACCGGGTGGCCGTTCCTACGCGCGTCCGACAGCCGCTCGACCAGCAGCATGCCCACGCCCTCGCCCCAGCCGGTGCCGTCCGCGGCGGCGGCGAAGGGCTTGCAGCGACCGTCGGCGGCGAGCCCGCGCTGCCGGCTGAACTCGGTGAACGTCGAGGGGGTGGCCATCACGGTGACGCCGCCCGCGAGCGCGAGCGAGCACTCGCCGTTGCGCAGCGCCTGCACCGCCATGTGCAGGGTGACCAGCGACGACGAGCACGCCGTGTCCACGGTGACCGCCGGGCCCTCGAGCCCGAAGGTGTACGACACCCGGCCGGAGGCGATGGAGCCCGAGCTGCCGGTGCCGAGGAAGCCCTCGACGCCCTCGGGCACGGAGTCCAGCCGCGAGGTGTAGTCGTGGTACATCACGCCCGCGAACACACCGGTCCGGCTGCCGCGCAGCCCGGTCGGGTCGATCCCGGCCCGCTCGAACGCCTCCCACGAGCTCTCCAGCAGCAGCCGCTGCTGCGGGTCCATCGCCAGGGCCTCACGCGGCGAGATCCCGAAGACCGCCGGGTCGAAGCCGCCCGCGTCGTAGAGGAACCCGCCCTCGTTCACATAGCTGGCCCCCGCCTGGTCGGGGTCGGCGTCATAGAGCGATTCGACGTCCCAGCCGCGGTCGGTGGGGAAGCCGGAGATCGCGTCCTCGCCGTCCAGGACGAGCCGCCACAGCTCCTCGGGGGTGCGCACACCGCCCGGGTAGCGGCAGCTCATCGCGACGATCGCGATCGGCTCCTGATGCCGCTCCTCGACCTCGCGGAGCTGCCGTCGGGCCTGACGCAGGTCGGCGGTGGCGCGCTTGAGGTAGTCCCGGAGCTTGTCCTCGTTATTCACCATTGCGTCGGCTCCTTGCGAAGAGGGAGGTGGTGCTCATGGGTTCCATGGGTTCAGAACGCTCCCGTTCAGGAGGAGCCGAGTTCGTCGTCGAGCAGGTCGAAGAGCTCATCGTCGGTTGCGGATTCGAGGTCGTGGTCGTCGGTGTCGCCGTCGCCGGTCGCGTCCTGGGCGTCGTTCCACTTCGCCAGGAGCGCCTGGAGGCGCATGGTGATCCTGGAGCGGGTGACGCTGTCGTCCGCGGCCACCGCCAGGGCGGCTTCCAGGCGGTCGAGTTCGCCGAACACCGACGGGCCGCCGCCGTCCCCGTGCGGGAGTTCCGCGCGCAGATGGTCGGCCAGGGCGTCGGGGGTCGGGTAGTCGAAGATCAGCGTGGCGGGCAGCCGGAGTCCGGTGGCCGCGCCGAGCCGGTTGCGGAGTTCGACGGCGGTGAGCGAGTCGAAGCCCAGCTCCTTGAAGGCCGCGCCGGGCTCGATCGCCGCCGCGCTGCCGTAGCCGAGCACGGTGGCCACCTGGCCGCACACCAGGTTGAGCAGGAAGCGGTCCCGCTCGGCCGCGGACATGCCCGCGAGCCGCTCGGCGAGGCCCGCCGCCTCGTCCGCCACGCCGCCGCCACCGGCCGCGGCCCGCCGCACGGGGGTGCGGATCAGCCCGCGCAGCAGCGGGGCGACCCCGGCCGTGGACTGGGCGCGCAGGGCGGCGATGTCCAGGGCGGCGGGGATCAGCACCGGGTGTCCGGCCGGGCCCGACACGTCGAACAGGGCCAGGCCCTCGGCGTTGCTCAGCGCGCCCATGCTGCCGCGGCTCATCCGCTGCCGGTCGGCGGTCGCGAGGGTCGCGGCCATGCCGCCCTCGTCCTCCCACAGGCCCCAGGCCAGGGAGACGGCGGGCAGGCCCTGGGCGCGCCGGTGCTGGGCGAGGGCGTCCAGGAAGGCGTTGGCCGCCGCGTAGTTGCCCTGCCCCGGGTTGCCGAAGACACCGGCGGCGGAGGAGAACAGCACGAACGCGGACAGGTCCACATCCCGGGTCAGCTCGTGCAGATTCCACGCCGCGTCCACCTTCGGGCGGAGAACGTGGTCGACGCGCTCGGGGGTGAGGGACTCGATGATCCCGTCGTCGAGCACACCCGCCGCGTGGATCACGGCGGTGAGCGGGCGGTCGGCGGGGACGGACGCGATGACCTCGGCCAGGGCGGTGCGGTCGGCCGCGTCGCACGCCGCCCAGGTGACCTCGGCGCCCAGCTCGGTGAGTTCGGCGGCGAGTTCGGCGGCGCCCGCCGCCTCCGCGCCCCGGCGGCTGGTCAGCAGCAGCCTCCGGGCGCCGCGCTCGGTCACCAGATGGCGGGCCAGTACCCCGCCCAGGGTGCCGGACGCGCCGGTGACCAGCACGGTCCCCGCCGGGTCCAGCCCGGGCACGGCCGCCCCGTCCAGCGCCGCCACCCGCGCGAGCCGCGGCGCGTGGACGACCCCGCCACGCACGGCCAACTGCGGCTCATCGGTCCGCAGGGCCGCCACGAGGCCGGGGAGCCAGCCGCGGGGGGTGGTGGCCGAGTTGTGGGCGGGGTCATCGGCGGCCGGGTCGCCCTGGCGCGGGGTGCCGTTGGCCGGGGTGCCGTTGGCCGGGTCGCGGTGAGCCAGCGCGCCGTGGGCGGTGCCAGTGGCCGCGTTGCCGTGGGCGGGGGCACCGGTGGCCGGGTCGCCCTGGGCCAGGACACCGTGCGTGGCGACGCCGTGCGCCAGGGCGGCGTGGAGGTCGATGTCTCCTTGGACGTCGACCAGGACGAACCGGCCCGGGTGCTCGGCCTGCGCCGACCGCACCAGGCCCCAGGCCGCGGCGTGGGTCAGGTCGTCCACGCCCTCGGCGCCTTGCGCGCCCTCGGCGCCCTCGGCCCCCGTGTCGTCGCCCGTGGTCACGGCCACGGCGCCACGCGTGAGCAGCACCAGCCGGGAGTCGGCGAACCGCTCGTCCGCGAGCCACTCCTGAACCAGCGTCAGCGTCCGCCGGACCACCGTGTGCGCGGCGCCCGCGGTGTCCCCGGGCGTGCCCAGGTCGGGCAGGCACGGCACGAGCACCACATCGGGTGCGATCCCCTCGGCCTCCACCGCCTCGGCGAGCGCGGGGAGCCCCGCGTACGTCTCGGCCTCGATACCGGTGTCCGCGTCCGTCAGCGCGGCCGTGAGCTTCAGATCGTCACCGCCGAAGCCGTCCAGGACGGCCCACAGGGCGGTGTCCTCCGGCCGCTGCCGCTCAGCGGGCGTGGGCAGCGCGGCCCAGTCGATGCGGAACAGCGCCTCGTGGTGTGCGGTACGGGCGCCCGCGAACTGCTCGGCGTCCAGCGGCCGAAGCGCCAGCGAGCCGACCGACACCACCGGGGTACCGGCCTCGTCGCTGATCTCCAGCGCCACCGCGCCGTGCCCGGCCGGGGAGACCCGCACCCGCAGCGCGGTCGCGCCGACCGCGTGCAGCCGTACGGCGTCCCACGAGAACGGCAGCCGCGCCCGGCCCGTCTCCTCGGCCGGGAAGAACCCGCCGAGCGCCACCGTGTGCAGCGCGGCGTCCAGCAGCGCCGGGTGCAGCCCGTACGCCCGGGCCTCGCCCTGCCGCTCCTCGTCGAGCGCCACCTCGGCGAACACCTCGTCCCCGCGCCGCCACGCCTTGCGCAGCCCCTGGAACACCGGGCCGTAGGCGAGGCCGAGCGCGGCGAAACCGTCGTACAGCCCGTCCACGGCGAGCGGTTCGAGGTCGGTGCTCGCGGTGGGAGCCGTCTCGGCGGCCGGGGGCCACTCCACCGGGCCGGTGGTCGCGCCGGAGGAGCCGGAGATCGTGAGCACACCGGAAGCGTGCCGGATCCACGGCTCGTCCGTAGCGTCCTCAAGGCGCGAGTAGACGGTCAGCGGGCGCCGCCCGTCGGGGCCCTCGGGCTCGTCCACGGCGACCCGCAGCTGCACTCCGCCACGCTCCGGCAGGACCAGCGGCGCTTCGAGGGTCAGCTCCTCCAGCAGATCGCAGCCGACCTGGTCACCGGCCCGAACCGCCAGCTCCACCAGGGCCGTGCCGGGCAGCAGCACGGTGTCCATGACGGCGTGGTCGGCCAGCCAGGGGTGGGTACGGAGCGAGAGGCGACCCGTGAAGAGGACGCCCTCGGAGTCCGGCAGATCCACCGCCGCGCCCAGCAGCGGGTGATCGGCCGAGCCGAGACCGGCCGAGGCCACATCGCCGATGGTCCCGGCGGGAGCCTCCAGCCAGTAGCGCTCGCGCTGGAAGGGGTACGTGGGCAGCTCGGTGCGCCCGGCACCGGTCCCCGCGAAGAACGCGGCCCAGTCCACCGTCACGCCACGGACATGCGCCCGCGCGACGGCGGCCGTCAGCGCCTCGGCCTCGGGGCGGTCCTTGCGCAGCACGGCGGCGAAGGCGGCCGTGTCGGCGCCGGTCACGCACTCCTGCGCCATGGCGGTCAGGACACCGTCGGGGCCCAGTTCGATGAAGGTGGTGACGCCCTGGGATTCCATCGTCCGCACACCGTCGAGGAAGCGGACGGCCTCGCGGACGTGGCGCACCCAGAAGTCGGGACTGGTGATCTCCTCGGCGGAGACCACGGTGCCGGTGAGGTTGGAGACGATCGGGATGCGCGGAGCCTCGTACGACAGCCCCCGCGCCACCTCGCGGAAGGCGTCCAGCATCCCGTCCATGCGCGGCG
>NZ_JAEEAP010000533.1 GCF_016103465.1 Streptomyces sabulosicollis
CTCGCCTAGTCGTCGGCAGCGTCAGAGGTGTATAAGAGACAGGGAGCGCGCCGTCAGCCGAGAAAGTCCGCCGCCAGGCGTTCCGCGGTGCGTTCCAGGAGGGGACCCGCCTCGGCGATGCAGCGGGCCGGGTCCGGTTCCAGGTCGGTGAGGGCGTAGGCCCGCCGGATGCCCGCGTTGCCCAGGACCGCGGGGGCCAGCGCGAGGCGGCCGCAGACCGCGACCACCTCGATGCCGCGCGCGCGGGCCGCCGCCGCGACGCCCGCCGGGGCCTTGCCGTGGAGGGTCTGCTCGTCCAGCGAGCCCTCCCCCGTGATCACCAGGTCCGTGCCCTCCAGCGCGGCGGGGAAGCCAAGGACGTCGAGCATCACCTCGATGCCGGGGCGGAAGGTCGCGCCCAGGCCGACGAGGGCGCCGAAGCCGATGCCGCCCGCCGCGCCCGCGCCGGGCGCGAGGGCGTACTCGGCGGCCGTCGCCCCGACCGCGCGCTCCAGGACGCGTACGTAGTGGGCGAGGGCGGCGTCCAGGGCCGCCACATCGTCCTCGCCCGCGCCCTTTTGCGGGCCGTAGACCGCCGCCGCGCCCTTCGGCCCGGTCAGCGGGTTGTCGACATCGCTGGCCAGCACGGTCTCGGTCGCGGCGAGACGCGGGTCGAGACCGGACAGATCGGCCGTCGCGAGGTCGCGCAGCGGGCCCCCGCCCGGTGCGACGGGCGTACCGTCCTCCCGCAGGAAGCGCGCGCCCAGCGCGCTCAGCATCCCCGCGCCGCCGTCCGTCGTGGCGCTGCCGCCCACGCCGAAGACGATCGTGCGGGCGCCCGCGTCCAGCGCCGCGCGCAGCAGCTCGCCGCTGCCGTACGTGGTCGCGGTGAGCGGCGCGAACACCCCCTTCGGCAGATGGCGCAGCCCGGACGCCTCCGCCATCTCCACCACGGCCGTGGAGCCGCGCAGCGCGTACGCCGCCGTCACCGGCGCGCCCAGCGGCCCGGTGACCCGCGCCGCGCGCCGTTCGAACCCGGCCGCGACCGCCGCGTCCACCGTGCCGTCCCCGCCGTCGGCGACGGGCAGTGCCGCGATCCGCAGCCCCTCGCCGCCACGGGGCGCGCCGCGGCGCAGTCCCGCCGTGACGCGCTCGGCGACCTCCACCGCCGTGAGCGAGCCCTTGAACTTGTCCGCGGCGATCAGCACCCGCTTCGGGGGCGTCGCCTGGCCCTCCGCCCATGTCCTGGGTCCCGCTGTGGCTTCCTTCGAGCCTTCCGAAGCCTCCGTCGAAGCGTCCGTCACCTTCGTAACCCCTCGCATTCGCACAGGCGGTCGCGCCGCTGTGACCCTATCCGGCGCGGCCCCACCGGTACACCCACCTCAGATGGGTACACCTGACCCATGGCCCTCAGCGGGAGCGCACTCGCGGACCGGATCCTCGGCGGCTGGCTCGGCCGGATCGCCGGGAACATGCTCGGCAAACCCGTCGAGAACGGCGCCCATTGGACCCGCGACCGCATCGACCGGTATCTGCGCCGCGCCGACGCCCTCCCGCTGACCGACTACCTCCCCGCGCTGGAGCCGCCGCCCGACCCGGTGGAGTTCGAGCTGCGCCCCGAGTGGCAGCACTGCGTCCGCGGGCGGATCCACGGCAGCTGCCGCGACGACGACGTCGACTACTCCGTCCTCGGCCTGCACCTCCTCGAAACCCACGGCCCCGGCTTCAGCACCGAGCAGGTCGGCGAGGTGTGGCTGCTGCGGCTGCCGTACCTGCAGACCTTCACCGCCGAGCGGGCCGCCTACCGCAATCTCACGGCCGGGGTGAAGCCGCCGCTGAGCGCGACCGTCGACAACCCCTACCAGGAGTGGATCGGCGCCCTGATCCGCGCGGACGTCCACGGCTGGGTCAACCCCGGCGATCCGCGGCGGGCCGCCGCGATGGCCCGTCGCGACGCCGTGCTCTCCCACACGGGCAACGGGGTGTACGGGGCGATGTGGGCGGCCGCGCTGATCGCGGCCGCGTTCACGGCGGACGGTCCGCGCGCCGCCGTCGAGAGCGCCCTGGACCGGATCCCGCCGCGCTGCCGACTGGCCCGTACGGTGCGCCGGACGGCGTCCCTGCACGACGCGGGCGTGGCGTGGCCGGACGCGCTCGCCCAGCTGGAGCGGGAGACGGCCGGGCTGCCCTGGATCCACGTGGTCCCCAACGCCGCCGTTCTCACGGCCGGGCTGCTCTACGGCGCGGGCGACTTCACGGCCACGATCGCCCTGACGGTGCGCGGCGGCCTGGACACCGACTCCAACGGCGCCACGGCCGGGTCGGTCGCGGGGGTGCTGTGCGGCGCGGCGGCCATCCCGCCGCAGTGGACCGAGCCGCTGGAGGACCGGGTGCGCAGCGCCGTCTTCGGCTTCGACGGGGCCCGCATCAGCGACCTGGCGGCCCGTACGCACCGGCTGGCGGTTTCGGGTTAGGGGGTTCGGGTCCGCCCGGTCACCGTGTGGGCCGGATCGGCGATCCGGTCCAGCCACTCCCGCAGGAGGCCGCGTTCGGGCTCGGTCAGCGCGTCCGTCCGGGGCAGCGCGGCCCGCAGGGTGACGGCGGCCGCGACGGGCCCGGGCTCGGCGGCGGGGGGCGGGTCCGTGGTGATCGCCGCGATGGCCGCCTCGCGGGCGGTGCGGGACAGCTCCGGATCGCGGCGGTCCTCGGGCGTGGCGATGAGCGTGAACGTCGTACCGCAGCCCGCCGCGTGGACGAGCGCCGCGGCGCGCTCCTCGGGAAGGGCGAGCCGCCCCGCCTCGGCGATGCGCCGGATGAGCCGGGCGAGCATGCCGAAGGCGGCGACGGCCGCCGGTGAGGACACACCGGGGCGGTGTCCGCCGTACATCAGCGAGTACAGCGCCGGGTTGGCCAGGCCGAGGCCGATGTGGAGGTCCCACCCGGCGCGCAGGTCCTCGACCGGGTCATCGGTGGGTTCCTGGGCGGTCTTGCTGCTCAGGTACTGCGTGAAGCCGTACGCGACGACCGCGTCGAGCAGGCCCTGTTTGTCGCCGAAGAGCCGGTAGATGGTCGGCGGCTGCACCCCGGCCGCGGAGCTGACCGCCCGGGTCGAGACGGCGTCGGGACCGCCGTCCGACAGCAGCCGGGCGGCGGCCGCGACGATGCGGTCGCGGTTGCCGTCGCGGTTTCCGTCACGGTCGCGGTGCGCCTCGTGGCTCGTGGCGTGGTGCGCGTCCGGTGCGATGGCGTCCTCCCTCTCCATGCTTCCAACGATAACAGCACCGCGTTAGCGCCCTTTCGTTTCCAGTGATACGTTGACCTTGATATCAGTGGAAACAGGCAGAGGAGATCACTGTGATCATCGTTACCGGAGCCAATGGCCAGCTCGGCCGGATGGTCGCCGAGCGGCTGCTGGACCGCGTCCCCGCCGAGGAGATCGGCGTCAGCGTGCGCGATGTGGCGGCGGCGCGGGACCTCGGCGCGCGCGGCGTGCGCGTCCGCCGGGGCGACTTCGCCGACCCGGACACCCTTCCCCACGCCTTCGAGGGCGCCTCGAAGGTCCTGGTCGTCTCGATGGGCACCACGGGTGAGGACGCCGTCCGGGGCCACCGCGCGGCCATCGCGGCCGCGGCGGGGGCCGGGGCCGAGCGGATCCTCTACACGAGCCACATGGGCGCGAGCCCGTCCTCGTCGTTCGTCCCGATGCCCGACCACGCCGCCACCGAGGAGGCGCTGCGGCAGTCCGGTGTCCCCTTCACCTCGCTGCGCAACGGCTTCTACGTCTCATCGGCCGTGGAACTGGTCAGGGGCGCGCTGGAGACGGGCGTCCTGGCCGTGCCGGAGGACGGGCCGGTCGCCTGGACCGCCCACGCCGACCTCGCGGACGCGGCGGTGCTCGCCCTCACCGGCGAGGTCCTGGACGGCCTGAGCCCCGCGCTCACCGGTCCTGAGGTGATCGACATGGCCGGTATCGCGGAGATCCTCACGCGGCTGACGGGCCGCCCGATCCGCCGCGTGGCCGTCTCCGACGACGACTACCGCGCGCGGTTGGTCGGCCATGGCGTGCCCGAGTCGTCGGCCGACATGCTCGCCGGCCTCTTCGCCGCCAGCCGCGATGGCGACTTCGCACCGGTCGACCCCACGCTCGCTGAGCTGCTCGGCCGCCCTACGGTGCGCGTGGAGGACTACCTGAGGTCGGCGCTCACGGCGCCCCGGTGACGGCCACCGGACGGTCCAGCGGGTGCGGACCCCGCCGCCCCTCATAGCCGGTTCGCGGGTGATGAGGCCGAGGGATTGACCGGCGGCGCCCAGCACCTCGTACGTGGCCGGACCGCCCCTGACCGCCGACGCGGTGACCACCTGCCGTGCCTGACCTGCGCCCGGCCGGACTCTACCCGTCCGGTTCAAGGCGCTCGCCACCAGCGGCAACGCGTGCGTACGCTCGCCGCATGAGCAGCGAGACGACGCACCGGCCGCTGGTGGCGATCCTGAGCGGGGCGGGCATCTCCACCGACTCCGGGATTCCCGACTACCGCGGTCCGCGGGGGCTGTGGCGGCAGGACCCCGAGGCCGAGAAGCTCGTGACGTACGAGTACTACATGACCGACCCCGAGATCCGGCGCCGCTCCTGGCGGATGCGGCGCGACAGCGAGGCGCTGCGCGCCCGGCCCAACGGGGCGCACGAGGCCGTCGCCCGGCTGGAGCGCTCGGGGGTGCCGGTGCGGGTGATCACCCAGAACGTGGACGGGCTGCACCAGATCGCCGGGATGCCCGCGCGCAAGGTGCTGGAACTGCACGGCACCGCGCGGGCCGTGCGGTGCACCCACTGCGAGGCGCGGTCCGGGATGGACGAGGCGCTGGAGCGGGTCGCGGCGGGTGAGGCGGATCCGGCGTGCCGGGAGTGCGGCGGGATCCTGAAGTCGGCCACGGTGATGTTCGGGGAGAGCCTCGATCCGGAGGTGCTGACGGAAGCGGTCGCGGTGGCGCGGGCGTGCGAGATCTTCATCGCGGTCGGCACCAGCCTCCAGGTCCAGCCCGCGGCCTCGCTTGCCGGGCTGGCCGCAGAGCACGGGGCCCGGCTGATCATCGTCAACGCCGAGCCGACGCCGTACGACGAGCTCGCGGACGAGGTCGTTCGCGAGCCCATCAGTGTGGCGCTGCCTGCTCTGCTGGATCGCATCGCGGTGGGTGACGGGGGCTGATCACCCCGCCCCGCGTCAGAAGAGGCCGGGCAGTTCCTGCCGGGCCTCGAACTCCAGCAGCCGCCGCTTGCGGTCCAGGCCGCCGCCGTAGCCGGTGAGGCTGCCGGTCGAGCCGACGACGCGGTGGCAGGGGACGATGATGCCGACCGGGTTCTTGCCGTTGGCCAGGCCCACCGCGCGGGAGGCGGTCGGCTGCCCGATGCGGTCGGCCAGTCGGCCGTAGGACCAGGTTTCGCCGTACGGGATGGCCCGCAGCTCGCTCCAGACGCGGCGCTGGAAGGGCGTGCCGTCCAGGTGCAGCGGCAGGTCGAACTCGGTCAGCTCACCCGCGAAGTAGGCCGTGAGCTGGCGGATGGTCTCGGCGAAGGGGGTGTCGGCCGGGTCGCCGGGGCCGCCGAAGGTCTCCTCGGGTGGGCGGTGGCGCTGCTCGGCCATGTAGAGGCCGGACAGGTGGGTGCCGGTGGCCACGAGAGTGAGGGGGCCGTAGGGGCTGTCGATGGTGGTGTGGGTGCGGCTCATGGTGTTCCTCGGTGGGGTGTGGGTGACGCGTGTGGTGCGGTGCGGGTC
>NZ_JAEEAP010000534.1 GCF_016103465.1 Streptomyces sabulosicollis
GGCCGCCCCCGCCCGGGGCACCGCCCAGGCCGACCCCTCCACCTGGAAGAACGTCCGCGTGGACGGTGGCGGCTTCGTCCCCGGCATCGTCTTCAACCGCAAGGAGAAGAACCTCGCCTACGCCCGCACCGACATCGGCGGGGCGTACCGCTGGGACCAGTCCGGCAAGCGCTGGGTGCCGCTGCTGGACTCGGTGGACTGGGACCACTGGGGCTGGACCGGGGTGGTGAGCCTGGCCAGCGACTCGGTGGACCCCGACAAGGTCTACGTCGCGGCCGGTACGTACACCAACAGCTGGGACCCGGGCAACGGCGCGATCCTGCGCTCGTCCGACCGGGGCGCCAGCTGGCGGTCCACCACCCTCCCCTTCAAGCTGGGCGGCAACATGCCCGGCCGTGGCATGGGCGAGCGGCTGGCCGTCGACCCCAACCGGAACAGCGTGCTCTACCTCGGCGCGCCGAGCGGCAACGGGCTGTGGCGCTCCACCGACTCCGGTGTCACCTGGTCCAAGGTGACGTCCTTCCCCAACCCCGGCACCTACGTCCAGGACCCGAGCGACACCAGCGGCTATCTGAGCGACAACCAGGGCGTGGTGTGGGTGACCTTCGACGAGCGCACCGGCTCCTCCGGCAGCGCCACCAAGACCATCTACGTGGGCGTGGCCGACAAGGACAACACCGTCTACCGCTCGACGGACGCGGGCGCCACCTGGTCGCGGGTGGCCGGGCAGCCGACCGGCTATCTCTCCCACAAGGGCGTCCTCGACACCAAGAACGGCTATCTGTACCTCACCACCAGCGACAAGGGCGGCCCCTACGACGGGGAGAAGGGCCAGGTGTGGCGGTACACCACGGCCACCGGGGAGTGGAAGAACATCAGTCCCATGGCGGACGCCGACACCTACTTCGGCTACGGCGGGCTCACGGTGGACCGCCAGAAACCCGGCACCCTGATGGTGACCGGCTACAGCTCCTGGTGGCCGGACACCCAGATCTTCCGCTCCACCGACTCCGGTGCCACCTGGACCCGGGCCTGGGACTTCACCAGCTATCCGAACCGGTCCTTCCGCTACACCCAGGACGTCAGTGCCGTCCCCTGGCTGACCTTCGGCACCAACCCCTCCCCGCCCGAAGTCACCCCGAAGCTGGGCTGGATGACCGAGGCGCTGGAGATCGACCCGTTCGACTCCCACCGGATGATGTACGGCACGGGGGCGACGATCTACGGCACGGAGAACCTCGGAAACTGGGACTCGGGCGGCAAGATCACCATCACACCCATGGTCAGGGGCCTGGAGGAGACGGTGGTCAACGATCTGGCCAGCCCGCCCACCGGCGCCCCGCTGCTCAGCGCGCTCGGCGACATCGGGGGCTTCCGCCACACCGATCTCGACGCGGTGCCCGCGAGGATGTACACCTCGCCCACGTTCACCACGACCACCAGCCTGGACTACGCCGAGACCAACCCGAACACCGTGGTCCGGGTGGGCAACAACGACTCCGCGCCGCGGATCGCCTTCTCGACCGACAACGGCGCCAACTGGTTCCAGGGCAGTGAGCCGTCCGGGGTCACCGGCGGCGGCACGGTGGCCGCGGCGGCCGACGGCAGCGGCTTCGTCTGGGCCCCTGAGGGCACCTCGGCCGTCTACCACACCACCGGTTTCGGCAACTCCTGGTCGGCGTCGAGCGGCATCCCGGCCGGGGCGGTCGTGGAGTCCGACCGCGAGAACCCCAAGACGTTCTACGGCTTCAAGGCGGGCACCTTCTACGTCTCCACCGACGGCGGCGCCACCTTCACCGCCCGGGCGTCCTCCGGGCTGCCGGCCGACGGCCCGGTGCGGTTCAAGGCGCTGCCCGGCGCCGAGGGCGACATCTGGCTCGCGGGCGGCAGCACGGGCGGGGCGTACGGGCTGTGGCACTCCACGGACTCCGGCGCGACCTTCACCAAGCTGAGCGGTGTCCAGCAGGCGGACACCATCGGCTTCGGCAAGGCGGCACCGGGCGCCTCGTACCAGGCGCTCTACACCAGCGCGAAGATCGGCGGCGTACGCGGCATCTTCCGCTCCACCGACGCCGGGGCGAGCTGGACCCGGATCAACGACGACGCCCACCAGTGGGGCTGGACGGGCGCCTCGATCACCGGCGACCCACGGGTCTACGGACGGGTCTACGTGGCCACCAACGGGCGCGGCATCCTGCGCGGCGACCTCTCCTGACCGGGAGGGCGGGCCGGGGCCGGATTTCCGGCCCCGGCCCGCCCCCCACCGATAACCGGAGGGTAACGTCTGGGGCGACAGGGGGACGACACAACGGACAGTTGGACCAGCGAAAGGCACGATGTGACCGACATCGAACGCGTCGGAGTGGTGGGCTGTGGCCAGATGGGCGCGGGCATCGCGGAGGTGTGCGCCCGATCCGGCCTGGACGTCATGGTCGCCGAGACCACGGGCGAGGCCCTGGAGATAGGGCGTACCCGGCTGACCAACTCCCTCGGCAAGGCCGCCGAGCGCGGCAAGATCACCGAGGAGCAGCGCGACGCGACGCTGGACCGGCTGAGCTTCACCACCGATCTGGGGGAATTCGCCGACCGTGATCTGGTGATCGAGGCGGTCGTCGAGAACGAGCAGGTCAAGACGGAGATCTTCCAGGTCCTCGACCAGGTGGTGACCCGCCCGGACGCGATCCTCGCCTCCAACACCTCCTCCATCCCGCTGGTCAAGCTGGCCGTCGCCACCTCCCGCCCGGACCAGGTGATCGGCATCCACTTCTTCAACCCGGCGCCGGTGCAGGCGCTGGTGGAGCTGATCCCGGCGCTCACCACCGGTGAGGAGACCATCAAGCGCTCCGAGGCGCTGGTCGGCGACATCCTGGGCAAACACGCCATCCGCGCCCAGGACCGCGCCGGGTTCGTGGTCAACGCGCTGCTCATCCCGTATCTGCTGTCCGCCATCCGGATGTTCGAGTCCGGGATCGCCAGCCGCGAGGACATCGACAACGGCATGGAGCTGGGCTGCGCCCACCCGATGGGCCCGCTGAAGCTGTCCGATCTGATCGGTCTGGACACCATCGCGGCGATCGCCGACTCGATGTACGAGGAGTACAAGGAGCCGCTGTACGCCGCTCCCCCGCTGCTGCTGCGGATGGTGGACGCGGGCCGGATGGGACGCAAGACGGGCTCGGGCTTCTACACGTACTGAGCGGGCACCCGGCTCGTCCCCGATGACCGCGACGCTGACCGGATCGTTCCGCCTCCGGCCCCGATCGTGCCTGGCCGAGGGCGTCCGTCCCTGGTCAGACTGGGGTCCATGAAGCGAGCGCTGATCGTCATCGATGTCCAGGAATCCTTCCGCGCCCTCCCGTCCTGGGAGCGGATCGCCAACCCGAAGATCGCGGATCCGGTCAACCGGCTGGTCCGCCTCGCCCGTGCCGAGGGGGACCAGGTGATCTGGGTGCTGCACACCGAGCCCGGCAGCGGGGGCGCCTTCGACCCGGAGCAGGGGCGGATCCGGCCGCTGGAGGAGCTGGAGCGGCCGGCTCCGGGTGAGCCGGTCCTCCACAAGACCGCCCACAACGCCTTCACCACCACCCGGCTCCAGCAACTGCTGACCGAGGCGGGCGCGCGCGAGCTGGTGGTCTGCGGGATCCGCACCGAGCAGTGCGTGGAGACCACCGCCCGGGTCGGCAGCGACCTGGGGTACGGGGTCGTGTTCGTCACCGACGCCACCACGACGCACCCGATCGGCGCGTTGAGCGCCGAGGCGATCGTGGAGCGTACGGAGGCGGTGCTGCGCGACCGGTTCGCCCGGATCGCCACGGTGGCCGAGCTGGAGGCGGAGTCGGGAGCCTCCACGGCATGAGCCGGGTCGTGTTCGTGCTGGTGCCCGGGGTCCATCTGCTCGACCTGGCCGGACCGGCGCAGGTCTTCGGCACGGCGGCGGATCTCGGGCTGCCCTACGAGCTCGGCTATGTGGCCGAGCGCGAGCTGGTCCCCAGCGCCCAGGGGCTGCCCCTGAACGCGCGGACCGAGTGGCCGACGACGGGCCCGGACGACCTGGTGGTGGTGCCGGGCTGGCGCGTCTCCCCACCGCACGACGGCCGGGCCCCGGGCCCGGAGTCGCTGGAGCGGCTGTGCGCCCACCACGCGGCCGGGGGCACCGTGGCCAGCGTCTGCGCCGGGGCGCTGGCACTGGGGCGGGCGGGGCTGCTGGACGGCCGCCGGTGCACCACCCACCATGAGCTGCAGGACGAACTGGCGGCCCGGCACCCCCGGGCGACGGTGGTACGGGACGTGCTGTTCACCACCGACGACCGGATCGTGACCTCGGCGGGCATCGCCAGCGGCATCGATCTGGCACTGCATCTGCTGGCCGTGCGGCACGGGCCGGCGCTCGCCGCCCAGGTGGCCCGGAACATGGTCGTCTACGCCCGGCGCAACGGCGATCAACCGCAGGCCAGCGCCATGCTGCGGCACCGCTCCCATCTGGACGACGTGGTCCACCGGGTCCAGGACGTCATCGACGCGCGGTTCACCGAACCGCTGTCGCTGACGCGGCTGGCCGTCGGGGCGGGGGTCAGCGAACGCACCCTCACCCGGCTGTTCACCCGCGCCACGGGCGGGCTCACCCCGCTGCGCTATCAGCAGACGCTGCGGCTGGAGCGCGCGGAGCACCTGATCGGCCAGGGCTCGACGGTGGCGGCCGCGGCGCGGGACGTGGGGTTCGACGACGCGCGGATGCTGCGCCGCCTCCGGGCGCGGGCGCTCTGACCTCGTCGACACGGAGGCGTCGGGCCTCGTCGACGCGGGAGGCTCCGGCCTCGCCGACGCGGAGGCGTCGGCCTCATCGGCCGGAGGTGCCGAGGCCGTCAGTCCGAGCCGTCGAGGTCGTGGCCCGCGTCGGCGCCGAGGACGCCGTCCAGCTCGGAGATCTCCCCGACCAGCCGGAGGACGTCCCCGGTGCCCTCGAGGGCCAGCACCACCTCGGCGACGCCCGTATCGGCGGGCCGGGCCTCCTCCTCGGCCCGTACGACCCGGGTGGTGCGGTCCCGGCCCTTCCACGGCGCCCGGTCCACCCGGACCCGCAGCACCTTGTACCCGGCGGCCGTGCACAGCTCCAGCACGCGGGGCAGCAGCCCCGCGCCCACCCGGTAGGAGAGCTGGAGCTCCACCCGTTCGGCCGACCAGAGGCTCGGCAGCCTGCGGGTGAGCAGCGGATAGCCGCGGATCACCAGGAAGTGCACCGCGGTGGCGGCGGTGGCCAGCAGGGCCAGACCGCCGCCGCAGGCCATGCCCACCGCACAGGTCAGCCAGACGGTCGCCGCGGTGGTCAGTCCCCGGACGGCGTCCCGCCGGACGAAGATCAGGCCGCCGCCGATGAAGCCGATGCCCGAGACGATCTGCGCCGCCACCCGCGAGGGGTCGAGGCCGACGTGGTCGCGGAACAGCACATCGCTGAAGCCGTACTGGGAGACCTGCATGAACAGCGCGCTGCCCACGCCCACCAGGGTGTGGGTGCGCAGCCCGGCGCTCTTCTGCTGCACCGCCCTCTCGAGCCCGATCAGGGTGGACAGCACCAGCGCGACGCCGAGCTCGGCGAACTGCCGCACTCCCTGGTCGGCGCCGAATTCCCACATCGGAGCGGCGATCAGTCGCACATCCGTCCCTTCAGTCCGGCCTGTGGATGGATGCGATCCATCCGGTCCGCCCCGCCC
>NZ_JAEEAP010000535.1 GCF_016103465.1 Streptomyces sabulosicollis
TTTAGCGAGTGTCTCGTGGGCTCGGAGAGGTGTATAAGAGACAGCTGTATGTGGGTGCCGTCCTAGGGCCCGGGGTGCTCGCCCTGCCCGCGCTCGCCGCCGCGGCCGCCGGACCCGCCTCGATCCTGGCCTGGGCCGTGCTGCTGGCGACGAGCGTGCCGGTAGCCGCCTGCTTCGCCGCGCTCGGCGCCCGGTTCCCGGACGGCGGCGGGGTCGCCACCTTCGTCCACCGGGCGTTCGGGCCGCGCGCGGCGGCCACGGTGGGCTGGTGGTTCTACGGCTCCGTACCGGTCGGGGTGGTCGCGGGCGCCTGGATCGGCGGGCAGTACACGGCCGCCGCCGCGGGTTGGGACCGTACGGGCGCGGCGGTCGTCGCCACGCTGGTCCTGGCAGCCGCCTTCGCCACCAACTCCCGGGGGCTGCACCTGTCCAGCCGGGTGCAGCTGCTGCTGGCCGGGCTGCTCGCGGCCCTGCTGCTGGCGTCCGTGATCGCGGCGGCGCCCCATCTGCGCACCGCGCACTTCACCCCCTTCATGCCGGGCGGCTGGCACTCGGTCGGGTCGGCGGCGGGGGTGCTCTTCTTCGGATTCGTGGGGTGGGAGGCGGCCAGCCATCTGTCCGCCGAATTCGCCGACCCCCGGCGCGATCTGCCCCGGGTCGCCGCGCTCACGCTCACCGTCATCGGCGTGCTGTACATGGGGCTCGCGGTGGCGACGATCGGCGCGCTGGGCCACGGCGCCGCGACGACCGATACCCCGCTGACGGCGCTGCTGACGCTGAGCGTGGGGGACGCGGCCCGGCCGGTGGCCGCCGTCGCGGCCCTGTTCCTGTCCTTCGGCGGCGTCAACACCTATCTCGCGGGTGCCGCCCGCCTCGGTGCCGCCCTCGCCCGCGACGGGGCCGCGCCCCGGCGGCTGGCCCGGGGCGGCGCGCCCGGTGAGGTGCCACGGCGCAGCCTCGCGGTGCTGGCCGTGGGATGTGCCGTGGTCGGGGCGGTGACCGCGACCGGCACGGCCGGGCTGGACCGGCTGATGCGGGCCACCTCGACCTGTCTCGCGGCGGTCACCCTGGCCGGGCTGCTGGCGGCGCTGACGCTGCTGCCGCGCCGTACGCCGCTGTGGTGGGCGGCGGTCGGCAGCGCGGCCGTGACCTCGGCCGTGCTCGCCCTCTCCGGTCCGCTCCTGCTGATTCCGCCGGCGCTGGCGGTCGCGGCCTTCTGCTTCCAGGCATTCCAGAGCCGTCGACCACGACAGACCTTCCGCACCCGCGGCACCGCCAACCGCGAGGAGAGCCCCGGATGACCACCTCCGCCGAGGTCCACTACGAGCGGCTGCTGGCCGCCCACTACACCTGGATGACCGGGGGTGATCTCCGCTCGGCGGCCGAGGATCAGGCCGCGCTGCTGCGTGAGCTGGGCGTGTCCCCGGGCTCCGGCCCCGCTCCGGCCCGCGCCGTGGACCTGGGCTGCGGGCCGGGCGCCCAGACGCTCGCCCTCGCGGCGCTGGGCTTCTTCCACATCACCGCCGTGGACACCAACCAGACCCTGCTCGACGAACTGGCCCTGGCCGCCGCCGGAACGCGCCGCACGGCCGCCCCGGGCTCCCCCGCCCCCGCGATCCGTCCCGTACGGGCCGATCTGCGCGGTGCGCTGCCGCGACTCACCTCACCGGGCGGGGTGTCCGCGATCGTCTGCATGGGCGACACGCTGACCCATCTGCCCGCCAAGGAGGACGTGCCCGCACTGTTCGCCGACGCGGCCCGCGCCCTCGCCCCGGGCGGCCGGCTGGTCGTCACCTACCGCGATCTGACCCGGCCGCTCGAAGGGACGGCCCGTTTCCTGCCGGTCAGAAGCGATGCGGATCGCATCCTGACCTGCTTCCTGGAGTACCGCGACGCGGACACCGTCGAGGTGCACGATCTGCTCCATGTGCGTACGTCCGAGGGCTGGACGCTGCACACCGGTTCGTACCCCAAGCTGCGCATCGGCGCGGACTGGCTCGCCGACCGCTGCCGGGACGCGGGGCTCGAGGTGGTCCATGACGCCCCGGGGCCGCGCGGCATGCGCGTCCTGGTGGCCGCGGCCCCCGCCCGGGACGTGTCCGACGGATCGTGACGCCCGCGGCGGGCTGCTCCTCGGCCCGCCCTTCCCGCGGCATCGCCATGCGGCTCCGCCGCGTGGGCCGCCGGACGCCCCGTAGGGGCCTGGGTGTGCCTACGGTTTCCCGTCAGCCAGCGCCGCGTCGAGGGCCGCCGTCAGCCGCCGGACCCGCGCCTGGAGATCCACCGCCTCCTCCAGGCCGAGGCCGCTGGCCTCGATCGCCGCCAGGGGCACGCCCTGGGCGCGCTCCTTGAGCGCCGCCCCCTCCGCCGTGAGCCGGACCGTCACCGAGCGCTCGTCGTGTGCGCTGCGCTCGCGCTGGACGAGTCCGGCCGACTCCATCCGCTTGAGCAGCGGCGAGAGGGTGCCGGAGTCCAGCCGCAGGAACTCCCCCAGCCGCTTGACCGGCATCTCCCCGTGCTCCCAGAGCACCAGCATGGCCAGGTACTGGGGATAGGTCAGCCCCGTGTCGCGCAGCACTCGGCGGTAGAGGCCGTCGAAGGCGCGGGAGGCGGCATGGAGGGAGAAGCAGAGCTGCCGGTCGAGCCGGAGCAGTTCACCGGCGGGCTGCGGCTCGGCGGCGGTGGTGCGGTCGGTGGTGCGGTCGGACTGGTGTGACATGTGTCCAGCGTACCCTTTAGTTGTGCACAACTTAATTGTGTGCTCTACTTCTGCCACGGAGGCGGGGCACCCCGAGCCCCCACCTCCTCCCAACTGCCTGAACACGAAAGGGATGGTCCTCATGGACGCGCTCTACACCGCGGTGGCCACGGCCAACGGACGCGACGGCCGGGCCGTGAGCTCCGACGGACAGCTCGACCTGCCGCTGGCCATGCCGCCCGCCCTCGGCGGCAACGGCAAGGGCACCAACCCCGAGCAGCTGTTCGCCGCGGGCTACGCCGCCTGCTTCGCGTCCGCGCTCGGCCTCGTCGGGCGCCAGGCCAAGGTCGACACCAAGGACATCTCCGTCACCGCCGAGGTCGGCATCGGCAAGGACGCGGCGGACGACGGCTTCGGACTCAAGGTGACGCTGCGCGTCGAGCTGCCGGACGAGCTGGAGAACGAGACCGGCCGCAAGCTGGTCGAGCAGGCGCACCAGGTGTGCCCGTACTCCAAGGCGACGAGGGGCAACATCGAGGTCGAGCTCGTCGCCGAGTAAGCCGAGTAATCGGACGGCGGTCGGCCCCCGGATCACACCGGGGCGCCCTCGAGGCCGGGCTGGTGTGGCGGGAGGCGGACCAGTCCGACGGGCGGCGCGCCCTGCTCGTTCGGACCGAGGCAGGGCGCGCCATGACGGATGAGGTGCACCGCTTCCGGCGATCCGCGTTCGCGGACGCGATGGAGGGGCCTCGTCCGCCCGCTGTCAAGCGTCAGTCGTCCGACGCACACGTCGTCGGCGTGGCGTGATCCGGGTCGAGGGCGTTGACGGCCTCGTGGAAGGCCAGACCGTCGGTCAGCCCGATGGTCACGTGCTCGGAGATGTCGCTCGGGCACAGGTCCTGGATCACCACGTTCCTGACGTTCGGACCCGAGAGGAACTGTGCCCGGTAGGGCGTGGCGACCTCGTCGTACTTGGTCGCGATGACGGTGTAGCGCACTCCGGGGACGGTGTCGCCGCCCTCGTTGAGCCGCCGCAGGAAGTCCGAGTCGACCACCTGGTCCATCAGCCCCGGGGCGCCCTTGGCGATGATGTCGCCGACCCCGGGGAAGTAGTCCAGCAGCTTCGTCAGCCCGGAGAGGGTGGTGCCGTGGTTGGTGGGGGCGATGCCGACCAGGGCGTTCACCTTGGGTGCGCCGCCGAGGAACTTGAGGTAGTAGCGGGGCATCATCCCGCCCTGCGAATGCCCGACCATGTCGACCTTGGCGGCGCCGGTGGCGGCGAGCACCCGGTCCACATAGGCGGACAGCTGCTTGGCGGACTGGTCGACCGGCCCGAGCCCGTGGAACAGCGGGACGAGGGGCAGTTGGCCGTAGTCGAGGGAGAAGACGCAGTAACCGCGCTGGACCAGGTAGGGGGCGAAGCCCAGCCAGTTGTCGACGGAGTTGCCGAAGGTGCCGTGCACCAGGACGACGGGGCGGGGGTGCTGGGCCGAGGGCTTGCAGGAGTAGTCGTTCCAGCCGCTGCTCACCGCCTGCGACGCGGGGTCCGTGGCGAGCGCGGCGGTGGGAGTCGCCGCGGTCGCCGCTACCGCGAGGGCCAGGGCGGGCAGTAAGGTGCGGGGCTTGGTCTTCCGGAATCGCCGGATACGCCTCCAGGGCAGCATCACATGAACTCCTCGCTGGTGGGGGAGAGAGTCGCGCTGACGGTGCGCTTGCGCTGCGCCCTGCGATCCGGATCACAAGAAGTGGTGCGCTCACTCGAAATTACGCGCGAGTAGCAAAGGCATCCAGCCATCTGCCGGTGAAGGAACGTTTACACGCTTTTCACGTGACGTCCAGGAATGCGCCGGGTTACGCGAAGTGGGAAAACCAGTGGGATTGGTGGGACCCGCGGCTCATGCAACGCCGAGGAAACCGGCGGCTCATGCAACGTCGAGGAAACCCGCGGCTCATGCGACGTCGAGGAAACCGGCGGGCCGCACCGCGGAGATGCCGAAGCGGGCCCGGGCCCGGTCGGCGGCGGCCTCCAGCCGGCGTGACTTCTCGTCCGCGGGGTCGAACGTCAGCTGGTGGGAGGCGAGTCCGGCGTCCGTCAGCCCCTCGACGCGCAGCGCCACGGACCGCACCCGGGCCCGCTGCAGCCCGAGCGCGTCGTGCAGCGCGTACGCGGCGGCGGTCAGCGCCGGGGTGTGGGCGGTCGGTTCGGTCAGGGTGCGGGTGCGGGTGGTCGTGGAGCGGTCGGCGTAGCGGACGGTGAGGCTGATCGCGGCCGCCACCTGCCCGCTCGTCCGCAGCCGGACGCCGAGCCCGTCGGCGAGGGTGAGCAGCGCGCGGCGACGGCGGACGGGGTCCAGCTCGTCGTGGCCGAAGCGGTGTTCGGCACCCATCGCACGGGCGGGGGCGTTCGGGGTGACCGGCGCCGGGTCGATACCGCGCGCCCAGGCGTGGACGCGGCGCGCGGTCGCCGCGCCGAGGATCCGCTGGAGGGTGGACAGCGGCGCGGCGGCGATCCGCGCGGCGCTGTCCAGCCCGTACGCGCTCAGGGTGCGCGCGGTCGCGGGCCCCACCCCGGGCAGGGCGATGGGCGGCTTGCGGGCCAGGAACGCGGCGACGGCGTCCGGATCGCCGGGCACGGTGCGGACGGCCCCGGACTCCTGGGCCCCCCGGGACTCCTGGGCCTCGTGGGCGGCCATGCGGGCGAGCAGCGGGTTGGCGGCCACGCCGACGGTGCAGTCCACGCCGTACCGGGCCAGCGCCCGGACCCGTACGATCTCGGCCAGCCCCGCCGCGTCCCGCCCGAAGTACCGCAGCGCACCCCGCACATCCGCGAGCGCGGCATCGGGCGGCAGCGCCTCGACGACGGGCGTCAGCTCGCCGAGCAGGGTGAGCAGCCCCTGGTAGACGTCCTCCCCGGGCACGGGGTGGAACCGCACGTACAACACATGCGGCACCCCGCCCTCCCGCTCCGGGCCTGTCTCTTATACACA
>NZ_JAEEAP010000536.1 GCF_016103465.1 Streptomyces sabulosicollis
GGTGGGGTCGGGGCGCGGCACGCGGGCGGCCAGCTCCAGCAGCTCATCCACCGACCACTGGTCATAGGCGTGCTCGCCGTGCTTGGCGGCGATGACGCGGCCGTCCCCGCCGGTGCCGTCCCCGAGGATCAGGAAGTCCGCGGGCAGCCCGAGGCGGCCCCCGGGCTGGCTGGGCTCGGGGAGCTTCTCCCGGCCACGAAGGACCGCCCACACGCCGGTGACCAGCGCCCACGCGATCGGCCCCCAGGCGTGCGGGCTGAGCAGGGCCCTGCGCGCCTGCTCCACTCCGAACTCCCGGTACAGCCGCTTCTGGGGGTCGGCGATGACGGCGAACGGCAGCCCGTCCGTGTGCTCGCGCAACTCCTCGGCGGGGGAGTGGAACACCACCACCTCCCGGATTCCGGCCGCCTCGATCTCCTGGTGGCGCCGCACGATCGATCGCAGATGGAGATTGCAGACGGGGCATCCGGCGAAGCGCCGGAACTGAAGGTGGATCAGCCGGCCGGGGTCGGGGACGGCGACGTCCGGGCCGGTCACGGCGGTAAGGGTACGGGCGGCGACGACGGAACCGGGCTCCATGGGAGCCCCCTTTCATAGGCGTACAGCATACGCCTACCAGCGTAGGTGTATGCCGTACGCTGTCAACCGCCATGCCACGACCTCGCTCCCTCACCCCCGACCAGCTGGCCTCGGCCGCCCTCGCCGTCCTCGACCGCGAGGGTCTCGCCGGGCTCTCGATGCGCGCCGTCGCCAAGGAGCTCGGCATGAGCACGATGGGGCTCTACCGCTATGTGGACGACCGCGAGGAGCTCGAAGGGCTGGTGGTCGAGCGCGTCCTCGGCGCCGTCGACACCACGCCGCCCGATCCCGGAGCCCCTTGGGGCGAACGGTTGCGGATCATGGTCGGACGGCTGCGCGACACGGTCAGCGCCCATCCCGCGGCCCTCCCGCTGACCCTCACCCACCGGCACCGTTCCCCGAGCTCGCTGCGGTGGGCGGAGACGGCGCTCGCGATCCTCACCGAAGCGGGACTGGACGGCGAACGCCGGGTCCTCGCCCTGCGCGCCCTCCTCGGCTACGTGATCGGCGCGATCCAGCTCGAACACCTGGGACCGCTGTCCGGCGCGGGCACGGTCGCGATCTCCGAGCTGCCGTCCGGCGAGTTCCCCTACCTGGCCGACACGGCGCGACAGGCCCGGAGCGTGGGGGTGGAGCGGGAGTTCTTCGGGGGTCTGGAGGTCTTCCTGCGCGGGCTGGGCGTATAGCCGGGGTGCGTCAACGCCGGGGCCGCCGCTCACCTGTGTGGGTGGCATCCCCGGCGTTCCTGCCCGCTACCCTTGGTCACGCGGCCAGAATCCCGTCCATGGGAGGAAACATAACTGCTGAACCGCTTCCGGCCTGGGCCTTTCCGCCCTCGGGCGGATTCACCGCAGACGATCTTGACCGTATGCCGGATCTCCCGCCGCACACAGAGCTGATCGACGGGAGCCTCGTCTTCGCGAGCCCGCAGAAGTATTTTCATTCGCTGGCCATGTACTTGCTGGAGAAGGGGCTCCGGGCATCGGTGCCCGAGTCGCTGCGGGTGTGCCGCGAGATGACCATTGCCCTCGACAAGCGCAACCGCCCCGAGCCCGACATCTCGATCCTGCGCGCCGAGGCGGTGACTACCGAGGCCCATGAAACGGGCTTCCAGGCGTCCGACGCCGTGCTCGTGGTGGAGGTCGTGTCGCCGGAGTCGGAATCACGTGATCGCAAGCGCAAGCCGCAGCTCTACGCCGAGGCGGGAATTCCGCACTTCTGGCTGGTCGAGCACGGTGAGGGCCGCCGTCCGGTCGTCCAGGTCTTTGAGCTCAACACGGTGACGCGTACCTATGTGCCGACCGGCATCTACCACGAGCGGATTAAGCTTCCGGTCCCCTTCACCATCGACATCGACCTCACCGAGATCGACCACCTGTGACCGAGTCGGGTGCGCTCAGCCCGCCAGTTCGTAGGCGTAGTCCGGTGCGAAGGTGCCCGCCGGGCCCGCGCAGCCGTCCACTTCGCCCGGGGGCTTGACCCAGAGGTAGGCGTCGATGGCCGGGTCGCCGGTGTTCGCCGTGGGGTTCTCTCCGACCTTGCGGCCGTGGGGATCGCACCAGGCGTTGTCGGGGGCGGGGCCGTTGCCGTTGCGGCTGGTGTCGATGACGGCGGTGAGCCCCGAGGAGGTGCCGAGCTGGGCGAGCACGCTCTTGGTGAAGGCCACCTCGTCGGCGGTGCGGCGGAAGTTGGAGACATTGCTGTAGATGCCGTCGCCGCTGCTCAGCACCCCGGCCGAGCGGAGCCGGGACGACTGGACGGCGGGGCTGTTCCAGGCGGAGTGCCCGGCGTCGAAGTACACCCGGGCGTTCGGGTTCGCGCTGTGGATGGCGGTGGCGGCGCGGGCCAGTGAGGCGTAGCGGCCGCTCAGCTCGGTGGGCGAGAGGCAGCTGATGAGCGCGATCGAGTCGGGTTCGAGGATGATGACGGCGGGTCCGCTGCCCAGCCCGGCGGCGAAGCCGCGCACCCATGCGTCATAGCTCGCGAGGTCGGGCGCACCGCCCGCGGAGGCCCCGCCGCAGTCGCGGTTGGGGATCTGATACGTCACCAGGACGGGGGTCTGGCCCTTGGCGGAGGCGGCGGAGGTGACCTTGCGGACGTCCTCGGTGACGGTCGCGGGGGAGTACCGGGAGAACCACACGGCCTGGGGCTGACTGGCGATCCGCGAGGCGATGCGCGGCTGCCGGGAGTCGCCCGGATTGGCGGCGACCCACATGTTGACCAGCGAGTCGGGGTTGTTGAAGAACCGTGTGTCGCCCGGCAGTTCGCCCGCGACGGCCTGCGGTGCGTGGGCCGCGCCGATCAGGAAGGCGGCGGCGAGCCCGGCTGCCGCTAACGCTCTGGTGATGCGCACGGTGCGTCACTCCTCTCGCGTGGGGTGGCTGCTCAAGTCCTCTGGCCGCCGTGTCCGGCCGCCGTCCTCTGGTTGCCGCCGGGCGGGGAATGGTTGCCGTCGTGTTCGAGGGGCGTTTGTGCGAGTGCGGGCAACGCGTTCTTCGTGTCAGGCCCGTTGGGGACCCCACCGCGGTGGGGTCCCCAACGGGCGTCACGCGGCTCAGCGACTCTGCATCGCCTCGCCCACCGTCTCGTCGCGGTCCGCCGTCTCGTCGCGGTCCGCCGTCTCGTCGCGGTCCGCCGTCCCGGCGCGGTCCGCCGTCCCGGCGCCGTCCGCGGTCCCGGCGCGGTCCGCCGTCCCGGCGCCGTCCGCGGTCCCGGCGCGGTCCGCCGTCCCGTCCGCGCCGGTCGAGGGCGCGCCCCCGACCGCGGGCCCGGCGTCCACCGCCCCGGCCCGGCGCAGCGTCACCAGAGCCAGGATCGCGCCCGCCACCAGGATCACCGCCCCGGCCCCGCACGCGATCCGCATCCCGTGGGTGAACGCCTCGCGCGCCGCGTCCAGCAGCTGCTCGCCGGTCCGCCCCTTCAGCGAACCCGCCACCGCGACGGCCGCGCCCAGCGTCTCGCGCACCTGGTCGAGCGCGTCGGCGGGCAGCCCGGCGCCCAGCGAGCCCTTGACGTCGCCGCGGTAGACGGCGGTGCCGACGCTGCCGAGCACCGCCATGCCCATCGCCCCGCCGAACTCCTGGCCCGTCTCCAGCAGCGCGGCCGCCGAACCCGCCCGCTTCGGCGGGACGGTGCCGATCGCCATGTCGGTGACCAGGGACATCACCGCGACGATCCCGCTGGCCAGGACGGCGGCGCCGATCAGCACGGTCCACAGCGCGTCCGTACCGGCCAGGGCCAGGATCCCGTAGCCGATGGCCGCGGTGACGAATCCGGCGCCGATCACATGGGCCCGGTTGGCCCCGCGCTGGACCGCCGCGGCGGCCACCGGCCCGGCGATGCCGACGCAGAGGGACGGGGCCAGGCTCCACAGCGCCGCCTCCAACGGGCCATTGCCGAGCACCGATTGCAGATACTGGGTGGTGAAGTAGGCCGACCCCATCATGGCGAAGGTGGCCAGCGCGTTGAGCGCGATCGACGGGCCGAAGCCGCGGTGGTGGAACAGCTCCGGGCTGATCATCGCGTCGCGCCGGGTGCGCTGGCGCCGTACGAAGACGGCGCCGATGGCGAGTCCGGCCACGATGGACAGCACCGGGACCAGGCCGACGCCGTTGTCGGCGGCGGTCTTCTTCAGCCCGTAGATCACCGGGAGCACCGCTGCCATCGACAGCGGCACGCTCGGCAGATCGAACGCCCCCGGCGCGGGGTCCTTGAACTCCGGCACCAGGAGCGGCACCAGCGCCAGCAGCAGCACCATCGCCGGGACGTTGATCAGGAAGACCGAGCCCCACCAGAAGTGCTCGATCATCACCCCGCTCAGCACCGAGCCCAGCGCGACACCGCCCGCCATGGCCGACGACCAGATCGCGATCGCCTTGGCCCGCTGTTTCTCGTTGAGGAAGAGATTGCGGACCAGCGCCATCGTCGAGGGCATCAGCGTCGCGCCGCCGATCCCGAGCACCGCCCGTGCGGCGATGAGCATCTCGGCGCTCCGCGCGTACGCCGCCGCGACGGACGCGGCGCCGAAGGCCGCGGCCCCGAACAGCAGCAGCTTCCGCCGGCCGAAACGGTCGCCCAGCGCTCCCATGGTGATGAGCAGCCCGGCGAGGGCGAAGGCGTAGATGTCGAAGATCCACAGCTGCTGGGTGGAACTGGGGTGCAGTTCCCGGCTGATGGCCGGTACCGCGAAGTACAGCACCGACACGTCCATGGAGACCAGGAGGAGCGGAAGCATCAGGACCACGAAGGCGGTCCATTCCCTGCGTCCGGCGCGCGGGCCGGTGGAAGGCGACGTCATGGCGAGGACTATACGAGCGTATTAAACAAGCGTCTAGTACGGCTGTGTAAAACGCGCGTATAGAGCGGGTGGATGGACGAGCTGTGGCGCGAGGGGTTGAAACGGTGTGTCATACGGTCGTCTAGAACGGACGTATGGGATCGGGATACCCTGGCGCCATGGGACATCGAGAGGACCTGCTGACCGGGGCCAAGCGCTGCCTCGAGGAGAAGGGCTGGTCCCGTACGACGGCGCGGGACATCGTGGCCGCCTCGGGCGCCAACCTGGCCTCCATCGGCTACCACTACGGCTCCAAGGACGCCCTGATGCGCGAAGCGCTCTTCGCCTCCATGGGCGACTGGGCCGATGACGTCGAGCGGTCCCTCGAGGCGGACGCCCCGGCCGGGGAGGGCCCGGACACCGGGCTGCGGGAGCGGTTCGAGGCCCGGTGGACCCGGGTGCTCGAGCTGTTCGACAAGCACCAGGCGGTGTGGCGGTCCCAGCTGGAGGCCATCCTCCAGGTTCACCACGACCCCGAGCTGCGCGCGGCCTTCGGCCGGGCCCAACCGGAGGGGCGTCAGGGGCTGGTGGGGCTGATCCACGGCATCGACGAGCGCGATGTGGACGAGGAGACCGCCCGGGTCATGGGCTCGTTCTATATGACGCTGGTGAGCGGGATGATCGTCCAGATGCTGTCTCTTATACCCATCTCCGAGCCCACGAGACACTCGCTAACCTCGTATGCCGTCTTCTGCTTGAAAAAAAAAAAAGACACTGGACAGGTAACAGGCTCTTCATGGTTGCACTTCCAGCGCTAT
>NZ_JAEEAP010000537.1 GCF_016103465.1 Streptomyces sabulosicollis
CCACACCCCTCCCCACCTACCCCTTCCAACACCAGCACTACTGGCTCACCCGAGGCAGCAGCGCGGGCGATGTGAGTGCCGTGGGTCTCCAGGACACCGGACACCCGTTGGCCGGGGCCGTGGTGAGCGTGCCCGACACCGGCGGAGTGATGCTCACCGGGCAGCTGTCCTCGGCCACCCACCCGTGGCTGGCCGACCACGCCGTGTCCGGAACGGTACTGCTCCCCGGCGCCGCGATGGCCGAACTCGCCATCCGCGCCGGGGACGAGACCGACACCCCCACCCTGGAAGAGCTGGTCATCGGCCAGCCGATGACACTGCCCGAGGACGGCGCGCTACAGGTCCAGGTGCTGGTCGGCGGTGAGGAGGACGGGCGCCGAAGCGTGCGGATCTACTCCCGCGCCGAGGCGGCACAGGAATGGCTGGAGCACGCGTCGGGCACACTCGCCACGCAGCCGGACGGCTTGGCCGAGGACGGCATGCGGGACGGCGCGGAGGACGGCACCGCCGAGTGGCCGCCGCCCGGTGTCGAGCCGGTCGCTCTGGACGACTTCTACGACACCCTCGCCCGGGCCGGGTACGAGTACGGGCCCGCCTTCCGCGGTCTGAGGGCGGTGTGGAAGCGCGACGGCGAGGTGTTCGCGGAGGCCGCGCTGCCGGAGGAGCAGACGGAGGTGGCAGGTCGCTTCGGCATCCACCCCGCGCTGCTGGACGCCGCGTTGCACGCGAGCAACTTCTGCGTTCCCCCGGCCCCGGGCCAGACGCCGCTTCCCTTCGTATGGAACGACGTACGGCTGCTGGCGGCGGGAGCCACGGCCGTCCGTGTGCGCGCCCGCGCCACCGGTACGGACTCGTTCGCCATCAGCCTGTTCGACAGCACGGGCGCCCCCGTCGCCTCGGTGGACTCCCTGGTGCTCCGGGCGATCAGTCCGGAGCAGCTCGCCGCCGTGTCCGGCGGCGCGGATCGGTCCACTGACGCGCTGTTCACGCTGGACTGGACCGAGCACCCTGCCACCGCCGGGACCGAAGCCTCCTGGACCACCCTCGACGACGCCCACGCCCACGCCCACGCCGACGGCGGTGCCCATGCCGACGGCGGTGCCCACGCCGACGTGGACGCGGTCATCGCGCGCATCGCGGGTGAGGACCCGCCCGAGGCCGTGGTCGTCGACACCGCGGGCTGGACGGCCGAGGACACCTGCCTGCCCACCCGCGCCCGGGACCTGGCAGCCCGTGCGCTGGACCTGGTGCAGCGGTGGGTCGACCGAGCCGAACTGGCCGACGTCCGGCTGGTGTTGCTCACCCGTGGCGCGGTGTCCGTACACGACACCGGCGAGGTCACCGATCCGGCCGCCGCCACGATCTGGGGACTGGTCCGCTCCGCCCAGTCCGAACACCCCGGCCGGATCGCCCTGGTGGACACCGACGACGCATCGCGGGAGGCGCTGCCCGCGGCGGTGGCGTCCGGCGAACCGCAGTTGGCGCTGCGCCGTGGGCTGCTGTGGGTGCCGCGGCTCGTGCGGTCGCCGCGGGGTCTCGCCGTACCCGAACACGAGCACTGGTACCTGGACGTCTCGGAGCAGGGCAGTCTGGAGAACCTGGTGCTGCGGCCGGACCCGGAGGCCACCGCGCCACTGGCCGCGGGTCAGGTCCGGATCGAGGTCCGTGCCGCCGGTCAGAACTTCCGGGACGTGCTCGTCGCGCTCGGCGGCGTGGCGGGTCAGGAGGGTCTGGGCGGCGAGGGTGCCGGTGTGGTGACCGAGGTCGGCCCGGGCGTCGAGGACCTGGCCGTGGGAGACCGGGTGATGGGCCTGTTCCCCCGCTCGTTCGGCCCGCTGGCCACCGCGGACGCGCGAACCGTGGCGCCGATCCCCGAGGGCTGGTCGTACGCCACGGCCGCCGGGGTGCCGGTGGCCTACCTGACGGCGTTGTACGGGCTGCGGGACCTGGGCCGCGTCCAGCCGGGTGAGACGGTGCTGGTGCACGCCGCCGCGGGCGGGGTGGGCATGGCCGCCGTCCAGCTGGCGCGGCACTTCGGCGCCACCGTGTACGCCACCGCCCATCCGTCGAAGCACCCTGTGCTGACCGCGCTGGGAGTGCCGGAGGAGCGTCTGGCGTCCAGCCGCGACCTCGGCTTCGCCTCGGCGTTTCCCGCGCTGGACGTGGTCCTGAACTCCCTCACCGGCGAGTATGTGGACGCCTCGCTGGGGCTGCTCGGCACCGGTGGCCGGTTCGTGGAGATGGGCAAGAACGACATCCGCGATCCCGCCGTGGTCGCCGAGGAACATCCCGGGGTGGGCTACCAGGCGTTCGACCTGGGAGGTGACGCGGGACCGGACCGCATCCGGGAGTTGCTCGCGGAGCTGGTGGAACTGTTCGCGGCGGGCCGGATCGAGCCGCTGCCCGTACGGCACTGGGACATCACCCGCGCCCCCGAGGCATTCCGCTGGATGAGCCAGGGCCGCCACACCGGCAAGATCGTACTCACCCTCCCCCGCACCCTCGACCCGGGCGGCACCGTCCTGGTCACCGGCGGCACCGGCACCCTCGGCGCCACCATCACCCGCCACCTCATCACCCACCACGGCGCACGCCACCTGCTGCTCCTCAGCCGCCAGGGCCCCGACGCCCCCGGCGCCACGGACCTCACCACCGAACTCACCCAACTCGGCGCCACCCACGTCCACATCACCGCCTGCGACACCGCCGACCACGACCAACTCGCCACCGCCCTCGCCACCATCCCGGCCGACCACCCCCTCACCGCCGTCATCCACACCGCCGGAACCCTCGACGACGCCACCCTCACCACCCTCACCCCCGACCACCTCGACACCGTCTTCCGCCCCAAGATCGACACCATCACCCACCTCCACGACCTCACCCACCACCACGACCTCGCCGCGTTCGTCGTCTACTCCTCCGCCGCCGGAGTCCTCGGTGGCCCCGGACAGGGCAACTACTCCGCAGCCAATGCCTGTCTGGACGGCTTCGCACAGTGGCGGCGGGCGCACGGGCTTCCCGCCACCTCGCTGGCGTGGGGCATGTGGGCGGAGGCCAGTGGCATGACGGCCGGGCTCGACTCCGGCGACCTGCACCGGATGCGGCGCGGCGGCGTCGTCGCGCTGTCCACCACGGAGGCACTGGACCTGTTCGACCGATCAGTGGAGTCCGGGCTGTCGACGCTGGTGCCGATGAGGTTCGACCTCGCCGCCCTCGGCGCGCGGACCAGTGAACCCCCGCCGCTGCTGCGGGGTCTGGTCCGGCCGGCGCGGCGTACGGCCCGGCCGGTGCCGAAGGCCGGTGAGGGCGGTCTCGTCGAGCGGCTGTCGGGTCTGTCGGCGGTCCAACAAGGGCGTGTACTGGTCGAGCTGATCCGCGAAGAGGCCGCTTCGGTGCTCGGGTTCGCCACGGTCGACCCCATCGGGCCGGAACAGGCGTTCCGCGACATGGGATTCGACTCGCTGACCGCGGTGGAGCTGCGCAACCGCCTCAACACGGCCACCGGGCTGCGGCTGCCGGCGACGCTGGTCTTCGACCACCCGAGCCCCGTGGCCACCGCCGAGTTCCTGCGCGACCGGCTGGGCGGGCGGACGGTCGAGGCCACGCCCCGGCCGGTGCGGCGTGACGGGTCCGCCCCGGACCAGTCCGAGGATCCCGTCGTCGTGGTCGGCATGGGCTGCCGCCTGCCCGGCGACGTCCGCACCCCCGAGGACCTGTGGCGGCTGGTCGCCGCCGGAGACGACGCGATCGGGCCGTTCCCCCGGGACCGGGGCTGGGACCTGGCCGAGTTGTTCGACTCCGATCCCGACGCGTTGGGCAAGTCCTATGTGCGCGAGGGTGGCTTCCTCACCGACGCGGGCGGGTTCGACGCCGCGTTCTTCGGCATCTCCCCGCGCGAGGCCCTGTCGATGGACCCGCAACAGCGCGTCCTGCTGGAGACCGCCTGGGAGACCCTGGAACGCTCCGGGATCGTCCCCACGTCACTGCGCGGACAGGAGGTCGGGGTATTCGTCGGGGCCAGCGGCCAGGGGTACGGCACCGGCCCGGGCAGGGCGCCGGAGGGCTTGGAGGGGTACCTCGGGGTGGGCGGCGCGACGAGCGTGGCGTCGGGTCGGGTGTCGTACACCTTCGGGCTGACCGGTCCGGCGGTGACCGTGGACACGGCGTGCTCCTCCTCGCTGGTGGCGCTCCACCTCGCCGTACAGGCCCTGCGCTCCGGCGAGTGCACGATGGCACTCGCCGGTGGCGTCGCCGTCATGGGTCAGCCCGGCGCGTTCGTCGAGTTCTCGCGCCAGCGTGGCCTCGCGTCGGACGGCCGCTGCAAGTCCTTCGGCGAGGGCGCGGACGGCACCAACTGGTCCGAGGGTGTGGGGCTCGTGCTGCTGGAACGGCTGTCGGAAGCGCGCCGCAACGGACATGAGGTGCTGGCCGTCATCCGCGGTACGGCCGTCAACCAGGACGGGGCCAGCAACGGCCTCACGGCACCCAACGGGCCGTCCCAGCAGCGGGTGATCCGGCAGGCGCTGGCGAACGCCGGACTGTCCCCCTCAGACGTGGACGCCGTCGAGGCCCATGGCACCGGCACCGCGCTCGGCGACCCCATCGAGGCCCAGGCGCTCCTGGCCACCTACGGACAGGACCGCCAGGGGGACGAGCCGGTGTGGCTCGGCTCGCTGAAGTCCAACATCGGCCATGCCCAGGCCGCCGCGGGCGTGGCCAGCGTCATCAAGATGGTGCTGGCGATTCGGCAGGGCACGCTTCCGCGGTCCCTGCACATCAACGAGCCGACCACTGAGGTGGATTGGGCCTCGGGCGCGGTGTCCCTGCTCACCGAGGCCCGGCCCTGGCCGGAGACCGGCCGCCCCCGCCGCGCCGGGATCTCCTCCTTCGGCGTCAGCGGCACCAACGCCCACCTCATCCTGGAGCAGGCGCCTCAGCCCGAGCCCGAGCCCGAGCCGCTCGTGGACGGGGGCACGGACACCCCTGGGCTGGTCGCCACCGGCGGAATCGCCCCCTGGGTTCTGTCCGCCAGGACCCCCACAGCCCTCCGGGCTCAGGCCCAACGACTCCTGGACCACCTGGAATCCGGGCTGGACGCACGCCCGGTGGACATCGGCTGGTCCCTCGCCACCACCCGGACTCTCCACGACCACCGCGCCATCATCCTCGCCGATGCCGACACCGGCACCGACGCCGACACCGACACCGGCACCGGCACCGGCACCGGCACCGGCACCGGCACCGAAAGCGCTGAGGCCATGGCCGCCCTCGCCGCCCTCGCCACCGGACAACCCCATCCCCGCCTCACCACCGGCCACGCCACCGCCCACGGCAAGACCGTGTTCGTCTTCCCCGGCCAAGGCGCCCAATGGGCAGGCATGGGAGCCCAACTCCTGGACACCTCACCCGTCTTCGCCGAACACCTCCACACATGCGCCGCGGCACTGGCCCCGTATGTCGACTGGTCGCTCATCGACGTCATCACCGGCGCACCCCACGCGCCCACACTCGACCGCGTCGACGTCGTCCAACCCGCCACCTTCGCCGTCGTCGTCTCCCTCGCCGCCCTCTGGCAATCCATCGGCATCCACCCCGACGCCGTCATCGGCCACTCCCAAGGCGAAATCGCCGCCGCCCACATCGCCGGACACCTCACCC
>NZ_JAEEAP010000538.1 GCF_016103465.1 Streptomyces sabulosicollis
CAGCACCAGATGCCGCACCCCCTCCCGCCGCCCCCGCAGCTGCAACCGCCCCTGCTCGGACACCGCCTGCTGACCATCGGCCCGCGCGGCCTCCGCGACCAGCCGCAGCACATCCGCCACCTCGGCCGCCGTCAGCTCCTCCAGCACATCGAGCCGCCGGGCCCCGGAGGTCTCGTTCACCACGTCATTCATGAGGCCGAGCCTACGGCGGCCCAATTGTGCAGCAAGCTGCTGCACAATTTATTACCGGCGAGTCACCCGGCTGCCCCATCCCCGTCGAGGATGTCGTCGGCGATGCGGGAGAGGTCCTCGGCGCTGGGCATCAGCTCCCGCACATGGGGCGGCAGCGCGGCATAGGTGCTCACGGCGGGCGGCGCGTTGTTGCTCCGCAGGACGTACTCGATCGTCCCCTTGTCGCGGCTCTTCGCGATGAGGATCCCGAAGGTCGGATCGTCGCGCTCCTCGTCCCGGACCAGGTCGTCGACGACGGTGACGCAGAAGCCGAGCTGGCCGGGGTGGGCGGGGCGAACCTTGTCGGTCCTGCAGCGGCCCATCAGCAGGGTGATGTGGCCCCAGGGCAATGGGGCAACAGCTTGTTGCCCCATTTGTTCGGACCATGTTCGAGCCGTCTGCTGCATGTACTTGAGATTCCGCGCACCGCAACTCAGGTTCTTTCCGCCGAACGGGCGAAGCTGGCGCACAACGTTGGCCATCGGCCATCAGCTCTTCACCTCACCCCCCTGCCCCGCTACGCGCGTTGACCGTAAGCTGCGCTCCACCATCCATGACGGACACACACGGGCACACAAGGGGACGACATGCCAGCGAGACCTCAACGGCGCGGGGCGGCACGCCGGTTGGCCACGGGATTCGCGGTGCTGGCCGCCGCGGCCGGGGTGCTGACCGCCGTGAGCCCGGCGGGCGCGGACACCGGCACCGCCGCCACGGACAAGCACCGGCCCGGGCGCACCGTCGATGTGCAGCTGCTGTCCTTCAACGACCTGCACGGAAACCTGGAGCCCCCGCAGGGCTCCTCGGGCACCGTCACCGAGACCCAGGCGGACGGCACCACCAGGACCATTCCGGCGGGAGGCGCCGAATACCTCGCCACCTCCCTCCGTAACGCCCGTAAGGGCCACGAGTACTCGGTCACCGCCGCCGGTGGCGACATGATCGGGGCCAGCCCGCTGCTGTCCGGGCTCTTCCACGACGAGCCGACCATCGAGGCGCTCAACAAGCTGGACCTCGATGTCACCGCGGTCGGCAACCACGAGTTCGACGAGGGCCGCGCCGAGCTGAGCCGGATTCAGAACGGCGGCTGCCACCCCAAGGAGGGCTGCTACGAGGAGGGCAAGACCTTCCCGGGCGCCGACTTCCCCTACCTCGCCGCGAACGTCACCGACGAGAAGACCGGCAAGCCCATCCTCAAGCCCTACACCGTGTGGAAGCACAAGGGCGTGAAGATCGGCTTCATCGGGGTCACCCTCGAGGGCACCCCGGACATCGTCACCGCCGAGGGCGTCAAGGGCCTGAAGTTCCACGACGAGGTCGAGACGATCAACAAGTACGCCAAGGAGCTGCAGCGCAAGGGCGTGAAGTCGATCGTCGCGCTCATCCACGAGGGCGGGCTGCCCGCCTCCCCCTCGTACAACTACGACTGCGACAACGGCGGTGCGGGCAAGGGCATCTCCGGCCCCATCGTCGACATCGCCAGGAACATCACGCCCAAGGTCGACGCCCTCATCACCGGCCACACCCACCAGGCGTACACCTGCACCGTCCCGGACCCGTCCGGTACCCCGCGCACGGTGACCTCCGCGGCCTCCTTCGGCCGTCTCTACACCGACACCACGCTCACCTACGACCGCCGCACCGGCGACATCGTGCGGACGAGCGTGCAGGGCGCCCACGCGGCGAACCACGTCGTCGACCGCGAGCAGCCCAAGGCCCCCGACATGACCTCGCTCATCGGGCGCTGGAACAAGCTGGCCGCCCCGGTGGCCGGCAAGCCGGTCGGCTACGTCTCCGCCGACGTCAACGGCCGTGGCTCCACCGCGTACGAGACACCCCTGGGCGACGTCATCGCCGACGGCCAGCTCGAGGCGCTCTCCCCGTCCGACAAGGGCGGTGCGCAGATCGCCTTCATGAACCCCGGCGGCATCCGCTCCGACCTCGCCTACAAGGCGTCGGGCGGCGAGGGGGACGGGGTCGTGACCTACGGCGAGGCGTTCACGGTCCAGCCGTTCACCAACATGATGAACGTGATCGACCTGACCGGCTCCCAGCTCATCACCGCGCTCCAGCAGCAGGTCAGCGGCGCCAACGAGGCGTCCCCGAGAATCCTCCAGGTCTCCAAGGGCCTCACCTACACCCTGGATCTGACCAAGTCCGGCAAGGACCGGATCGTCACGGACTCGGTGAAGCTGAACGGCGAGGCGATCGACCCCGCCAAGACCTACCGCGTCGCGCTGAACGAGTTCATCGCGGGTGGCGGGGACGGCTTCCCCGTCTTCAAGGAGGGCACGAACAAGCTCGTCGGCGCCTCCGACCTGGACGCGTTCACGGCCTACCTGGGCGCGCACTCGTCGCCGTCCTCGCCCCTGGACCCGCCGAAGGCGGACCGCATCACGGTGAAGAAGTAGCACCGGTACCCCGGCTTATGCCGATGGCCCGGCCGTTCCCGGCCGGGCCATCGGTGTTTCCGGGCCGGGTCAGCCCAGCGCATCCTCGATCAGGTCGGCCGCCCGCCCGGTGCCGCCCTCGGCCCGCACCTCGGCCCGCAGCCGCGCCGAGGTGCGCGCGACCTCCGGGTCCGTGGTGAGGTCGAGCAGTGCGGCGCGCAGCGCCCCGGCGGTGGCGTCCGCCGTGTCGAAGCGGCGGGCCACGCCCAGTTCGACGAGCCGGTCGGCGTTCATGGCCTGCTCGGCGCCCTGCGGCACGGCGATCATCGGACAGCCGGTGTACAGGCCCTCGTTGCTGCCGCCCATCCCCGCGTGGGTGATGAACGCGTCGGCCCGCTCCAGGATCGCCAGCTGCGGCACCCAGTCGTGGACCTCGATGTTCGCCGGGACCTCCCCCAGCTCACCCGGATCGACGTACTTGCCGATCTGCAGCACCACATGCCATCCGGGCAGATCGCCGAAGGCCGCGACGCATTCGCGGTAGAAGGCGGCCTGCCGGGTGTACGCCGAGCCCAGGGAGACCAGCAGCACGTTCTCCGCACCGGCGGGACGTTCCCACCCGCCCTGGTCGGCACGGTCCCCGAGGCAGGGTCCGACGAACGTCACGACCTCGGTGTTCACCCGGTCGGCGTTCGGCTGCATCGCGCGGGGAATGAGCGCGACACAGCGCGGCGGCAGCCCGGAGAAGGCGTTCGGGTCCGTGGTGGTGGCGCCGGACTCCACGAGCCACGTCGCGAACTTCTCCTGATACGCGTCCGCACCGGGGAGGCTCATGATCTGCGCCCCGAACTCGTCGTGGTAGCCCTCCCAGGCCACGATCGTCGGCGACAGCTGGACCAGCGGACGCCCCTGCGTCTCGGCGAGCACCCGGGCGGGGTACGCGCCGATGTCGTACAGGTACAGATCGGCCGGGTCGCGGTCGTACACGGCGCGCAGCTGCGGCAGGACGTGGATGGCGTCGTCCAGGAACAGGGTCATCGCGGCGATCGGGTCCTCCGGCCAGTCGTTGTCGGCGACCGGCAGGGTGGACCCGAACGGCACGAACTCGGCGCCGGTCGGCTTGATGACGTCCGCCATATAGGCGTCGTTGGCGTACGTCACCCGGTGCCCGCGCGCCACGAGCTCACGGATGATCTCGAAGCTGGGCAGGGTGTGGCTGATGGCGGGGATGCCGACCATCGCGATATGGGCACGGCGACGGGACATATGGGATCACTCGTTTCAGGTCTACGGCGAGATGGACACGACGGCCCTGCGCACGGGCGTGGTCGCCGGTGCGCTGGGCGGAACGGCGTGTCAGCCGTAGATCTGAAGGAAGGAGTCCATGCGGGCAACGGTACCCCGGCCGCCGGCCGGGCCGCCTCCCATTTTCCGGTTGGCCGTCCGGCCGGGCTCAGCAAGCGGTAAGTGCCCGCTCAGCCCCGGACCCTAGGGTCACGAACGCGACGGGCCGTCTTGTTCTCCCTCTCCCTCTCCCGACGGGCCGTCGCGCCTAACCTTCCTGGACGCGGTCGAAGTCACCGGCCTTGGCCCCCCGTATGAAGGCGCGCAGGGCGGCGGGGGTGGTGGTCAGGATGACGTCGGGGTCGTCGCTCTCTCGCAGCGCTATGCCGTTGCCGTCGGCGGCGACGTTCACGCAGTTGGATGCGTCCGCGCTGTAGGAGGACTTACGCCACTGATACGTGGGCACGTTTCTCACCTTTCACATGCTGCGCATGATGCCGTGGATGAAATCCCGCGACTGAGGCGGCTTGAGGGCAGTCGCTTCCATCCGTTCGAGGAGGGCTCGGTACTTGGCCAACTCAGCCTCCGCGTCGATGAACTGACACCCGTGAGCTGAGTCGAGCTGCACCGTGTCGAGCTGCGGCACGGCGCCAGACACATAATCGAACGATTGCCCTGTCCCAGGGAAGGTCCCGCCGCCAATGAACGGGATTACCCGAACGTTGATGTTGTCCAGCTCGCCCATCGCGATGACGTGTTCGAGCTGTGCGCGTACCGTGCGCACCCCACCGAACTCCATCCGCAGGGCAGCCTCGTGGATGATCGCGGTGTACGACACCGGTCTGCCCTCATGAAGAATCGCCTGGCGCTTCATCCGGTAAGACAGCCGGTGCTCCACCTCGTAAGCCCTCAGCGGCGGAGCCGCTTCCCGCAACACTGCCCGGGCGTGATCGATGGTCTGCAACAGCGCTGGGATATGGATGACCACCGCGACGCGGATCTCCCGGGCATGGTGCTCCAGCTCCGCCAGATCGGCGAAACTGGCTGGTAGATGCTCCCGGTACTCATCCCACCAGCCTCGCGTGCGCCCGCCTGTCATCTCCGCCATCGCGTCCACCAGATCGACCTCCGCGCAGCTGTAGTTGCGTGCGAAGAGCCGCACACGATCCGCGCTCACCGGATATCGACCCGCCTCGATACTGCTCAGACGAGCCTGAATGATCCCGTGCCGCGCGGCGGCAGCGGTCGATGACAAGCCCGCGCGTTCCCGGAGCTTGCGCAGTTCTGTCCCGAGGCGTCGCTGGGTCAGGGTCGGTGTGTTGCTCGGCGGCATCCGGATCTCCCTATGTCACCCACACGAAGTCATTTAGCAGCCTTGCTGCTGATTTCGTAGCAGGTCTACCACCTACTGCCATACGGTGTGGCGCAAGCCACCCAACTTCGCCCGACCGAGGGAGACTCCATGGCCAACGTACCGCCGTCCTCCGACCCCTGGACGTACTCCCTCCGCCTGCCCAACGACCCACGGGCCGCACGCATCTCACGCGCCACCCTCCGGGCGGTCCTCGCCTCCCACGGCATGGCCGAGCTGACCGACACGGCGGAACTCCTGACCTGCGAGCTGGTCACCAATGCGGTCCGCCACTCCGACGGCCCGGCCCAACTCCGCATCCGCCACCTCTGCGAAAGCCGCCTCCGCGTGAGCATCTGGGATACCAACCCCACCATCCCCGCACCCTTCGACGC
>NZ_JAEEAP010000539.1 GCF_016103465.1 Streptomyces sabulosicollis
TCCCCGTCCCCGCGTCCCGCACCGCCGCGGCCCCGGTCCGCCACCCGCGCCATGCCGCGGGTGTTCCTCGTCCCCGCGGGCTCCCCGGCCGCGCTGCCCGCCGCCGCCCGCCGGATGGCGGACTGGCTGGAGGGCGACGGCGCGGACATCCCGCTGCGCGACATCGCCCACACCCTGGCGCTGCGCCGTGGCGCCGGCCGCGGGCGGCTCGGCGTCACCACCGCCTCACGCGCCGAACTCGTGGCCGCCCTGCGGGCGTTCGCCGACGGTCAGGCCCACCCCGCCGTGGTGAGCGGGGCCGTGGGCGCCGCGGTCTCCCGCCGGCCGATCTGGGTGTTCTCCGGACAGGGCTCCCAGTGGCCCGGTATGGGACGGCGGCTGCTGGAGACCGAACCGGTCTTCGCCGAGGCGCTTGCCGAGGCCGACGCCCTCATCGCCGCCGAGTCCGGATTCTCGGTGCTCGACATCGTCCGCCGCGGTGCGCCGGTGACCGGCTGCGGCCGGGTGCAGCCCGTGCTGTTCGCCCTGCAGACCGCGCTCGCCGCCACCTGGCGCGCCCACGGAGTGGAGCCCGCCGGGGTCATCGGCCACTCCATGGGCGAGGTCGCCGCCGCCGTGGTGGCCGGTGCGCTGTCCCTCGCCGACGGGGCCAAGGTGATCTGCCGCCGCTCCGCGCTGCTCACCCGCGTCGCCGGGAACGGCGCCATGGCCACGGTGGGTCTCGGCGCCGACGAGGTGCGGGCCGAGCTCGACAGCGGCGGCGCCGCCGAAGCCGTCTCCGTGGCCGTCATGGCCGCGCCCGGCTCCACCGTGGTGGCCGGGGACACCGCACACGTCGAACGGCTCGTCGCCGGCTGGCAGGCCCGCTCCGTCCCCGCCGCGCTGATCGCCGTGGACGTCGCCTCGCACTCGTCCCAGGTGGACCCGCTCCTGGCCGATCTGCGCACCGCCCTCGCCGACCTCGAACCCCGCCGCCCGGACGTGCCCTTCTACACCACCGTCCTCGACGATCCGCACACCCCGCCCGCCTTCGACGCCGACTACTGGTGCGCCAATCTGCGCCACCCGGTCCGGTTCTCCGCGGCCGTCGCCGCCGCCGCGGCCGACCGCCACCTGGTGTACGTCGAGATATCGCCGCACCCGGTCATCACCCACCCCGTCCTGGCCGGTCTGGCCGGTCTGGTGGAGGACCCCGTCGTCCTGCCCACACTCCGCCGCGAGGAGGACGAGCCGACCACCTTCCGGACCCATCTGGCCGCGCTGCACTGCGCGGGCGTCCCCGTCGACTGGTCCGTGCTGTACGCGGACGCCGCACTCGCCGACGTACCGCCCATCACCTTCGACCGCACCCGCCACTGGGCCGACGCGCCACTCCCCGTGCCCGCCGACGCCCCGTCCGACGCGGTCCCGGCCGGTGCGCTGCCCGGCGCGCACCTGGAAGTGCCCGGCGAACCCGTCCGCCACTGCTGGCGCGCCCGCACCGGCACCTCGGCCCTGCCCTGGCTGGACGACCACCGGGTGCACGGCGTCCCGGTCCTGCCCGGCGCGGCCTCCTACGCCCTCGCGCTCACCACCGCCTGCGAGGTGTTCGGCGCCGGTCCCGAGGAGGTCGAGGTGACCGATCTGCGCTTCCGTGAACTGCTGCGGCTCGCCGACCGCACCGACCTGTCCACGACGGTGACCCTCGCCGCCGCCGACCGCGCGGAATGCGAGATCTTCGGACGCGACGAGGACGGCGCCTGGGTGCGGCAGGCCACCGCGGTGCTCCGCAGACTCGCCGTACCGCCGCGCTCCCGCGCCGCCTCGGTCCGCACCCTCGCCCTGCGCCATCCCGTGCCCATGGAGGCCGAGGCGCTGTACGCCGATCTGCGGGCCCGGGGCGTGACACACGGCCCGGCGTTCCGGGGCATCACCGAGGTGTCCACCGCCCGCCACGGCAACAGCTTCTGGGCCCGGGTACGGATTCCCGAGGCCGCCCGCGAGCCCGGACACGGTCTGCGCGTCCATCCGGTCCTGGTCGACCTGTGCGCCCAACTCCTCGGCGCCGGGTTGCTCGACGAGGACGACGGGCGGCTGATGCTGCCCGCGCGGATGCGATGCGCTCGCGTCCTCGGCGACCCCGGGACCGCCGTGTACTGCCACGCGCGTCTCACCGAGACCAGCCCCGGCGCGACCATCGGCCACGTCCGCCTGCTCGACGCGGACGGCCGGCCGGTCCTGGCCGTCGACGGGCTGCGCATCGTCCACCGGGCCGCGGAGCGTGCGGCCGAGGTCGACCGGTGGTTCCTCGAGGTCGGCTGGCGGCGCGCCGCCCGGCCACCGGCCGCCCGGCCCCCGGGACGATGGCTGATCGTCGGAGAGGCGGACGGCACCGCCCGGCAGGTGGCCGCCGCCCTGCGGGCCGCCGGCGCCACCGCGCGGGTGTGGGACGTACCCCTGGCCGACCAGGGGCTCGACGCGTTCCGCGACGCCCTCACCCACCGGCTCACCCGCCCCGGAGGACCGCCGCGCGCCGTGGTGTTCGTCTGCGGCCCGCACCCCGCCGAGGGTGGCCCGCACCCCGCCGAGGGTGGCCCGCACCCGGACGAGGGCGGTCCGCACCCGGTCGAGGGCGGCGCGGAGGACGGGCTGTGGCGCACCCGACGGCTGCTGGCCGCCGCCCAGGCACTCACCGCCCGCTTCCCCGAACCGCCCCGCCTCTACGCCGCCACCTCCGGCGCCCGCACCGTGACCCCCGGCGACCTGGCCGACCCTGGACAGAGCGCGCTCCGCGGACTCCTGCGGGTGCTCGCCCTGGAACACCCCGAGCTGCGGGCCACCTCGGTGGACACCGACCCGGCCGCCCCGGACCAGCTCGCGGACACCCTCGCCGCCGAACTCCTCGCCGACGGCCCCGAGGACGAGATCGCGCTGCGCGACGGAGCCCGCTACACCGCCGAACTGGACCACGCGCCCCTCACCGACACCGAGCGCACCGCCGCCGCCGCCCGCACCGTGCGCTGCGGCACCGACGGCTTCCGGCTGCGCGCCGGCCGCCTCGGCGACCTCGGCAGCCTGGAACTCACCACCACCCCCCGCCGTTCCCCCGGGCCGGGCGAGGTGGAACTGCGGGTGCTCGCCGCGGGCCTGAACTTCCGTGACGTCCTCACCGCCATGGGCCTGCTCCCCGGCGACGAGGACATCCGCTACCGGCTCGGCTTCGAATGCGCGGGCGAGGTCAGCGCGGTGGGGCCCGGCGTCGACCACCTCCGCGCCGGTGACCGGGTGGTGGCGGCCGATGTGCGCGGCGGCGCCTTCGGATCGTTCACCGTCGTCCCCGCCGACCGCACCGCGCCCCTCCCCGAGGACCTCGACCCGCACACCGCCGCCGGGCTGCCCATCGCGTTCCTCACCGCCTGGTACGCGCTGCGCCACATCGGCCGGGTGAGCGCGGGGGAGCGGGTGCTGATCCACTCGGCCACCGGCGGCACCGGGCTCGCCGCCATCGCGGTCGCCCGGCTGCTCGGTGCCGAGGTGCTCGCCACGGCGGGCAGCGAGGAGAAGCGGCGCTTCCTGCGGGGGATGGGCATCGCCCGGGTGATGGACTCACGGTCGCTGGACTTCCGTGACGAGGTCATGGAGGCCACCGGGGGCGAGGGCGTCGACGTGGTGCTCAACTCCCTCTCCGGGGCCGCCATCCGGACCGGTCTCGAGTGTCTGCGCCCCTTCGGCCGCTTCGTCGAACTCGGCGTCCGCGACATCCTCTCCGACGCCCCGCTCGGACTCTCCCCGCTGCGCCACAACATCACCTTCTCCACGGTGGACCTCAGGGAGCTGCAGCTGGCCCGCCCGCGCGAGTACGCGGCGATGCTCCGCGAGGTGCTCACCGCGATCGGCGAGGGCCGTCTGAAGCCGCTGCGCTGCACCACCTATCCGCTGGCCGAGGCCACCGACGCGTTCCGGCACATGGCCGGCGCCCGCCACATCGGCAAACTGGTGCTGACCATCCCTCAGGAAGGCCGGGTCGACGCGGTGCTGCCGGACGGCCCGCGCACGGTGCGCGACGGCGGGACGTACATCGTCACCGGCGGTCTGCGCGGCCTCGGGCTCGCCACCGCCTGCTGGCTGGCCCGGCAGGGCGCGGGCCACCTGGTGCTGTGCGGACGGACCGCGCCGGTCGGCGCCGCCGCGCGGACGCTCGCCGAGCTCTCCGCCGCCGGCACCAGGATCACCGTCGTCCCCGGCGACATCGCCCGGCCGGACACGGCCGGGCGGCTCGTGGCCGCCGCCACCGCCGACGAGGGGGCGTCCCTGCACGGCGTCGTCCACTCCGCGATGGTCCTCGACGACGCGGCCGTGGCCAACATCCGCGAGGACCAGCTGCGCCGCGTATGGGCGCCGAAGGCCACCGGGGCGTGGCGGCTGCACCAGGCCACCGAGGGACACCGGCTCGACTGGTTCGTGGTGTACTCCTCCATGGCCTCCCTGCTCGGCAACGCCGGGCAGGGTGCCTACGCGGCCGCCAACGCCTGGCTGGACGGCTTCGCCGCCTGGCGCTCGGCGCGCGGGTTGCCCACCCTCGCGGTCAACTGGGGCCCGTGGGGCGAGACCGGGGTGGCCACCGGCTTCGCCGACCGTGGCTATCAGACGATCCCCACGGACGAGGGGCTGCGCGCGCTCGGCGCCCTGCTGGCGCATCGGCGGGTGCAGACCGGAGTGATCCCCGGCGAACCGGCCACCTGGATCCCCGCCACCGGCCGCCGGTCCTCCCTGTTCGCCCCGCTCCTCCCCGGCGACGACACCCCGGCGGCCACCCGGGAGGGCACCGACGACTTCCGCGCCCGGCTGGCCGCCCTCCCCGCCGGTTCGGCTCGCCGCACCGCGCTGGAGTCCTATCTGACCGACCACATCCGTGCCGTGCTGCGGCTCAGCAGCACCACCCTCGATCCGCAGACCCCGCTCAAGTCACTGGGCTTCGACTCGCTGCTCGCCATGGAGCTGCGGGTGCGGCTGGAGACGGGGCTGGGCATCAAGCTCGCGGGCAACTTCGTCTGGCGGCATCCGACCGTGGCGGCCCTGGCCGCCGGGCTCGCCCGGCAACTGGAGCCCGACCCGGCCGACCGGCCGGAGGAGCGGCTGGGTACCCCGGGCTGACGGGACCGCGGGACCGCACGGCGTCATCGGCGGGCGGCTACGGACGGGCGCCCGGGCGCTCCGGGGAATCCGGGGCCGGGCGGGCCCAGGCACTCACGCCCAGCTTGCCGGTGGTGCCCAGGTCGACGTGGTCGGGCACGGTCTGGACGTCCTCGTCCCCGCCGTTCGGCGCGATCCTCAGATAGCGCCCGTCGGCGGCGGGGCGTGTCACGTCCGTCACCAGATTCCGCCACGCGAGCCGCGCCACCGCACGCTCACCGGGCTTCAGCCGCACCGGCCCGGTGGCCGTCTCGAAGCCGTCGAGGGTGGCGATGGCCGAGGACCCGTGGCTGACCGTGACCTCCAGCGGCTCCAGGTCCGCGTCCAGCACCTGGACGGAGGGATGGCCGTTCACCGTGTAGGCGCGCGTGCCGCAGTTCACCAGCTCGATCTGCTGCACCCGCAGCCCCATCGCCGCGTTGGCCTCCTCGGCCCGCAGCAGCACCCCCGAGCGGGGGCAGGCGGGAGGAGCGGTGG
>NZ_JAEEAP010000053.1 GCF_016103465.1 Streptomyces sabulosicollis
GGGTGGGGCCCGGGTGTCTCGGGCTGCTGTGGCTGGGGCTCGCGGCGCGCGGCTTCGCGTCGGCCAGACAGCGGGACCGGCGGGCGCGCTGGCTCGACGCGCTGCGCCCGGACGCCGGGGAGGCGTCCGCCCGCCCCACCGGGCCCTGGCAGGCGCTGCGCGAGGGGTATCTGGCGTCCCTGGCGATCCCTCAGCCCCCGGCCCGGCGGGCACGACGTCCGGTGGAGCGAGAGATGGAGCGGGACATGGCCGACTTCCTCACCGCGCTCGGTCCGCCTCCGCCACGCGCGGCGGGCGCGGGCCCCGCACCCCGTCCGGACCGTCCGGGGGAGGCTCCGTGAGCGAGAACACCAGTGAGAACCCCGTGCCGGGCAGCCCGCCGGAGACGGCGGTGCCCTGGGGCGACCGGCTGCCGGTGGAGCAGGCCAAGGAGTGGGAGGCGGTCAGGCCCGGCACGGTGGAGTGGATGCTCACCGAGCTCCAGCGGGAGCGGGAGCACCGTCGCCGCATGGACTGGGTCCACACGGGGCTGCAGGCGTTCGGCTCGCTGCTGGGCGCGGGCACGGTCGTGGCGTACATCTGGGTGGCCACGTACTTCCTCGCCCACGACGCCGCCACCCAGGGCGCGGCCATCCTCGGCGGCGGCACGGCCGCCCTGGTCGGAGGGTTCCTCGGCAAGCGCTACGGCGACCGGCGCTGAGCCCGGCAGCCGCGGGCCGCCCCCCAGGGGATCCGTGGCTCCGGCCGGGGAGTGAGCAGGATGTCGCTTCCTTACGTATGAGGGGGCGGGCCTTCGCCGTCCGAGGCCCCCGGCTGGATCGACGTAAGGAGACAGGGTGGTGAAGCACATGCGGCGCGGCGTGCGCCGGGTCGTGCGGTTCGCGGCTGTCGGGGCACTGGTCTGTGGCGGGGTGATGGTCTCGCAGGCCGGGCCGGGCGGATCGGCCCACGGCACGACCGGGAGCGACGGTTCGAGAGCCCTGAGCGCGCAGCGGACGGACGATGTGGGCGGACGGCTGGTGTCCGCGCTCGGCGCCTCCCGTACGGCGGGCAACTGGATCGGGGCCGACGGCCGCCCGGTGGTCGCGGTGACGGACGACACGGCGGCGGGCGAGGTCAGCCGGGCCGGGGCCACCGCCAAGCGGGTGCGCTACAGCATGGAAGACCTGGACTCCGCGACCGAGAAGCTGCGCTCGGCGCCCCGGGTGGCGGGCACCGCGTGGATGGTGGACCCCAAGTCCAACCAGGTGGTGCTGGTCGGCGACAGCACCGTCTCCGCCGCCCGGTGGAGGAAGATGAAGGACCTCGCCGCGGAGGTGGGCGGCGAGGTGCGCGCACAGCGGACGGAGGGCTCCTTCACCACCAGGACCGCCGGTGCCTCCCCGATGTTCACCAACGGCAGCCGCTGCTCGGCCGGTTTCAACGTCACCGACGGCCGGACCGGTTTCATCCTGACGGCGGGGCACTGCGGCCCCAACGGCACCCCCTGGTTCACCGACGGCACCGGCTCCACCCGCATCGGCACCACGGTCCGGAGCAGCTTCCCCGGCAATGACTTCTCGCTGGTGCGCTACGACAACGCCGCGCTCGACCAGAGCAGCGTGGTCAACGTCGGCGGCGGCCAGGCGGTGCGGGTCACCGGTGTGGCCGATCCGGTCGTGGGCCAGGAGGTGTTCCGCAGCGGCAGCACCACCGGGCTGCGCTCGGGCAAGGTGACCGGGCTCAACGCGACGGTCAACTACCCCGAGGGCACGGTCACCGGGCTCGTCCAGACCACCGTGTGCGCCGAGCCAGGGGACAGCGGCGGGCCGCTCTTCGCCCAGGGCGTGGCGCTCGGCGTCACCTCCGGTGGCAGCGGCGACTGCGACCGGGGCGGGGTGACCTTCTTCCAGCCCGTGACCAAGGCGCTGACCACGCTCGGGGTGACCATCCCGGGCGCCAAGGCGCAGAGCCCCAGCCCGTCCATCGCCTCCGGCGCGGCCGGGAGTTCAGGGACCGACGACGGCGTCTCGACGCTCGACGACATCGTGGCGTACGCCCAGAGCTTCGGCCCCGGTCTGGCGGTCATCGTGGTGGGGTTCGTGGGGCTGCTGTCCACCCTGACCATCCGGCCCCGGCGCCGCCGCTACCGCGGCTACTCCACCGGCTGGGGGTGAGCCGCCCGGGTGGCCTCCCGGGGAGGTGGCAGCGGGCAGACCGCGATGCCCCGTTCGAGGAGGCTGCCCATGACGAGGAGGCCGTCGAGCGCACACGCGCTCGTGGCCATCCGGTACGGGGTCCGGCGCCGCACCAGATGGCGGACGACCCGGCCGTCGGGGCCGATCGCCAGGGCGCGCACCGTGGGCCGCGGGCGGGGGTTGAGCCGGGTGGCGACGGGCACCGCCGCCCTTCTGAGCGGGGCGGGTGCGCGGTGCAGCAGATCGAGGGCGGGCTCCCGCGGCGCGGCTATGGCCACCCAGATGACGCCGTCGGGGCCACGGGTGAGATTGTCCGGGAAGCCCGGCAGATCGCGGAGGAGAAGGTCCCGCGTCCCCGCGCGGCGGCCGGTCAGCCACAGCCGGCCGATCCGGTAGGCGCCGCTCTCCACCACGGCCACGTACGACTCGTCGGCGGCGAGGGCGACCCCGTTGGCGAACCGCAGCCCGTCCAATACCACCTCCGGGCGGCCGCCCGGCCGCAGCCGGAGCAGCTGCCCGGTGGCGGTGTTCTCCAGGATGTCGCCGAGCCAGTCCTCCAGGCCGTGGCGGCGGCTGGACACGGTGAAGTACACCGTGCCGTCCGCCGCCGTGGCGACATTGCTGCAGAACCGCAGCGGCCTGCCGTCCACCTCGTCGGCCACCACCCGCACGGACCCGTCGTCCGGCATGACCCGCAGCAGCCCGCGCCGCGCGTCGCACACCAGCAGCCCGCCGTCGGGGCAGGGGACGAGCCCCAGCGGGCGGCCACCGGTGTGCGCGAGCACCTCGGAGCGGACGAGCTCATGCTCCGCGGACAGCGTCAGCCGCCGGACGGCCCCGTCCGCCGTCCCGGTCAGGATCCGGCCCTCCGCGTCGACGGCGACGTGTTCGGGCCCGTGCGCCTCCGGCGCCAGGACCCGTGGATACGGCAGTGGTTCGGCCGCCACGCCCCTCGGCGCGGGGGAGGGTGTCCGCGCACCGGCTCGCGTTCGCGGCATGCGCTCACGCCGCCTTACGGGCCTTGGCGGCCCTGAGGCACCGCCGCATCTCCTCGGCGTAGGGCAGCACCACACAGGCGCCGATGCCGAGCCCGATGGCCGCCAGATAGCGGGCGGGCAGCGGGTTGTCCTTGGGCAGCAGCTTCCAGTCCTCGGGCCGGTCCCCGCCGCGCAGCGCCGCGCGGACCTGGTCCCAGTGCAGACAGCAGGTGAAGGCCATCGCCGACAGCGGCAGGACCTCGAGGAAGCTGTGGATGTGCTGCTCCACCGGACGCACCTCGCGCTCCCCGGTGGCCAGGCTCACATCCCACAGCGCCGTGGCGCCATGGGCGACGGCCGCTCCGCCCATCACCGACAGCACCAGCGGATTGACCCGGGCCAGCAGTCCCATCGCGACGGGGACACCGGCCTCCGTCATCATCAGGGCGTGGATCGCCGACTCCTTCGTGCCCGACGTCTCCTCGATCCTGGTCCGGCGGTGCATGAGCCAGTCCGCCACCGCCGGGACGAACCACAGCGGCATCACCCCGTACATCAGGAACCGCCGGTTGGCGTCCTCGACGTCCACGGCGTCGCGCGGCACCTCCAGATCGCGGGGCCGCCGCCACCGCCGCCACGCACGGGTCACCGGGCTACGGGAAAGAGTCATCTCGCCTCCAGCACGACGTCGGAGAAGTCGGGTGCCCTCTTGGTATCGCGGACAAACGGCCGCGGGAGGCTTCCACCCGTCCGGCGTGGCGCGGCTCGGCGTGTGACCCGGCCGCTCACCCGGCCGTCCCCTCAGCCGTCACCGGCCTCGAGGGCGACGATGCGCTGGGCGCCGTCCGGCGCGCCCGGATGACGGCTGGTGAGGTCCAGCCGCAGCCGAGAGGTGCGGACCGGGTCGAAGGTGATGACCGTCGGGGCGTCGGAGGCGGTGGCCCAGGTGATGGACGCCCCGCGCACCGGCACGTAGGCGCGGCCGTTCCACGCCGAGACCTCGATCGAGGCGGGCAGGGTGTGCCGGGCGTCGACGGTGAAGGACACCTCGACGCGGCGCAGCCGCCGCCTCCCGCTCCAGGTCACCGAGACCCAGTCGGCCTTCCGGGCGCCGTCGAAGGCGGGGAGCAGCGCCGTGGCGGGCTTGTGGAAGGCGTTGGACCAGCCGGTGGCCGGATCGCCGTCCAGCATGGCCGAGGGCAGGGTCGTCGGCGCGCCCGAATAGCTGGCGTCGGCCAGTGGGTGGTGCGGGGCGCCGGGGCCGGGGTCGGGTGTGAACGGCGTGGGACGGGTGACCGGCTCCGACGTACCGCCGGTGGCGCGGACGGTGATGGTCGCGGTGCGCAGCCCCACCGAGCGGGCGGTGACGGTCAGCGGCCCGGCCTCGGTTCCGGCGCGGACGATGGCCAGGGCCTTGCCGTGGAAGGCGGTGCGGGTGCTCGCCTGGTAGCGCTCGGCGCTCTCCTGGCGGCCGTTGTCGACCCCGGCCAGGGAGCCTCCGGTGACCTTGAAGGCGATCAGATGGTCGGCGCCGGGCACCACCACACCGTGGGCGTCGACGACTTCGGCGGTCACGAAGCACAGTGAGCGGCCGTCGGCGTCGACGGTCTCGCGGTCGGGGGTGAGCCGCACGGCGTGCGGGCGTCCCGCCGTGCGCAGCACATCGGTGGCCACGACCCGGCCGCCGCGCCGGGCCACGGCCTTCAGCTCACCCGGTGCGAACGGCACCTTCCAGGTGAGGTGGAGCTTTCCGGCGCTGCCGCCCGGACTGGTGTAGCTGCCGGGGTAGGGGCCGGAGGTGACGGTCTTGTCGTCGCCGGTCGGCTCGGTGGTCTCCAGGTAGCCGCGGCCGTCCGTGGTCTTCTTGGCGTCGAACTCACGGACCCCCAGCGACCGGCCGCCCAGGAACAGCTCCACGGTGGCGACGTTGGAGTAGGCCCACACCTCCACGGTCTCGCCCGGCCGGTGGCTGGTCCAGTCCATGGGGACCAGATGGACCATGGGTTCGCTCGTCCACTGGCTCCTGAAGAGGTGGTACATGTCCTTGGGGAAGCCCGCGGTGTCCACCGCGCCGAAGAAGGACGCCTTCACCGGGAACACGTCGTACGGCGTGGGCTCGCCGATGTAGTCGATGCCCGACCACAGGAACTGCCCGGCGAAGAACTTCCGGTCCCGGTCCTTCTTCAGTCCGTACTCGCCGCTCATCGTCCAGGAGGCGAGGTTGTTGTCGTAAGCGGAGGTCTGCCGCCTGCCGGGGGTGTGGTTCTCGCCCGTGTTGAGGTGCTCGGGCTCCTGATAGGCGCCGCGGGTGGAGGTTTCCGAGGAGGACTCGGACTCGAAGAGGAACAGATGCGGATAGCGGGCGTGCAGGGCGTCCACCGAGGCGGCGGTGTTGTAGTTGAGGCCGAGCCCGTCCAGCTTGGCGAGCATCAGATCGGCGGGGGAGCCCTCGGCGGGCAGCGCGCGGTACTTGTCCGAGCCGATCACCACGGGCCTGGTGTCATCGGCCGCGCGCACGGCGTCGATGAGCCGCTGGGCCATCTGAAGCCCCGCGGCGCTGGTGGAGTCGGGGATCTCGTTGCCGATGGACCACATGACGACGGCGGGGGAGTTGCGGGCGGCGCGCACCATCTCGGTGATGTCCGCCTCGCAGTGCTCGTCGAAGAAGCGCCCGTAGTCATAGGTGTTCTTGCCGGTGCGCCAGCAGTCGAACGCCTCCACCAGCATCACGATGCCGAGCCGTTCGCAGACCTCGATCACCTCCGGCGCGGGCGGATTGTGCGAGGTGCGCAGGGCGTTGACGCCCATGCTCTTCATGATGGTCAGCTGGCGCAGCACGGCGTCGGCATTGACGGCGGCGCCCAGCGCGCCCAGGTCATGGTGGAGATCGACGCCCTGGAGCTTGGTGTATCGGCCGTTCAACGAGAACCCGTGGTCGGGGTCGAAGGTGGCGTGGCGGAGCCCGAAGGGGGTGCGGTACCGGTCGGTGGTGTCCTGGCCCACTCGCAGTTCGGTCTCCAGGACATAGCGCCGTGGGGTGTCGAACGACCACAGCCGCGGCCGGTCGATCCGCAGCTCCTGGGTGGCGGTACGGGTGTCACCCGCCCCGACGGTGAGGGTGGAGCGCGCCTGGACCACCATGTGCCCGTCGGGGTCCTTGACCGTGGAGACCACGGTGACCGGCTTCCGGCCGTCCGACTCGTTGACCACGAGGGTGCGCGCCCGCACGGTGGCGTATCCGGCGCGCAGGGTGGTGGCCAGCCCAGGGGTGGTGAGGTACGTGCCCCACCGGGCCACATGGACCGGGTCGGTGACCACGAGCCGGGCGTGGCGGTAGATGCCGCTGCCCGAGTACCAGCGGCTGCTGGGCAGCCGGTTGCGCACCTTCACGGCGAGGACGTTGGGGGTGGTGCCGTCGGTGTGGGCCACGTCGGTGAGGTCGAGGGCGAAGCCGGTGTATCCGTAGGGGTGCTCGCCGATGAGCCGTCCGTTGCAGTACACGGACGAGTCCATGTAGACACCGTCGAACTCGACGGAGATCCGCTTGCCCTCGAGGGCTCGCGGCAGGGTGAAGGCGGTGCGGTACCAGCCGAGGCCGCCGGGCAGGAATCCGGTGCCGCCGCTGGTGCCGTGGTCGGTGGTGGGGGTGCGCTCGATGCTCCAGTCGTGCGGCACCGCGACCTCGCGCCAGGCCGAGTCGTCGTACGCCGGGTCGTGGGCGTTTCCGTACGCGCCGGTCGGGTCGGTGATGCCGCCGGGGTTGACGAGGGCGAAGCGCCAGCCGTCCGTGAGCGGGATAATCCGTCCCCCCGCGGCGCGGGACGCGGTGGCGCCTTGAGCGGGACCGGCCGTGACCAGTGCCCCGGCCATCGGGGCGGCGGTGCCTGCGAGCAGTATCGATCTGCGCGTGACCGCCATCGCGATCCCCTTCTCTTCGATTGTGTGGTGCGCAAGGGCCGTTGACCGACCACAACGGCCCTTTGCGCAACAGATTCTGACAGTTTCAAACAGGGAACTGTCAAGGGTCCCGCAGGGCTCAGCGCCCCAGCGCGCTGTCGTCGAGGTGGTGGAGCAGATCCGCGGGGTCGCGGTAGATCTCGTCCGCACCGGCCTCCACGAGCATCTGCGGAGGGATGCCACCGGACTGCAGCGCGACACAGCGCACCCCGGCCTTCACACACGCCACGACGTCCCAGACGGTGTCACCGACGAAGACCGCGTCCCGGGCCGGCACCCCGGCCTGCTCCAGGGCCTGCTCGACGGGATCCGGCGCGGGTTTGCCCTCCTCGACGTCGTCCGAGCTGAGGACGGCCCCGATGGCCTCGTCGGCGTCGATCGCGGCCCGCATCGCGGCCAGTTCGTCCCGCGAGGCGGAGCTGGCCAGCACCAGGTACCAGCCGCGGTCGGCCAGGGTGCGCAGCAGGTCCGGGGCGCCGTCGAGGGCGGGCAGCCGGGGGAAGTACTCCGCGTACAGCGTCTTGTGGGCGGCGCTGATCCGCTCGTCCTCCGACCGGTCCCGGTCCTCGGGCAGCAGACGGTCCATGAGCTTGTCGGAGCTCATGCCGATGGTGTGGTGGATCTCCCGCATGCCCACCCGGTGCCCCGCCTGCCGCATCGCCTCCCACCAGGTGACGGTGTGCAGGTAGTTGGTGTCCACGAGCGTGCCGTCCACATCGAACAGCGCGGCCCGGCGGCCGTGGACGTTCTGGTCGGAGGTGCGTTCGCTGCTCATCGTGTCCGTCCTCCCGGAGAGTCGTACGAACGACGAGGTGGCCCCCACCCGCGGCGGGGGCCACCTCGTCGGAAAGGGGACTGGCCGGCACTCAGTAGTCGTAGTGGTGGTGGTGCCGGTGATGGTCCGGTTCCTCCACCACCGGGGGTGCCACCGCGCCCGGCTCGACGACGCGCCGGCGCTTGTAGACACTCACATACGCGCATGTGCCGATGATGCCGACGGCCATCAGGATCAGGCCGACCAGGTGGACGTTGAAGCCGTTGGCGTTCCAGTCGGTGGCGAAGGTGAGAATCCCTCCCACCGCGATCATCAATATGCAACCGCCGAGGCCCATCAGTTCTGCCTCCGTACATGAGTTCGCTGTTGTGGGCTGGTCCTCACCGAGTACCCAGGCCCGCCGGGGCCAATCTCACGCCCCGTCGTCCTCCCGCTCCACGGCCGCCACCGTCTCCGCCAGCGCCTGACGGTCCGCGCGCGCCCTCGCCCGGTCCCTGGCGGAGGCGTCGGTGACGTCGAGGAAGATCAGGTCGGCATGCGGCCAGAGCTCCGCCATCGCCGCCTTGACGCGCACCAGGACCTCCTCGACCTCCTCGCTGTCGAGGCCGGGCAACAGATCGACCCGGGCCGCCACCAGCGTCGAGTCGTTGCCCAGACGCATCGTCAGCAGCGTGGTCACGGTGTCGATCTCCGGCTGGGTCTCGAGGAACCGTCGGAGTTCCTGGCGCTGGACCGGGTCGATCGCCTCGCCGATGAGCCGCCCGCGCGACTCCCTGGCCAGCCGGTAGGCCACGTAGACCAGCAGCGCCCCGATCAGGAAGGAGGCCGTGGCCTCGTAGACCACCTGGCCGGTGACCATGTGCAGCCACATGCCGAGCAGGGCGAACACCACGCCGAGACAGGCGGTGGAGTCCTCGGCCAGAACGGTGCGCAGCGTGGGGTCGTCACCCCTGCGCAGCTCGGTCACCATGCCGCGGCCCGCCTCCCGGGCGTGCCCGCGCACCTGGACCAGCGCCCGGACCAGCGAGGAGCCCTCGGCGATGAGCGCCACGCCCAGGACCGCGAGGCCCACCAGATACCCGCTGTGGTCCTCGGAGCTGCCCGCGCTCAGCGCCTCGGCGCCCTGGAAGAAGGAGAAGCAGCCGCCCATGACGAAGATGCCGACGGCGGCCAGCAGCGCCCAGAAGTAGCGCTCCTTGCCGTAGCCGAAGGGGTGCTGGTCGTCGGGGGCCCGCTTGCTGCGTTTGAGGGAGGCGAGCAGGAACACCTCGTTGAGGCTGTCCGCGACGGAGTGAGCGGCCTCCGAGAGCAGTGCGGGGGAGCCCGCGAAGATCCCGCCGACGGCCTTGGCCAGCGCGATGATGAGATTGGCGCCGAGCGCGACGAACACGGTGACGGCGGTGCGGGAGTCCTGGCCCTGCCCCGCGCCGGACCCGTCCGGCCCGTGGTCCGCGTCCGGCGCGTCCGGTGCGCGCGAGGTCTCCGCGGGGTCCGGCGTATGCGGCGTACGCGGTGTTCCGTGTCGGTCGGAGGGGTGCGTCGTGGAACGGCTCATCGGCGGGAAACTCCGTAGGGGGAAAGTCCGTGCCGTCCGTGTGGCCCTCTCCGCCGGGGCGGCCGGACGGCCTGTCCCCTTCGCGTGTGTCCCGATGTCGGGACCTCAATCGTGACACGCCCGCCGAGGGAGCGCGCCCCGCCGGAGCCATCCGGTGCACGGGGCGCGCTCGGATCGGGTCAGCCGGCCGGGGCGCTCGGGGACGCGGGCACCTTCGGCAGGTCGCTGAAGACGTCGAGCCCCATGGCGGCGGCGATCAGCAGACCGATCACGCCCAGCGCCACCGCTCCCCAGGCCACCGCGGTCACCCAGGGTGCCCCGGCCGTGGCGGGCCGCCGCTGCCGTACCAGCACCAGACCGGCGATGACCACGGCGACCAGGGCGAACAGCCCGTTGACGAGGGCCGTGGTGTGCCACGGAGTGCCGTACACCGCGGAGATCTGATCGGCGGCCGACCCGGACTGGGCCTTGATCTGGCCGGTCAGCTGCTTGCGCTCCTGCAGCATGGTGCCGAGCCAGGTGCCGGAGAGCGAGGCGAGCCCGAGGCCCGCGGCGACGACCGAGGCGGCGCCGGGGACGACGCTCGGTGTGGTGGCCGGGGGAGGGGCCGTGATGTCGTCGGCGGTGGACTCCTCGGCGGGGTCGGACGTCTCCTGCGGGTCCGCGGTTTCCTGCCGGTCCGAAACAGCGTTCGGGACACCCTCCGCCGTGGCTTCCTCGGCTTCTGCGGGCTGCGCTGCGGTGTCGGTCGGTTGGTCGGTCTTGGTGGTGTCCATGTGCCGCAACCGTACGGACCGAAGATGAGAACCCACTGAGAAAGCGATGTCCTTCGGCCGGCGGCACCGGCCGGGTGGTGGCCGGCCGCGCCGCATACGCTGGCCGAAGGGTCCCACCGATGGACGGGCCCCATGGCCGTACGACGGGAGCACCCCGTGGTCTCCTCCACCCCTGGCGGCGCCGCCTCCGACGGCGGGGCGCGGCACCGGCTGCGCGCCTGGCTGCTGGAGGGTCTGACCGACATGGCCAAGCGCCAGCCCGGTCCGCACGCCGAACCGGAGGGCGCACACCGGGGCCGGCCGTGGTGGCGGGTGATGTGTCTGACCGGTCTGGACTACTTCTCCACCCTCGGCTACCAGCCCGGTATCGCCGCCCTGGCGGCCGGGCTGCTCTCCCCGGTCGCCACCGTGGTGCTGGTGGTGGTGACCCTGGTGGGCGCGCTGCCGGTGTACCGCAGAGTGGCGGAGGAGAGCCCGCACGGCCAGGGCTCGATCGCGATGCTGGAGCGGCTGCTGACCTTCTGGAAGGGCAAGCTGTTCGTCCTCACCCTGCTGGGCTTCGCGGCCACCGACTTCCTCATCACCATCACCCTCTCCGCCGCCGACGCCACCGCCCACCTGGTGGAGAACCCGCACCTCACCCCGGCCCTGCACGGCCACGAGGTGGCCGTCACCCTGATCCTGGTGGGCATGCTCGGCGCGGTGTTCCTCAAGGGGTTCACCGAGGCCATCGGGATCGCGGTGGCGCTGGTCGCGACCTATCTGCTGCTCAACGCCGTCGTGGTGGCCGTCGGGCTGTGGCATGTGTGCACCGCGCCGCAGGTGATCCCCGACTGGTCCCACGCGCTGGTCGCCGAGCGCGGCAGTCCGCTGGTGATGGTCGGCGTGGCGCTGGTGATCTTCCCCAAGCTGGCCCTCGGACTGTCCGGCTTCGAGACCGGCGTGGCCGTCATGCCCCATATCGAGGGAAAACCGGGCGACACCGAGGAGCGCCCCGCCGGACGTATCCAGGGCGCCAGGAAGCTGCTGACCACCGCTGCGGTGATCATGAGCATCTTCCTCATCACCTCCAGCTTCATCACGACCCTGCTGATCCCGCAGCGGGAGTTCGAACCGGGCGGCCAGGCCAATGGGCGCGCCCTGGCCTATCTGGCCCATGAGTACCTGGGCTCGGCGTTCGGCAGCGTCTATGACGCCTCCACCATCGCCATCCTCTGGTTCGCCGGGGCCTCGGCCATGGCCGGACTGCTCAATCTGATGCCCCGCTATCTGCCGCGCTACGGCATGGCGCCCCACTGGGCGCGCGCGGTCCGCCCCATGGTGCTGGTCTTCATCGCCATCGCGTTCCTGGTGACCTGGCTCTTCAAGGCGGATGTGGACGCCCAGGGCGGCGCCTACGCCACCGGTGTGCTCGTGCTCATCACCTCGGCCGCCATCGCCGTCACCATCGCCGCGCGGCGCGCCCGGCAGCACGGCTGGACCATCGGCTTCGGCGTCATTTCGCTGATCTTCCTGTACACCACCGCGGTCAACGTCATCGAGCGGCCCGACGGCGTCAAGATCGGCGGCTGCTTCATCGCGGGCATCCTGGCCGTATCGCTGCTGTCCCGGGTGGCCAGGGCGTTCGAGCTACGGGTCACCAGCGTGACCTTCGACCCCCTGGCCGAGCGGTTCGTCCGCGACACCGCCCACCGCAGGATCCGCCTCATCGCCAACAAACCGGAACGCCGCGACCTGGCCGAATACCGCGAGAAGCAGCATCAGATCCGCGCGGACAACGACATCCCGGCCGAGGACGACATCATCTTCGTCGAGGTCACCGTGGCCGACCCGTCCGAGTTCGAGAGCGAGCTGCGGGTGTGCGGCGAGGTGGTACACGGCCGCTACCGCGTGCTGACCCTGCAGAGCGCCACCATCCCCAACGCGCTGGCCGCGCTGCTGCTGCGGGTGCGGGACACGACCGGACAGCGCCCGCACATCTACTTCGAGTGGACGGAGGGCCATCCGCTGGCCCACTTCCTGCGCTTCTTCCTCTTCGGCCAGGGAGAGGTCGCCCCCGTCACCCGTGAGGTGCTCCGCGAGGCCGAGCCCGACCGCGGCCGCCGCCCCCACGTCCACGTCGGCTGAAGGGGTCCCGTCGGGTGAACGGGTCCCGTCGAGCCGGGAGGGGCGGCCGCCGCGTCAGGGCGCGTCGGCGTCAGGGTGCCGTCGGTGTCGGTCAGGGCGCCACCGGTGCCAGGGCGCCGGTCAGGGTGCCACCGTTGTCAGGGTGCCGTCGGTGTCGGTCAGGGCGCCACCGGCTCCGGGTCCGGGTCCACCGCGGGCAGGCTGTCCATGAACGAGCTCACCGAGAACACCGCCCGCCCCGGCCCCGGCGGGCCGTATCCGGGCGGCGAGGACAGTCCGAAGTCCTCCAGCGTCGCCCGGTAGGTCTCCAGCAGCCGGATGTGGTACTCCAGCGGGGCGCCCTGCGGATTCTCCTTGCCCAGCGGCGTCGTCGGCTCGGGGCACCAGGTGGTGAACCGGGGCACGATCCCGTGCGACATGAAGAACCGCAGCCCCTCGGCGGTGGAGTCGATCGCCTCGGCCACGGATGCGAATCCGAACGGCTGGGCCATCTCCACACCCGCCACGAAGTTCGGGATCACATTGCGGGCGCCGAACACCTCGGCCGAGTCCAGGATCCGGCGGTGCCACTCGTCCCGGCCGATGTAGCGCTCCTTGCCCGGACAGTACAGCTCGAACAGCCGCCGGTCCCACACCTCGAAGTTGGGGTGGTAGATCCGCACCCCGTAGTCGTGGAACCGCTGGACATCGGCCTTGGGCAGCGCCTGCGCCACCACCTTGCCGATCCACCGGCCCGGGAAGCGCTCCTCGATGGCCTTCGCGTACTGGCCGTAGAAGTCGGCCTCGTCCCGGCCGCCCACATGCGAGGTGATGGCGCCGCCGGTGAGGGTGTACGCCTGCGAGGCGCGGGCGGTGTCATGGCGGTCGATGATCTCCAGCGCCTCCAGCACCTCCTCGACCGGCTTCACCCCGGTGTACGGGCGGCCCGCCGCCTTGTGCTGACGCCAGTTGTGGTTGATGTCGCAGTACTGGCACTCCTCCTTGGCGCCGAAGTACTGGCACACCCGGAAGACCGTCAGATAGACCAGATAGCCCCACTGGATGGTCGGCGCGACCTCCATCACCGACTTGCCGTTCGACAGGGTGTGGCGGTAGTAGTCCGGCATCGGCGGCAGCCCCACGTCGGCGATGCGCTCACCGTCCAGATACAGCCCCAGCGCGCCGTCCTCCCCGGCCCGGACCACATACGGTGAGGCGGGGTTGACGCGGACCGACACCACGGTGCGGCGCAGCTCGTACGGCCCGCCGGTGAGCACGATCTCCTCGGGCGGCCGGTTGAGGGCCGCGGCGCCCAGCTCCGGCAGGGTGCGGTGGTCGAACGAGAAGATGAAGTACGACTTCGGCTTGACGTCGCCGTCCTCGTTGCCGCTGAGCGCGGACTCGTCGAAGGCCATGCCGCCGCGCAGCAGGTCCTCCTTGAGCACGGCCTCCCCGGGCACCTGGGGGAAACGCCCCATCAGCCCCTCGACCAGCGCGGTTCGTCTCTGGCTCGCCATCTGCTGCACCATCCCCCTGGCTCCGTACGGATGCGGTGTGGTTCCCACGCAGGTCTCTGTGCCGCTGAACACCATAGATCAGGACGGATGTTCGGCTCCAGAGCGCCCGCCCCGGTGGGCGGTTCGGGGCCGGCCGATCTACCGTGGAAGGGCCATGGCTGTCAATCGGCTCGGCATGGTCGTCCACCAGGCCCGCCCCACCGCCGTCGCGGCGGCCCACACCGCCCGCGCATGGGCCGCCGCGCACGGCATCTCCTGCTTCGAACTGGACGTCTGGCGCGGTGACCAGCCCCGGCGCAGTGCCCAGGAGGAGTCCGCGGCGGCCGGCCACCCCGATCTGATCGTCACCTTCGGCGGCGACGGCACCTTCCTGCGCGGGGCCCGGCTCGCCGCCAGGAACGGGGCCGCGGCGCTGGGGGTGAACGTGGGGCGGATCGGCTTCCTCACCGAGATCAGCGTCGACCAGGTGGAGGACGCGCTGAACGCCGTCCACGAGGGCCGGGCCACCATCGAGGAGCGCATGCTGCTCACCCTGCGGGCGTCCCGGCCGCTGGAGATGCCCGAGGGCATGGAGGCGCTGCTGCGGTACGGGCGGGGCCCCGTACCACCCCCGCCGAAGGTACGCCCCGGGGGCGGCCCGGAGGAGGCCGGCTGGGGCATTCCGCTGGACGTCAACGCGGTCAACGACGTGGTCTTCGAAAAGCTCGCCCGCGACCGCCAGGCCGGACTTGGCGTGTATGTGTCCGCGCAGCTGCTCGCCTCGTACTCGGCCGACGCGATCATCGTGGCCACCCCGACCGGCTCCACCGCCTACAGCTTCGCCGCCGGGGGACCGGTGGTCTCCCCGTACCTGGACGCGGTGGTCTTCACCCCGGTCGCCCCGCACATCGCCTTCGACCGCACCGTGGTGGCCGCGGTGGACGAGCCCGTCGCCGTGCGGGTCCTGCCGACCTCGGGGCGGGTGGCGGTCAGCCTCGACGGGCAGCTGCGCGGGGTGCTGAACCCGGGCGACTGGGTGGCGGCCTACCGGGCACCGGTCCGGCTGCGGCTGGTACGGCTCGCGCCGACGCAGTTCTACCACCGGCTGCGGGACCGCTTCCGGCTGGCCGACTCGCCCGCCGCCGACGCGGCCCCGCCGTTCTACCGCCCCCGCGCCCCGGTCCCGCCGGACCTGGCGCATCTGCGGCTGCCCCCGGTGCCCGACGAGCCACCGGAGTAGGCCGGGGCGGCCGGCGCCGAAGATGCGCGGCGCACCCCCCGGTGCCAGGCTGTGGGATGTGACAGCTCACGCGTTTCACAGCGACTTCGCGCTGCGTGTCAACGGTGCCGACCGCCCCCTCACCCTCGACCACCGGGTGACCCTGCTGGACGCCCTCCGTGAACACCTGGCGCTGACCGGGGCCAAGAAGGGCTGCGACCACGGTCAGTGCGGGGCCTGCACCGTCCTGATCGACGGGGAGCGCGTCAACAGCTGCCTGGTGTTCGCCGTGGCCGCCCAGGGCCGTGACATCACCACCATCGAGGGCGTCGCCGGGCTCGCCGCGCCGGAGGAACTCCACCCGCTGCAGCGGGCGTTCCTGGACCACGACGGCTTCCAGTGCGGCTACTGCACACCCGGCCAGATCTGTTCCGCGATCGGCGCGCTCACCGAGGCCGCGCGCGGCTGGCCCAGCCATGCCACCGCCGACCTGGCGGCCGGGGTCGGCGCGCCGGGTGAGCTGGACGCCGACGAGATCCGGGAGCGGATGAGCGGCAACCTGTGCCGCTGCGGGGCCTACCCCGGCATCGTGGCCGCCATCCGCGAGGTCGCCGGGGCCGACGGCGGCGGGGCGCCCGCCCGCGCCGGCGCGGCGGGAGGGGCGCGATGAAGCCCTTCGCCTACGAGCGCGCCACCGACCCCGGGGCCGCCGCCACGCTCGTGGCCGACTCCACCGAGGCGGTCTACCTGGCCGGGGGCACCAACCTGGTGGACCTGATGAAACTCGGGGTGACCGAGCCCACCCTGCTCGTCGACATCACCCGGCTCCCGTACGACACCATCGAGCATCGCCCGGACGGCGGTGTGCTCATCGGCGCGCTGGTCCCGGGCAGCCGCCTCGCCGGGGACCTGGGCGTCCGCGAGCGGTTCCCGGCGCTGGCCGAAGCGCTGCTGTCCGGCGCCTCCGGGCAGCTGAGGACGGTGGCCACCACCGGGGGCAATCTGCTCCAGCGCACCCGCTGTGTGTACTTCCAGGACGTGACCAAACCCTGTAACAAGCGGCGGCCGGAGACCGGCTGTTCGGCCGTCCAGGGCCTCCACCGCGACCTGGCCGTGCTCGGCACCTCCGACTTCTGCCTGGCCGGCCACCCCTCGGACATGGCGGTGGCGATGGCCGCGCTCGACGCGGTCGTCCACCTGCGACGGGTGAACGGCAGCCCCCGCGCCGTGCCGCTGAACGACTTCTATCTGCTGCCCGGTGACACCCCGCACCGCGAGACCGTGCTGCAGCCCGGTGACCTGATCACCGGTGTCGAGCTGCCACCGCCCCCCGAGGGCGCCGCGATGTCCTACCGCAAGGTCCGCGACCGCTGGTCCTACGCCTTCGCCCTGGTGTCGGTGGCCGCCGTGGTGGCCACCGATGCCGACGGCACCCTGCGGGAGATCCGGCTGGGGCTCGGCGGGGTGGGCACCCGCCCCTGGCGGGCCCGCGAGACCGAGCGGCTGCTGACCGGGCGGGAGCCGACCGAGGAGCGCCTGCGGGAGGCGGCCCGCGCCGAGTTCGCCTCGGCGCGCCCGCTGCCGCAGAACGCGTTCAAGATCGACCTCGCCGTGGACGTCATCACCGCGGCCGTGCGCGACCTCGTGGGAAGGCAGCGGCGATGACCACGCTCCAGCGGACCGTGGGCGCGGAGGTGACCCGTGTCGAAGGGCGCGAGAAGGTCACCGGTGCCGCGCTCTACGCGTACGAGTACCCGGTGCCGGACGCCCTGTACGCGTGGGCGGTGCAGTCCACCGTCCCGCGCGGCACGGTGCGCGCCGTCGACCCCGCCGCGGCGCTGTCCCTGCCGGGCGTGGTCGCCGTGCTCGACAGCCGCAACGTGGTCCGGCTGCGCCCGACCGACACCCCCGAACTCGCCGTACTGCAGTCCCCCGAGGTGGCCTACCGCGGGCAGATCGTGGCGGCCGTGGTGGCGGACACCTTCGAGACGGCCCGTCAGGCCGCCGCCGCCGTGCGCGTCGAGTACGACGTGGACGACCACGACGCCGAGCTGACGGACGGCGATCCGCGCATCTTCGTCCCCGACACGGTCAACGGCGGGTACCCGGGGCACACGGAGACCGGCGATGTGGAGGCCGCCCTCGCCGCGGCGCCGGTCGTCCTGGACGCCACGTACACCACGCCCCCCGAGCACACCGCCACGATGGAACCGCATGCCACCATCGCGGTCTGGGACGGGGACACGCTCACCCTCTACAACGGCGACCAGGGCCCCTGGATGACGGCCGCCAGGGTGGCCGAGCTGTTCGGCCTGCCCGAGGGCGCCGTCCGGATCGTCGCCGACCACACCGGCGGCGGCTTCGGCTCCAAGGCGATTCCGCGCCCGCCCACGGTGCTCGCCGCGCTGGCCGCCCGCGCGGTGGGCCGCCCGGTCAAGGTGGCGGCCACCCGGCAGCAGATGTTCACCATGGTCTCGTACCGCACGCCCACCCGGCAGCGCATCCGGCTCGGCGCCGAACGGGACGGCAGGCTCACCGCCATCTGGCACGACGCGCTGCAGCAGAGCTCCACGCTCACCCCGTACTGCGAGCAGACGGTCACCTGCACCCGCGTCATGTACGCCGCGCGCCACCGCCGGACCACCCATCGCCTGGCGCAGCTGGATGTGCCGACGCCCTCGTGGATGCGCGCCCCCGGCGAGGCGCCCGGGATGTTCGCGCTGGAGAGCGCGATGGACGAGCTGGCCGTGGAGCTGGGCATGGACCCCATCGACCTGCGGGTGGCCAACGAACCGGCCAGGGACCCCGAGACCGGCCACCCCTTCAGCAGCCGCAACCTGGTGGCATGTCTGCGGGAGGGCGCGGCGCGCTTCGGCTGGGCGGGCCGCGATCCCGCGCCGGGGCGCCGCCGGGAGGGACGCTGGCTGGCCGGCACCGGAGTGGCGGCGTGCAACTACCCCGCCCTCACCTGGCCCTCCACCGCGACCGCCCGCGCCGAGCCCGGCGGAGGCTTCACCGTACGGATCGCCGCGGCCGACATCGGCACCGGAGCCCGTACCGCGCTGACCCAGGTGGCGGCGGACGAACTCGGTGTGGCGATCGACCGGGTCACCCTCGACATCGGCCGCAGCGCCTACGGACAGGCACCGTGGGCGGGCGGTTCGATGGGCCTCAGCTCCTGGGGCTGGGCGGTGTCCAAGGCGTGCCGGGCGCTGGTCAAGCGGCTGGATGAGGTGTCCGGCGCGATCCCGCCCGACGGGCTGGAGGTGCGGGCGGACACCGCCGAGGACGTCGAGGCGCGCCGGGCGTTCTCGCGCCACGCCTACGGCGCCCAGTTCGCGGAGGTGCGGGTGGACGCCGTCACCGGCCAGGTGCGGGTCGACCGGCTGCTGGGGATGTTCGCCGCCGGACGCGTCATCAACCCCAGGACGGCGGGTTCGCAGCTGCGCGGCGGCATGTGCATGGGGCTGTCGACGGCGCTGTACGAGAACCTGGAGACCGATCCGCGGTTCGGCGACTTCGCCAACCACGACCTCGCCACCTATCACATCGCGGCCCACGCGGATGTGCGGGACGTCCAGGCGCACTGGCTCGAGGAGGACGACGACGAGCTCAACCCGATGGGCAGCAAGGGCATCGGGGAGCTGGGCATCGTCGGCACGGCGGCGGCGATCGCCAACGCGGTGTACCACGCCACGGGGGTGCGGGTCCGCGATCTGCCGATCACGGTGGAGCGGGTGCGCGCGGGGCTCCCCGCGGGGCCGCCCGCCGGATTCTCCGCCGGGCCGTCCACTCGCTGAGCGGCCGTCCGCCCGCTGAGCGCCTGTCGCCCGCTGAGCGGCCCCCGGCCCGTCGCGGCTGCCGGGGTGTCCCGCGGTGACGGCGCGGGACACCCGGTCGCGTGGGGTCAGCCGTTGTCGGCGGCCCCACCGGCGTCATCCGCGCCCGCGCCGTCACCGGCGGCCCCGGAGCCGTCAGCGGCGCCGCCGTCCGCCGCGCCGCCGTCGTCCGCCGCGCCGCCGTCGTCCGCCGCGCCACCGTCGTCCGCCGCGCCGCCGCCTCCGGCCGCGCCGCCGTCCCCGATCTGCGCACCGACCGCCTCCAGCGCGGTCGTCACCGGCTGGAAGAAGGTCTCGCCGCCGGAGGTGCAGTCACCGCTGCCGCCGGAGGTCAGGCCGATGGCCTCGCCGTCCGCGCTGAACAGCGGGCCGCCGCTGTCGCCGGGCTCGGCGCAGACATCGGTCTGGATGAGCCCGCTGACCGTGCCCTCGGGGTAGTTGACCGTCGCGTCGAGACCGGTGACCGAGCCGTCGTTCAGCCCGGTGGTGCTGCCCATGCGCTGCACCTGCTGGCCCACCGTGGCCTCGCCCGCCCCGACGATGTCCACGCTCTGGTCGCCGGTGTTCACCGTGCTGGGGGCCTCGGTGTTGGCGTCGTCGTAGGTCACCAGCGCGAAGTCGCCGTCACCGGGGAAGGTGGCGTCCTGCACGGTGCCGATGGGCGCGCCGTTCTGGGAGTCCGACCACTGCTCGGCGGCGACGCCGCAGTGGCCGGCGGTCAGGAACGCCGGGGCGCCGCTGTCCGTGGTGACGTTGAAGCCGAGCGAGCAGCGCGCGCCGCCGCCGAAGATGGCGTCGCCGCCCGCGACGAAGGGCTTGAACTCGCCCGTGGACTTCTTCAGGGTGGCCATGCCCTCGCCCAGCGACTTCACGGTGGACTCGAGGGTGTCCCACTTCGCCCCGGTGACGGTGGAGTCCGCGGTGACCCGCAGCTCATTGGTCTTGGGGTCCACCGACCAGGCGGTGCCCGGGATGGTCGCCTTGGTCTTGAGGGTCTTCGCGGCGGTCTGCAGCGCCTTGGTGCTGTTGTCGACCTTTCTGGCCACCGCCCCCGCGCTCTTGACCTGGACGTTCACATTGTTGTTGTCGCCCACGACATTGACGATGACCTGCTGCTTGTCCTTGTCGTAGTAGGCCCCGCCGAACGCCTCGCCCAGCTGTGAGGCGAGCTGTGCGGCGATGTCCGCCGCCGACGCGGCGTCCACCTTCTTGGGCTGGGCCTGGGCGTTGTCGTCCTGTGAGGCGTTGGCGTTGGGCAGGATGATCGCGGCTGCCGCCACGGCGGCGGCCCCGGCCCCCGCGAACACGATCTTTCGCTTGGGTACCCGTTTATGGCTCAACTCATGACCTCCTGTTGGGGGGTTACGGGATCCGCTCATCCGCGACGAGCACGACCCGGCAGTGGATACGGGCGGCGCACGAGTTGCGTTCAGAGCCATTGAGGAGATCTTTATGAGGCCGCCCCGGCGGCCCGCTCCCCTGTGGCCCGCTCCCCGGTGGCCGGCACCAGCTCCGGTGACCCCTGAGCGGTGACCGGGGCGGCGACCAGCCCACGCCAGGCGGGCGCCCGGTGGCAGGCGGCGGTGCGCCCCTGGCCCACCGGAGCCGCCGCGGGCGAAGTGCGGCAGGAGTCGGTGACGAACGGGCAGCGGTGGGCGAAGACACAGCCCTCCCGCGCCGCCCAGGCGGGCGGTTCGGCCGACGGGCGCAGCGCCGCCGCGCCCGGCCCGCCCTCGGCCCGTACGCTCGGCGCGGAGGCGATGAGCAGCGCGGTGTACGGATGCAGGGGACGGCCGAACACCTCCCGCACCGGCCCCTGTTCCACCACCCGGCCGCGGTAGAGCACCGCCACCCGGTCGGCGATGCCCGCCAGTGAGCTGAGGTCGTGCGAGATGACCACGACGGCCATCCCGCGCTCGGCGCGCAGCCGGTCCAGCAGCCGCAGCACCCGGTTGCGGTTGGAGGCGTCCAGCGCGCTCACCGGCTCATCGGCGATCAGCAGCCGGGGCCGGGTGACGATCGCGCGCGCGAGCAGCACCCGCTGGCGCTGACCGCCCGAGACGGCGCCCGGCAGCCGCTCGCCGAGGCGCGCCGCGTCCAGGCCCACCGTCTCCAGCGCCTCGTCCACGCGGGCGGCGATCTCCGTGCCGTCGAGCTCCCCCGCCACGGCGAGCGGCTCGGCCACCGCCCGCCGGACCGTCAGCTCCGGGTCCAGCGCCCGCAGCGGATCCTGGAACGCGTAACTCAACCGCCCCGAACGGCGGAACGCCCGCAGCGCGCGCCCCCGCAGCCCGGATATCTCGCGCCCGTCGAAGACCACCCGCCCCGAGCGCGGGGGGACGAGGCCCACGGCCGTACGGGCCAAAGTGGTCTTGCCGGAGCCGGTCTCCCCGATGACCCCGACGACCTCCCCCTCGCCCACGGACAGCTCCACCCCGTCCAGCACCGGCCGCGCGCCCCGCCGGCCGAAGGCCACGGTCAGCCCGGACAGCTCCAGCAGCCCGCTCATACCGCCACCTCCCTGGTGCCGCGCGCACCGGCCCGCGACAGAACGAGCTCCTCGCCGCGGACACACCGCACCCGCCGCCCGTCGGCGGTCTCCCGCAGCGGCACCGGACCGGTGAGGCACCCGGGCGCGGCGAACGCGCAGCGGTCGGCGAACCGGCAGCCCGGCAGCCGCGCGCCCACCTCGGGCGGCGCGCCGGGGATCACCTCCAGCTCGCGCCGCTCCCAGTCGCCGACCGTGGCCACGCGCAACAGCGCCTCGGTGTACGGGTGCAGGGGGTCGTTCAGCACCCGCTCGGCCGGGCCGTCCTCGACCAGCTCCCCGGCGTAGGCCACCAGGACCCGGTCGCACACCTCGGCGATCACCGCCAGGTCGTGGCTGACCAGCAGCAGCGCCAGGCCGTGCTCGGCGCGCATCCGGGCCAGCAGCTCCAGGACCTCCGCCTGGACCACCACGTCCAGCGCGGTGGTGGCCTCGTCCGCCACCAGCAGATCCGGCGCGCAGGCCACCGCCACGGCGATCAGCACACGCTGGAGCATCCCGCCGGACAGCTCGTGCGGATGGCGCCGGGCCACCTCGGCGGGGTCGTGGAGCCCGACGGCGGCGAACAGCTCGACGGCCCGCGCATCGGCCCGCGCCCGGTCCATCCCCAGCTTCACCCGCAGCACCTCGGTCAGCTGGCGCCCCACGGTCAGCGAGGGGTTGAGGTACGAGGCGGGGTCCTGGAAGACGGCGCCCACCCGGGTGCCCCGTACGCGGTCCAACTCCCGGCGGGACAGCCCGGTCAGCGCCTCACCGGCCAGCGTGATCTCGCCCTCGGACACCGCGCAGCCCGCGGGCAGCAGTCCGAGCACCGACCGGCAGATGAGCGTCTTGCCGCTGCCGGACTCGCCGACCAGGCCGACGGCCTCACCGCGGCCCACGGTGAACGACACATCGCGTACGGCCGTCAGCCGCCCGGACGAGACGGTGACGCCGAGCCCCTCGACCGACAGCGCGGCCGACCGGTCGGCGGACGCCCCGGGCATGGCGGGCGCCCCGGGCGTGGCGGGGTCAGGTGACGGGGAGTGCGGCATCGGCCCGCTCCTTGGTGGTGTCGGGGGATTCGCCGGTGGCGTCGGTGGCCGGGTCCGGAGCGCCGCCGGGCAGCAACTCGTCCGCCCCGGCGTCCCGTACGGCGTCGGCCAGCAGGTTGAGCGCACCGGCGGTGAGGACGATGAGCGCGGCCGGGAACACCGGCGCCCAGATCTGCTGGGTGAGGAAGCCCAGATCGGTGGCGAGCATGCCGCCCCAGGTGGCGGCGGGCGGTTGCACACCGACCCCGAGGAAGGTCAGCGAGGAGACCACCAGCAGACAGGTGGCCAGCGCGTGGGCGGCCGTGACGATGACCGTCGGCAGGACCTTGCTCCAGATGTGGGTGCGCAGCACCCGCCCGACCGAGGCGCCGAACAGCTCCGCCGACTCCACGTACTGGGCGTGCCGCAGGCTCAGGCCGGCGGCGCGGGTCATCCGGAAGAACAGCGGGGCGTAGAGCACCCCGAGCGCCAGCATGGCCTGGTGCATCCCATTGCCCAGCGCGCCCACCACCGCGATGGCGAACACGGTGAACGGCAGCGTCATCAGCGCGTCGACGGCGCGCTGCGCGAGCCACTCGCCCACCCGCCCCATCCACAGCGAGGCCAGCCCGGCCGGCACCCCCACCGCCATCGCGGCGGCCACCGCCTCCACGGCGCCCGCCACCGAGCGGCCGCTGCCCTCCAGCAGCCGGCTGAGCACATCGCGGCCCAGGTAGTCGGTGCCCAGAAGATGGCCCGGGCCGGGGCCGCGCAGCATGTTCCGGGGGTGCTGGGCCAGTGGGTCATGGGGCGCGAGCCGGCCGCCGAACACCGCCAGCAGCACGATGGCCAGCAGCACCAGCAGCGCCACCTTGGCGGAGGCCGGCCGCCACGCCCGTCGCAACGTCCTCATCCGCGCGTCACCTCCCGGCGCCGGGCGGCGGGATTCAGCGCGAGCAGCGCCGCGTTGACGGCCACATTGACCACCAGGACCACCGCGATGGTCACCAGCAGCGTCCCCTGGATCACCGGGATGTCGTGCTGCTCCGCCGACTGCAGGGTGAGCTGGGCGAGCCCGGGCAGCGCGAAGATCCGCTGGGTGACCACCGCACCGCCGAGCAGCATCGGCACGCTCATGCCGAGCGCCGTCAGCGCCGGTCCCGCGGCGTTGCGCAGGGCGTGGCCGAACACCACCCGCCGGGCGGGCAGTCCGCGCATCACCGCGCCCGTCACGTAGTTCTCCCGCAACGTCCCCACCAGCGAGGTGCGCAGCTGACGGGCGATGGCGGCGGCGGCCTCCAGGCTCAGCGCGAACGCGGGCATCACGGTGTACCGCAGCCACTGTGCGGGGTCCATGTCCAGCGGCACATAGCCCCCGGACGGCAGCCACCCCAGCTCCAGCGAGAACACCGTGACCAGCGCGATGGCCACGACGAAACCGGGCAGGGTGCCGAGCACCGCGCACAGCGCGGTGACGGCGCGGTCCAGCCGTCCACCCGCCCTGAGCGCGGCGGCGACACCGGCGGCCCCGCCCAGTACCACGGCCATCAGCAGCGAGAGCCCGGCGATGGACAGATCCACCGGAATGGCCTGCCGGATGCTCGTCGCCACCGGGACCGTGGTGAACCACGAGCGGCCCAGGTCCCCGGTGAAGGCATGCCCCAGCCAGGACACGTACTGCTCCCACAGGGGCCGGTCGAGGCCGAACTGATGGTTCATCCGGTCGATGTCGGCGGGCGTCGCCGTCTCGCCGAGCACGGCCGCCGCCGGATTGGCCCCGGAGAGCGCGCCCAGCCCGAAGGTGAGCGCGGAGGACAGCAGGAACACCGTGCCCGCCGTGGCGAGGACACGGCCGAGCGAGCGCGGCAGACGGGCCGGGCGTACGGACTTCCGGCGCGTGCGCGTGAGGTGTGCGGCGAGCGTGGTCATCCGGCCGTCACCCCCTCGAACCGCTGCACCACCGGGAGCGAGGGGATGCGGGAGACCGAGGAGGTACGGGCCAGGGCGCGCGGCACCGTGTAGAGGAACACGTTCGGCATCGTGCGCACCGCCACCGCGGTGGCCGCCCGCAGCACCTCCGGATAGCGCGGCGACTCCAGCGGGGTCCGGCGCACCGCTGCCACGGCGGCGTCCAGTTCGGGCGTGGTGCGGCGCGAGGGGTTCATCAGCCCCTCCGCGCCGAAGAGCACCTGCATCGCCTGGACCGGTGACTCCCGCCCGGCGAACTGGTCGATGTACAGGGCGCGGGAGTGCTGGACGTACACCACCTGGGACGCCCGTGCCTCGGGGATGACCTCGATCCGGGCCCGGAACCCGACCCGGTTCAGCTGCGCCTGCAACTGCTCGGGCGCGCCCTGCGGCTGGGTGGTGGTGATGGTGACCTGGACGCCGTCGTGGTACCCGGCCTCCTTCAGCAGCGCGCGCGCCCGCTCCGGGTCGTGCCGGTACACCGCGCCGAGCGACGGGTCGAACCCCGTGTAGCCGGGCGGGAAGGGCTGGTGGTCCACCGAGCCGTGGCCGAACTGCTCGCTGTCCAGCAGGGCTTGGCGGTCCACGGCGTACTTCAGGGCCTTGAGGACGGCGGGGTCGTCGAAGGGCTTCATGGCGGTGTTCACATCCAGCACGCGCACCACCATCGACGGAATGAGCTGCACCGTGAAACCGGCCTCACGCGCCGCCTTCACCTGGCTGAACGGGATCTGGGCCACATTGAGCCGGCCGGACTGGAGCGCGGCGAGCGCCGTGGTCTCATCGGGCTTGGGAAACGCCTCGAAGCGCTCGACCGCGATGTGCCCGGCGTTCCAGTAGCCGGGGTCGCGGCGCAGGCTCGCCATGGAGTTCTGGGTGTACGACACCAGCCGGAACGGGCCGTGCCCGACCGGCCTGGTGGCCAGCCGCGCCTCGTCCGTCCCGAACGCGGTGGGGCTGACCACCATGCCGGTCTTCCCGGCCAGCAGCGCGGGCAACTGGTAGTCGGCCTCGGTGAGTTCGAGGACCACGGTGTGCGGGTCGGTGGCGCGTACCGTGTCGATGCTGGTCAGCTGGGAGGCGATCAGGGACTTGGGGTGGTTCTTGCCGCGTTCGAGGCTCTTCCTGACGGCCTCGGCGTTCACCGGTGTGCCGTCGGAGAACCGCAGCCCCCGGCGGAGGGTGAAGGTGAGGCGCCGGCCGTCGTGGGAGTAGCGCCAGGAGGAGGCGAGCGCGGGCTCGGCGCGGCCCTTGGCGTCGAGTTGGGTCAGCCCGGAGTAGACGAGCGACAGCAGATGGACGTCCCAGCCCTTGGAGGAGAACACCGGGTCCCAGCTGGAGGGCAGGTCCCAGCCCCAGCGCAGGGTCTCGCCCCCGCCGCCCGCGCCGGTGGTCGCCACTCCGCCGCAGGCGGCCAGCAGCAGGGAGCCACCCGCCCCCAGGGCCAGCCCGAGCACGGAGCGCCGGTCCGGCGCGGGGACCGCAGCGGGGCCCGGCGGCGGATCGGGCGGGCGGCGGACGGAAGGTGGCGGGGCGGCGGGAGTCATGGCTGGACGTCGCCTTTCGTGGTGTCAACTGCCCCCGGACCGCCCGGACCTGTGGCCGCGCACGGCCCGCACACGACAGCGAGGGCGCGCGGCAGGGCAGCGGTCATGAAGGCCGGGGGCGGTGGCCCGGGGAGGAATACGGGACCTCGGGGAAAACGAGGGGGACGAGCGACACGAGGCGCTCGGGACGCGGCGGATCGCGGCGGATCGCGGAAGCGGAAGAGTGCGATCAGCGACAGATGGCGCTGGCGGTGCGCCGGAAGTCCACGTATCGGCACACCACGCCGGGGTGCGTCGTCAGCATGTGCCCATGGTGCGGGGCGAGGACCGGCGAAGTCAATGGACACCTTTCGGTGTCTCATGGACCAAGACGGCTACCACCTGCGGCTTTTCAGCCCGCGGGGGCGATGAGCGCCGGATGGGTGGCGGCCTCGTCCGGGTGCAGCCACAGCGGCCCGCCCGCCGTCTCCACCCGTACGGCCGCGGGCGGGGGAGTGGTGCCGCCCGTCAGCAGCGACAGGTCGGGCCCGGTCAGACTGCGGTACTCCGCCAGGGCCTCCCGGGGGCCGATCGGGGATGCCTCCCAGAGCTGACGGGGCGCCACCGTGCGCAGCGCCATCAGGTACTCGGCCATGCTCCGCCACCCCGGCGCGGCCACGCGCCCGCCGGGGCCGGAGAACACCAGCGTGGGCAGGGCGTAGCGCACCCCGTCGTCGGTCTCCTTCACCCCCGTGCCATGCGGTCCCGGGGCGTGGAAGGCATGGGCCTCCGGGATGGGGGCGCGGGCCTCGGCGTGGTCCCGCCGGACGGCCGCCGCCACCTCCGGGTCGCCCGCCTCGGCGCTCAGCCGCCCCACATCGACACCCTCGAGGCCGGCCAGGGCGCCCCGCACCCGCTCCGCCGTATCGGCCGGAGTGCCCAGCACGAACGTGGTCTCGCGCAGCCGCCGCAGCACCCGCTCCGCCGCCGTCGCGCCCTGCCGCTCGGCCGCCTTGGCGGCCAGCGACGCCGGCCGGCTGGTGGCCGCCACCCAGCGCAGCCGGCGTGCGTAGGGCGCCCGGGTATGGCGGGCGATATCGGCGACGTAGCGGCCGTACCAAGCGGTCTCGGCGGCCGGGTCCGGCGCCGGGTCGTCGTCCTCGTCGAAGAGGATGCCGAACACCCGGCGCCAGCGGGCCCGCCCCGCGGTGAGGGCCCGCAGCAGGCGGAGCGCGGGCTCGGACCCCCACGCCCACGGGCAGGCCGGATCGGTGTACTCCACGATCTCGACGGCCCCGTCGCCGTTCGGCTCGGCGCTCCCGGGCCGGTCAGGGCGGCGCACGGACCTCATGCGGCCAGCCGCTCGCGCACCAGATCGCTCAGCGCGGTGGAGGTCAGCACCTGGCGCACATGGTCCTCCATCCCGCGCCACACCCCGGGCAGCCCGGCCGCCGGGCCCCGGTAGCCGAGGCCGTCCAGCCGCTCGCCGCGCAGCGTCAGGAACGCCCCGTCCACCGCGAGCACGATGTCCGCGAGCGTGGTCTCGGCGGGGTCGCGGGCGAGCCAGTAGCCGCCCTCGCAGCCGCGCTGGCTGCGCACCAGACCGGCCTGGCGCAGATCGCGGAAGACCGCCTTGAGGAACCGGAAGGGGATGTCCTGGGAGGTCGCTATCGCCTCACAGGTGAGCGGCCTGCCGGGGTCCGCGGCCAGCTCCGCCAGCGCCCGGACCGCGTAGTCCGCCTTCGCCGAGATCTGCATACGGCCATTATGCAGCGTGGATTTCGCGGTGTTGTGCCTGGTGAGCGAAAGGACACCTGTTGACATCCATTGCCGGTGCTTTCTACGGTCGGTGGCATGACGACGCCCGGCGGCGACCCCGCGCAGCAGCACGACGCGTTCCATCCGCATCTGCGGGCCACCGCGCCCGACGGTCCGTTGCGGTCGCGGCTGCACCACATCCGCACCGAGGACGTCGACCCCGGCACCGCCCAGACCGAGGGCATGCGGCGGTTCGCCGCGATCAGCGGCCAGTCGGTGGGGTCCGAGCGGCTCTGGATGGGCCAGACCCATGTGGCACCGGACACCGCCTCCGCCAACCACCACCACGGCGAGTCCGAGACGGCCATCTTCGTGGTGCGGGGCCACCCCGAGTTCGTCTTCGCCGAGGAGCGGGACGGACGCGTCGAGGAGATCCGGCTGCGCACCCGGCCGGGTGACTACATCTTCGTCCCGCCCTATGTGCCGCACCGGGAGGAGAACCCGGACCCCGACGACGAGGCGGTGGTGGTCATCGCCCGCAGCACCCAGGAGGCCATCGTGGTCAATCTGCCGGAGCTGTATGTGCTGGAGCACGGGGAGTAGCCCGCCGCGCGCACAGAGGGCCGCATCGAACCGGCCGGCCATGCATCCACCCGGCGCTCGTGGGTAATCGCCCCTGCTGTGCCCCCCTCCATCGACGAAAGGAGCGGCATCGTGAGCGACGACCGGCGACCGGAGGAGCGCGAGGAGCGGGGCGGGATCCCCAGGGACCTCCCCGACCAGCAGGCAAAGGACGGGCCCGACCACCTGGACGTGGCGGGCGCCGGCCATGAGCCGGACGACGTGGACGACGTCCCCGAGACGGACGAGTCCGGCACCGGACGGAAGGGGAGGCCGCAGACCGGAAGCGTGCACCCCGAGCAGCCCGTCCCGGACGAGCCCTCGGGGTGAACGCCCCGGGGGGACAGGGGGACGGGTCAGGTACCGGCGGGGCGGGCGCGGACGTGGATGCGCTCGCCCTGCGCCCCGAACAGGGAGAGGAACTCCACCGGCTGTTCCCCGGCGTTGGCGAAGCCATGAGGGGTGCGGGTGTCGAATTCCGCTGCCTCGCCGGCCGTGAGCACCAGGTCGTGCTCGCCCAGCGCCAGCCGTAGCCGCCCGGAGAGCACATAGAGCCACTCATAGCCCTCGTGCACCCGCTGCTCCAGCGGTTCGTCGCTCCTGCCCTGCGGCCGGGGCGGCAGGATCTGCTTGTACGCGTGCAGCCCGCCCAGATAGCGGGTCAGCGGAACGAACGTCTGGCCGTGCCGGGTGAACGGCCGTGGATGGACGCGGGGATCCCCGGTGGCCGGCGCCCCCACCAGCTCGTCCAGCTGCACTCCGTACGCCTTGGCCAGCGGCAGCAGCAGCTCCAGGGTCGGCTTGCGCTGCCCCGACTCCAGTCGCGACAGGGTGCTCAGCGAGATGCCCGTCGTCTCGCTGAGCTGGGCGAGGGTGGTGCCGCGGGTGCGCCGCAGCGCCCGCAGCCGGGGTCCTACGGCGGTCAGCACCTCGGTGAGGTCTTCGTCAGCCATACCTTCATTTGCCACCCCGGCAAAGAAGTTTGTCAAGTGTCCATGGCCGGGCGCACTCTCTTGACCCAACGAAGGGAGCGCTTCCGACATGACCACCAGACCGCACGACATCTCGCCCGACACCACCCACGGGGAGTTCTGGGACACCTTCTACAGCGCCGAGGACCGCGTCTGGAGCGGCAGGCCCAACGCCGCCCTGGTGCGCGAGGTCACCGGGCTGACCCCCGGCCACGCACTCGACCTGGGCTGTGGCGAGGGCGCCGACGCCATCTGGCTCGCCCGGCAGGGCTGGCGGGTCACCGCCGTCGACGTCTCCCAGGTGGCCCTGGACCGCGGCGCCGGACACGCGGCGTCGGAAGGTGTCGCCGACGGCATCGAATGGCAGCGTCACGACCTGTCCGTGTCCTTCCCCACCGGCACCTTCGACCTGGTCTCCACCCACTTCCTCCACTCCTGGCTGGAGCTTCCCCGGGAGCGGATCCTGCGCGGCGCCGCGGACGCCGTCGCACCGGGCGGAGTGCTGCTGATCACCGGACACGCCGGATTCCCGTCCTGGGTGACGGACCCCGATCCGGACATCCACTTCCCCACCCCCGAGGAGGTTCTCGCCGGGCTCGACCTCGCGGACGGGCAGTGGGACGTCCTCGTCAGCGCGGTCCACGAGGAGAAGATGACCGACCCGGAGGGAAAGCCGGCCACGCGCACCGACAACACGGTGAAGGTCCGCCGCCGCTGACGGCGGTTCCCGCCGCCCCAGGAGGCGCCTGGCCGCCTCAGGAAGCGGCTGACGAACCGGTGCGCCGGAACGCCCAGTCCATGCGCGGCTCCACCACAGCGCGCAGCACCCGTCGCACCGGTTCCGTGCACAGCACGGTGATCATGAGCGCCGCGGCCGCCGTGACGGCGAGCTCCCCGAGCGGGGTGTGCAGCCACGGATGGTCGTACCAGTCCCAGAAACGGGACGACTTGATGATGAAGCCGTGCAGCAGATAGCCGTACAGCGTTCCCGAGCCGAGCGCGGTGAACCAGGTCCGGCGCCCCGGCACCCAGGCCAGGAAGCAGGCCGTCAGCACCAGCGCCAGACCGAAGAGGGCGGGCGTGGTGAGCAGACCGGCCCAGGCCGGTACGCCGTCCAGCTCGGCGACGCTCTTGCGGTGGTAGAACCACTCCGCGTCCAGCCAGGGCGCCACCGCGTACGCCGTGCACAGCGCGAAGGCCGCCACCGGAAGGGCGATCAGCTTCACCCGCCGGGTGCGCAGCCGGGTGAAGTGGTCCGGGCGCAGGGTGAGCCCGACCACGAAGAACGGGAGGAACGCCAGCACCCGCTGCAGACCGAGATCCCCGCCGGCCTCCGGTGAGACCGAGGCCAGCGCGGCCACCGCAAGCGCGACCGGCACCGGGCGGCGCAGCGCGAGCCACAGCGGGGTGGTGATCCGCCAGATGAACAGCGCGGCCAGGAACCACATCACGTACCAGGGGTCGAGCAGACTGATCGGATACCCCGGATCGTCCTGCGCCCAGCGGTAGAAGAGCGTGTACGCCACCTCGAACACCACGTACGGCACCACGACACCGGTGAACAGCCGCTTCACCCGCCCCAGTGCCATGTCGAAGCTCCGCGAGAAGTAGCCCGATACGAGGGCGAACGCGGGCATGTGGAACGCGTACACCAGCAGGTAGACGGCGGTGGCCGCCCGGCTGCCGTAGGTGAGCGGCTCCCATGCGTGGCCGCACGCCACCAGCACGATGGTGAGGTACTTCGCGTTGTCGAAGTACGGGTCGCGCGTCCGGCCCCCGGACGCGCCGCCATCGCGCGGTCGTGGGACGGCCGGTGGTGTGGTCACACGGGCGGAGGTCTCCTGCTGCACGGATTCTCCCGGACACCTTCGATCGAGCCGACAGGGGGATCCTGGTCGTCTGCCCCGCTCCGCTTCTCTCATGCGAACCAGGACTCGGATCCCAGTACGTGCGGCCCGGCCGCGGCGTTCACCGGCGGGCGGCACGTCCCGGGGACCCCTGATGGCCTCGGCCTCCCTCCTCAGGCCACGGGGAGCCGGCTCAGCGAGGTCAGCTCGGCGTGTGCGGAGGCGAACAGCAGGGCGACGGCCAGGGCACCCGGGTCCGGGACGCCACGGGCGTGGTCGCCGGTGTAGCTGGCACGCCCCCGGCGGGCGCGCAGATCGGTCGTGGAACGGGCCCCCCGGTGAGCCGCCACCGCGGCCACGTGGAGGGCGTGCGCGGGGTCGGCGGTGGGTTCGCAGGAGGCGAGGGCCCGCGCGGCGGGGACGAGGGCGTCCACCATCGTCTTGTCGCCCACCTCGGCCTCGCCGACCCGCTGGATCGCGGCCGCGCCCGCGGCCGTGCCGAGGGCCAGCGCCGCGGTCCCGGGCGGGTCGGCGGCCATCCCCAGCGCGTCGGCGAGCTCCTGGAAGAGCAGCCCGAACAGGGGGCCACTGGTGCCGCCGACGTCGTCGAGGAAGACCCGCGCGGCGGCGTCCAGCGGCGCGTCCGGGCCCCTCCGGCTCCCGCCGTTCCCCACGCTCGCCGCCAGGGCGTCCAGCGCCCGGCGGACACCGTCCATCCCGGTGACCAGATTGGCGCCGAAGTCCCCGTCGCCCGCCTTCTGGTCGAGCGCGGTGAGCTCCGGCTCCACGGAGCGTACGGTGGCGGCGAACCGCGTCATCCAGTCCATGACGCCGCTGTGGGTGAGGCCCTGGGGGCCGGGCTGGTCGGACATGAGCGGGGCAACTCCTCGGGGC
>NZ_JAEEAP010000540.1 GCF_016103465.1 Streptomyces sabulosicollis
GCGTACGACCACTCCACACCGTCCGCACCCACCACCGCCACCGCATCCGGCGATCCGGCCACCTGGGCGTCGAACAACTCCCCCAACGGCCCCACCGGCACATCAGCAGCGGTCGCGTTCCACCCCTCCACCACCCGAACCCGCTCATCGCACCCCAGCAACTCAACATCGCTCACCCGAGCCGCCGGATCCGAGGCGACCTGCTCCAGGACCCGCACCAGCCGCCTCGCCAACGCACATGCGGTGGCCTCGTCGAAGAGGTCCGTGGCATACAGCAGATCGCCGTCGATGCCCGCCGGGTTGCCCTCGCCGTCCCGGTGTTCCGCCAGGGTCAGCGACAGGTCGACCCGGGCCGCCGCGGCTCCGGGTGTCATCGGCCGCACCTCGACGCCCGGCAGCTCCCATCGCTGAGGCGCCATCGTCTGCACGGAGAGCATCACCTGGAACAGGGGGTGCCGGGCCAGCGAGCGGGTGGGGTTGAGCTCCTCGACGAGGTGTTCGAAGGGCAGGTCCTGGTGCGCGTAGGCGGCCAGGTCGGTCTCCCGGACCCGGTCCAGCAGCTCCGCGAAGGTCGGGTCGCCGCTCACATCGGTGCGCAGCACCAGCGTGTTGACGAAGAAACCGGCCAGCCCGTCCAGCGCCGCGTCGCCACGCCCCGCGACCGCCGTGCCGATCGGAAGGTCCTTCCCCGCGCCCATCCGCGACAGCAGCAGCGCCAGTGCCGCGTGCACGACCATGAACATCGTGGCGTCGCCGCGTCGGGCGAGTTCCACGAGCCGGGTGTGGGTGGGCACGTCGATCCGTACCCCGGCGGCCCCGCCGCGGTGCGAGGACACGGCGGGCCGGGAGCGGTCGGCCGGGAGTGCCAGCTCCTGGGGCGCGTCGGCCAGGGCCCGCCGCCAGTGGTCCAGCTGGGCGGAGATCAGGCTGTCGGGGGTGTCCAGGTCGCCGAGCAGACGGCGCTGCCAGAGCGCGTAGTCGGCGTACTGCACCGGCAGCGGTTGCCACACCGGCGCCCGGCCCTGCCGACGGGCGGCGTAGGCCACTCCCAGGTCCTTGAGCAGCAGGTCCATCGTCCAGCCGTCCACCGCGATGTGGTGCGCGACGATCAGCAGGACGTACTCCGCGGGCCCGGTCTCCAGGAGCCGGATCCGCCACGGGAGGTCGGCGCTGAGGTCGAAGCGCTCCTCGGTGTGCTCGGCGAGCACCTGCTCGACCCGGTCGGCGGGGGTGTCGAGGACGACCAGGCGCGGACGTCCGGCCGAGGGTTCGAGGACGTGCTGGCGCGGCACGCCGTCCGTTGCGGGGTAGATGGTGCGCAGGCTCTCGTGCCGCTCGGCGAGGTCGCCGAGGGCGGCTTCGAGCGCGGGCAGGCTGAGGTCGCCGGAGACGCGGTGGCGCAGCGGCAGGTTGTACGCGGCCTCGCCGCCGCCCTGGGCCTCCTCCATCTGGTTGACGAACCACATCCGCCGCTGCCCGAACGACAGCGGCACGACGTCAGGCCGCGGTTGCGGAGTGAGCGCGAGCCGCACGCCGCTTCCACCGGTCAGCCGCCGGGCGACTCCGGCGACGGTCGGCTCGGCGAACAGTTGCCGGATGCTCAGCTCGGTGTCCAGGACGGCGCGGATCCGGGCGATCAGCCGCATGGCCTGCAGTGAGTCACCGCCCAGCGCGAAGAACGACGCGTCGACGCCGACCTGGTCGAGGCCGAGGATGTCGGCGAACAGCCCGCACAGCGCCTCCTCGATGGGCGTGGCGGGTGCGCGGCGTCCGGTCAGGCCCGCGTAGTCGGGGGCGGGCAGGGCGTCGCGGTCCAGCTTGCCGTTCACCGTGACGGGGAGCGAGTCGAGCGCCACCACCGCGGCCGGGACCAGGTGGTCGGGCAGCCGCTCCGCCACGTACTCCCGTAGCCCGGCGGTGTCCGCGTCCTCACCGGGGACCACGTAGGCGACGAGCCGACGGTCGCCGGGGCGGTCCTCGCGGACGACGACGGCGGACCGGCGGACGGCCGGGTGGGTGGCGAGGACGGCCTCGATCTCGCCGGGCTCCACCCGGAATCCGCGAATCTTGATCTGGGTGTCGGCCCGTCCGACGACCACGAGTTGGCCGTCGGGGGTCCAGTGGGCCAGGTCCCCGGTGCGGTACATCCGCCCGCCCGGGGCACCGGGTTCGTCGGCGGTGGCGAACGGGCAGGCCACGAAGCGCTCGGCGGTCAGCGCCGGGCGGCCGAGATAGCCGCGGGCCAGGCCGGGGCCGGCGAGGTAGAGCTCTCCGGTGACACCGGCGGGCACGGGCTGCAGGAACTCGTCCAGGACGTACGTCTGCCCGTTCTCGAGCGGGCGTCCGATCGGCACGGGGGCGTCGGCGTCGGCCGGGGTGAGCGGGTCGCTCAGGGTGACGCAGACGGTGGCCTCGGTGGGGCCGTACGCGTTCAGCATCCGCCGTCCCGGCGCCAGCCGTGCGACCAGCGCGGGCGGGCACACCTCTCCGGCGGCCGCGACGGTGGTCACGGTGGCGGGCAGCTCGTCGGCGGCGGCGAGCACGGACGGCGGTGCGGTCAGATGCGTCACGCCGAACTCGGCGGCGACGCCGGCCAGCGAGCCGTACGGCGGCAGCATGTCCCGGTCCGCCATGACGAGGGTGGCCCCGGCGGGCAGGGCGGTGCAGAACTCGGCGAACGCGGCGTCGAAGCTGGGCGACGCGAACTGCAGGACACGTGCGCCGGGCCCGGACCCGAATCGCGAGATGTGGCTCGCCGCCAGGCTGCCCACTCCGCCGTGGGTGACCACGACGCCCTTCGGGGTGCCGGTGGAACCGGAGGTGTAGATGACGTACGCGGGGTGTCCCAGCCGCTGCGGCCGGACGCGGTCGGCGTCGCCGGGGGCGGTGGCCGGGCGTGTCGCCAGCGCGGCGGTCACCTCCGGGGCGTCGAGGACCAGACGAGGCGGCGTGTCGGCGCCCAGCGCGGCCCCGGTCCCACCGACGCCCAGCACAGCGCCCGTCCCACCGACGCCCAGCACGGCCTCGGTCGCGCCGGTGCACAGCAGTAGCTTCGGCCGGGCGTCGGCCAGCATGAACGCGATCCGCGGCGCCGGGTACCGGGGGTCTATGGGCAGATAGCCCGCGCCCGACTTGACCACGGCCAGCAGCACGGCCAGCAGCTCGGCGGACCGCTCCATCACCACGCCGACGAGGTCTTCGGGCCCGATCCCACGGGCGATCAGCTCGTGTGCCAGCCGGTTGCTGCGCTCCTCCAGCTGTGCGTACGTCAGGCCGTGCTCCGCCCCGACGACGGCCAGGGCATCGGGGGTCCGCCGCACCTGTGCCTCGAACAGCTCGGCCAGCGTGCCCTCCGGCACGCTCCGGGCCGTGTGGTTCCAGTCCTGGACGACGGTCTGCCGCTCGGCGGGGTCGAGGATCCGCAGCCGGCTGAGGGGCACGGTGGGATCGGTGGCGACCTGCTCCAGCACCGCCGCCAGTCGGCTGGCCAGGGCCTGGACGGTGGTCTCGTCGAACAGCTCGGTGGCGTAGAAGATGTCACCGCCGATACCGGCCGGGCCGCCGTCCTCGTCGCGGTGTTCCGACAGGTCGACGGAGAGGTCGAAGCGGGCGGCGAGGGAGCCGGGCGGGGTGGGCCGGGCCTGGAGGCCGGGCAGGTCCCACTGCGCGGGCGGGACGTTCCGCAGCGACAGCATGACCTGGAACAGCGGGTTGCGGGACAGCGAGCGCGACGGCGCGAGATCCTCGACGAGGTGCTCGAACGGCACGTCCTGGTGGGCGTACGCGGCCAGGTCGGTCTCCCGCACCCGGGCCAGGAGTTCGGTGAAGGCGGGGTCGCCGCTCAGGTCGGTGCGCAGCACCAGCGTGTTGACGAAGAAGCCGGTCAGCCCGTCCAGCGCGGCGTCGCCACGGCCCGCGATGGCCGTGCCGATGGGGATGTCCGTGCCCGCGCCCATCCGGGCGAGGAGCGCCGCCAGCGCGGCGTGCACGACCATGAACACCGTGGCCCCGCCGCGCTGGGCCAGCCCGAGGAGGCGGGCGTGGGTGTCGGCGGCGATACGGACGGGGACCAGGCCGCCCGCGTACGACGACACCGCGGGGCGCGGCCGGTCGGCCGGGAGCGCCAGCTCCTGAGGCGCGCCGGCGAGGGCGTCGTGCCAGTAGGCCAGCTGGTCGCTCAGCAGGCTGTCCGCGTCGCCGCGCTCGCCGAGCAGCCGCCGCTGCCAGAGGGCGAAGTCGGCGTACCGCACCGGCAGCGGCTCCCACTCCGGCGCCCGGCCCTGCCGACGGGCGGCGTAGGCCGTGCTGAGGTCTCGCGCGAGGACGCCCATCGACCAGCCGTCGGCGGCGATGTGGTGCGCCACGATGAGCAGCACGTACTCGGTGGGTCCGGTGACCAAAAGCCGGGCGCGCCAGGGCAGTTCGTCACTGAGCTCGAAGCCGCGCCCGGCGTGCGCGCTCAGCTCCGCCTCGACCTGGTCCGCGGGGAGGTCGACGACCACGAGTGGCGGATGCGCCGCGGGGCCGTCCAGCACCCGCTGCCACGGTACGCCATCGGTCTCGGGGAACACCGTGCGCAGGCTCTCGTGGCGGTCGGCCACGTCGGCGAGGGCGGCTTCCAGCGCGCCGGTGTCGAGGTGGCCGGAGAGGCGTAGCGCGAGGGGCATGTTGTAAACGCCCGCGGCGCCCTCGGCGCCTTCCGCCCCCTCGGCGCCCCCTGTGTCCTGGCCGCTGGTCGCGAGCCGGTTGAGGAACCACATCCGCTGCTGCCCGTACGACAGCGGCGGTCGCTCCGGGTCCTCGGGGCGCTGCTGGGGTTCCAGTGGCGGCCGCGCGGCGCCGTGTTCGGTGTCGATCCGGCGGGCGGTGTCGGCGACGGTCGGGGCGGCGAACAGGTCGGCGATGCGCAGTTCGCTGTCGAGGACGGGGCGGATGCGGGCGATGAGCCGCATGGCGAGGAGGGAGTCGCCGCCGAGTTCGAAGAAGGAGGTGTCGGCGCCGACCTGGTTCAGTCCGAGGACTTCGGCGAAGAGCCCGCAGAGGATCTCCTCGGTGGGAGTGGCGGGAGCGCGGCCCTCGGGGGTGCCCGCGGTGTCGGGGGCGGGGAGCGCGGCGCGGTCCAGCTTGCCGTTGACGGTGAGCGGCAGCGCGTCGAGGGTGACGATGGCCGGGACCATGTACTCGGGCAGCCGGTCGGCGGCGAGGCGGCGCAGGCCCGCCGGGTCGAGCTCGCCGGTGGGGACCACATACGCGACGAGGCGACGGTCTCCGGGGCGGTCCTCGCGGATGACCACGGCGGCCTGGGCCACGGCCGGGTGGCCGGTGAGAACGGCCTCGATCTCGCCGGGCTCGACGCGGAATCCACGGACCTTGACCTGCTCATCGACCCGGCCCGCGAAGACGAGGTCGCCGTCGGCGGTCCACTTCGCCAGATCGCCACTGCGATACATCCGCTCACCCGGGGCGGCGAACGGACACGCCACGAAACGCTCCGCCGACACCCCCGCCCGACCGACGTAGCCCCGAGCCAGACCGGCACCGGCGATGTACACCTCGCCCGCCACACCTACCGGCACCGGCTTCAGGAACTGATCGAGCACATAGACACGGGCGTTGGGGAGGGGACGGCCAATCGGCGGGGCCTCCT
>NZ_JAEEAP010000541.1 GCF_016103465.1 Streptomyces sabulosicollis
CCCCAGAGAACGCCTCCAGCACCTCCACCCCAGGAGCCTGCTCCAGGATCAGATGGGCGTTTGTGCCGGAGATGCCGAACGAGGACACCGCCGCACGGCGGGGCCGTTCCAGGCGGGGCCACTCCACCGGCTCGTTCAGCAGTCGCAGACCGCTGTCCTCCCAGTCCACGTGTGGGGTGGGCTCGTCCAGGTGCAGGTTCGCGGGGAGCTGGGGGTGCCGGAGTGCCATCACCATCTTGATCACGCCCGCCACACCGGCCGCCGCGTGGGTATGGCCGATGTTGGACTTCAGCGAGCCCAGCAGCAGTGGCCGGTCGGCGGGGCGGTTCTGGCCGTACGTGGCGATCAGGGCCTCGGCCTCGATCGGGTCGCCGAGTTTGGTGCCGGTGCCGTGTGCCTCGACGGCGTCCACATCGCCGGGCGCCAGCTGGGCGTTGGCCAGCGCCTGGCCGATGACGCGTTCCTGGGCCACGTCGTTGGGCGCGGTGAGGCCGTTGCTGGCCCCGTCCTGGTTGATGGCCGAGCCCCGGATCACCGCCAGCACCCGGTGGCCGTTGCGCCGTGCCTCCGACAGCCGCTCCAGCACCACCAGGCCGACGCCTTCGGAGAAGCCGGTGCCGTCCGCGTCGGCGGCGAAGGACTTGCACCGGCCGTCCGGGGCCAGTGCGCGCTGCCGGGAGAACTCGGTGAACATGATGGGGGTGGCGAGCGACGTCACACCGCCCGCAAGGGCCAGGGTGCACTCCCCCTGCCGCAGTGCCTGCACCGCCAGATGCATGGCCACCAGCGAGGCCGAGCAGGCGGTGTCCACCGTCACCGCCGGCCCCTCCAGGCCGAAGGTGTAGGCGACCCGGCCCGAGATCACACTGGTGAGTCCGCCCGTGGTGGCGTAGCCCTCGAATCCTTCGGGGATACGCGGGGCCCTGGACAGATAGTCCTGGCTGGACACACCGGCGTAGACACCGGTGCGGGTCCCCTTCAGGGACACCGGATCGATACCGGCCCGCTCCAGGGATTCCCAGGCGATCTCCAGCATCAGCCGCTGCTGCGGGTCCATGGCGAGCGCTTCCCTGGGGCTGATGCCGAAGAACGCCGCGTCGAAGCGGTCCGCCTCGACGAATCCGCCCTGGCGGACGCAGCTGGTGCCGTAGTGCTCCGGATCGGGGTGGTAGAGGTTCTCCAGGTCCCAGCCGCGGTCCGTGGGGAAGTCCCCGATCGCGTCGACGCCCGAGACGAGCAGTTCCCACAGCTCCTCAGGGGAGGTGACCCCGCCGGGAAAGCGGCAGGCCATGCCGACCACGGCCACCGGCTCGTGGGAACGCTCCTCCACCTCGCGCAGGCGCAGACGCGTATCGTGCAGATCGGCGGAAACGCGCTTGAGGTACTCGACCAGCTTCTCTTCGTTCGCCATGAGGGTCACCCGGCCTTCAGCGATCGTCGCGCCCGGCACATTCAGGACACACCAAGCTCGTTGTCAATAAACTCAAGGACCTGATCCGCGGAGGCGGACTCCAGCCTTTGGGCCGCGCTCATTTCATCCGTCGGCTGCCGTGGCACTTGCGTGCTCGGAGGGACGATCGCGGTGGGGGCGGCGTCGGTGCCGTCGGAGGTCAGCCGTCGCACAAGGTGGTGGGCGATGCCCTCCGGGGTCGGATATCTGAAGATCAGGGCCGCGGGCAGCCGCAGGCCCGTGGCGGCCGCGAGGCGGTCGCGCAGTTCGACCGCGGTCAGGGACTCGAACCCCAGCTCCTTGAAGCTGGCGTCGGTGTGCACCGCCTCGGCATCGGTGTGCCCCAGCACGGTGGCGGCGTGGTCGCGCACCAGGCCGAGGAGGGTGCGATACCGCTCCACGGCCGACAGCCGTGCCAGCCGGGTGGCCCAGTCGACGGAGGGCGCTCCGGTGGCGGCAGCGGCGGCGCGCCGCCGTACGCTTCCACCACCGACGTTGTCAGTCGCCGCCCGGCCGGTGTTCAGGGACCGCAGCTGATCGGCCTCGGCGGGGCGCAGCACCAGCGCGTCGATCGTCAGCACCGGGGCGCCCACGGCATCCGCGACGGCGACCCGCAGTTCACGCTCGCCCTCGGCGGTCTGCGGACGGGGGGTGAGCCGGACGCGTACCCCGGTGGCCTCGGCCGCCCACAGCGACACACCGCTGACGGTGAACGGCAGCCACATCCGGCCGTCGTCCTCCTGGCATTGGGGCGGGTCCATCCGGTCCATCCGGTCCATCAGCAGCGTCGGATGCAGCACCGCGTCCAGCAGGGCGGGGTGGACACCGAAGCCACCGGGTTCTCCCGCGGCCTCGGGCAGTTCCACATCGGCCAGCAGATCCGCGCCGTCCCGCCATACCGCGCGCAGTCCCTGGAACGCGGCTCCGTAGGCGTATCCGGATGCGGCGATCCGTTCGTAGAACCCATCGATGTCCACCGCCCGTGCCGCGGAGGGGGGCCAGGTCCCGGGCAGCTCGCCCGATCGGCTCTCCGGTACGGCGGGGCCGAGGACGCCCACGGCATGGCACGTCCAGTCGGTGCCGCCACCGGCGCGCAGGCCGTCGTCGGGGAGGGAATAGATCGCGATGTCGCGGCGTCCGTCGTCGGCGGACGGGCCCGCCACCACCTGGACGCATCGGCCACCCGTCGCGGGCATCACCAGTGGCAGCCGCAGCGCGAGCTCCTCCACCGCACCGCAACCGGCTTCGTCGGCCGCCCGCAGCGCCCACTCGATCAGCGCGGCTCCGGGCACCAGGGCCACGCCCGCCACCACGTGGTCGGCGAGCCAGCCGTGTGTCTGTGGGGAGACACGTCCGGTCAGCACATGGCCGCCGCCGTCGGCGAGTCGCAGCGCGGCGCCCAGCAGCGGGTGGTCCGCGGCGGCCAGGCCGAGGGCGCCGGGGTCCCCGCCGGGTCCGCCGGGGGCGTCCAGCCAGTAGCGCCGGCGCTGGAAGGCGTAGGTGGGCAGATCGACCGTACGGGGCGGGGGGTCGGCCGGGAAGGCGGCTGCCCAGTCCACCCCGGCCCCGGCGGTGAACGCCTGCGCGACCGACTTCGTCAGCTGGGCCAGGTCCCCGTGGTCCCGCCGCAGCGTGGGCACCGCGGCGGCGCCGCTCTCCGCGTGCTCGAAGCTCTCCCGCAGCGCCATGGTGAGGACGGGATGGGTGCTGGCCTCGATGAACACCTGGTGCCCAGCGGCCAGCAACGCCTCGACGGCATCGGCGAACCGCACCCGCTCCCGCAGATTCCGCACCCAGTAACCCGTGTCCAGGACCGAGGCATCGGCCCGGCCGCCGGTCACGGTGGAGTAGAACGCCACCTTGGCCCCGGACGTCCCGATCGGCTCGACTCCCCCGATCAGCTCGGTGAGTTCATCGGCGATCCCATCGACCTGGGGGCTGTGCGAGGCGTAGTCCACCTCGATCAGGCGTGCCCGCTCGCCCGCCTCCTGGCACGCGCTCACGGCCGCCGCCACCTGGTCCGGCGGCCCGGAGACGACGGTGGACCCGGGTCCGTTCACCACCGCCACCACGACCGCGGCGGCCCGGTCGCCGAGCCCGGACAGCAACTCCTCGGCCCGCTCGTGGCCCAGTGCCAGGGAGGCCATGGCCCCGCACCCGGCGAGTCGCCGCAGGGCCCGGCTGCGCAGCGCCACCACTTTCGCGCCGTCCTCCAGGGACAGCGCTCCCGCCACCACGGCCGCCGCGATCTCGCCCTGGCTGTGCCCCACCACGGCGGCGGGACGCACACCGTACTCGGCCCATACGGCGGCCAGGGACACCATCGCCGCCCAGAGCACCGGCTGCACCACGTCCACCCGGCTCAGATCGGCGGCGCCGTCCACGCCGCGCAGGACATCGGTGAGCGACCAGTCGACGTGGGGGGCGAGCGCTCGTTCGCACTCGGCCACCCGGGCGGCGAACACCGGTGAGGCGTCCAGCAGTCCGGCGCCCATCCCGGCCCACTGGGAGCCCTGGCCGGGAAACACCAGCACCGGGCCCGCGTCAGCCGCCGCGCCGGAGCGGATGGTGTGCGGGCCCACCACGCCCGGGTGGGTCTCGTCGGCCGCCAGCGCCTCGAGGGCGGCGGTGAGTCCGTCGCGGTCCGCGCCGACCACGACCGCGCGGTGCTCGAACGCCGTCCGGGTGGTGATCAGCGACCAGCCCACGTCCCGGGGCGACGGCGTGTCGTCGGCAGCCGTGAGGGCGGCCAGTCGCCGTGCCTGTCCGCGGAGCGCCTCGGCGCTGCGGGCGGACAGCACCCAGGGCACCGGCCGGTCGTCCTCGTCCGGCCGCGCGCCGCTGGGCGCGGGTTCCGGCTCGGGGGCCTGTTCCACGATCAGATGCGCGTTGGTGCCGCTGATACCGAAGGAGGACACGCCCGCGCGGCGGGGGTGTTCCTCGCGCGGCCACTCCACCGGCTCGGTCAGCAGCCGTACCGCACCGCTGTCCCAGTTGACGTGGGGGCTGGGCGCGTCGATGTGCAAGGTGGCGGGCAGCAGTCCGTGCCGCATGGCCATCACCATTTTGATGACGCCCGCCACCCCGGCCGCGGCCTGGGTGTGGCCGATGTTGGACTTCAGCGAGCCCAGCCACAGGGGCCGCTCTTCGGGCCGCTGCCGCCCGTAGGTGGCGAGCAGGGCCTGGGCCTCGATCGGGTCGCCGAGGGTGGTTCCGGTGCCATGGGCCTCGACGGCGTCCACCTCGGTCGGGGACAGCCGGGCGTCGGCGAGGGCCTGGCGGATCACCCGCTGCTGGGAGGGGCCGCTGGGCGCGGTGAGACCGTTGGAGGCGCCGTCCTGGTTGACGGCCGAGCCCCGGATCACCGCCAGCACCCGGTGGCCGGTCCGCCGGGCGTCGGACAGCCGCTCCAGGAGCAGCAGGCCCACGCCCTCGCCCCAGCCGGTGCCGTCGGCGGCGGCCGCGAACGGCTTGCACCGGCCGTCGGGGGCCAGCCCGCGCTGGCGGGAGAAGCCGGTGAACATGCCGGGTGCGGCCATCACCGTCACCCCTCCGGCGAGGGCGAGCGCGCACTCGCCCTGTCGCAGCGCCCGCACCGCGAGATGGATGGCCACGAGCGACGACGAACACGCCGTGTCGACCGACACCGCGGGCCCTTCCAGGCCGAAGGTGAACGCCACCCGGCCGGACACCACGCTCGGGGTGCCGCCGGTCAGCAGATGGCCGTCGAGCCCCTTGGGGGCCTCGTGCAGCCGGGGGCCGTAGTCCTGGGGCATCACTCCGACGAACACCCCGGTGGGGCTGGACCGGAGGGCGGCGGAGCGGATGCCCGCCCGTTCGAAGGTCTGCCACGCGGTTTCCAGCAGCAGCCGCTGCTGGGGATCGGTGGCGAGCGCCTCCCGGGGGCTGATCCCGAAGAACTCCGCGTCGAATTCCGGTGCGTCGTAGAGGAAGCCGCCCTCGTGGGCGTAGCTGGTGCCGGGGCGGTCCTGGTCGGGGTCGAAGAGCCCGGTCAGGTTCCATCCGCGGTCCCGGGGGAACTCCCCGATCGCGTCGACGCCTTCGGCCACCAGCCGCCACAGCGCCTCGGGCGAGTCGACGCCGCCGGGGAAGCGGCCTGTCCCTTATACACATCT
>NZ_JAEEAP010000542.1 GCF_016103465.1 Streptomyces sabulosicollis
GTGCCGCCCACGGTGGCGTGCTCCCTCCGCCGGTCCGCGCCGGCCATGTGTCCCTGATGTTCGTACGACGGACTCTCGTGCGCACGATTCTTGTACGACCCACGATTCCATGCCGGGGCAGGCTGGCGGAAGAACGCATTCGGGCTGTCCAGACGGCCCGGCTTGAGCCTGACGCGGCGGGAGGGTGCAGCATCGAGCCCGAGTCCGGGTCAGACCCAGGGCTCACTCCCCTAGGGGATGTCCACCCCGTACTCCTACTCCCGGTTCGTCCGGGCGGATGAGGAGCCTGTCGTCCCCACTTCATATGGTTGCTACGGGCTGCGCGACGTAAGGGGTGGGGCTAGCCCTACCGCTAAGAGGGAGTCATTCCCCATCGCGGAGGTTCCCGGATCGCGGCAGTCTTGATGCGGTGATCGGGGAACGAAGATCACCGATCGGACACCGAAGGAGAAAGACCGTGACAACGGCTGTATCGATTCCCAGGACCGGGGGCAGCGGAGGACATACGGCCGTCGCCGCCCGCGCACGTCAGGTGGTCAAGGCGTACGGCTCGGGGGAGACCCGGGTGGTCGCGCTGGACCATGTGGACGTGGACATCGCGCGGGGGCAGTTCACAGCGATCATGGGCCCGTCCGGCTCCGGCAAGTCGACCCTGATGCACTGCCTGGCCGGTCTGGACACCGTCAGCTCGGGGCAGATCTTCATCGACGAGACCGAGATCACCAAGCTGAAGGACAAGAAGCTCACCAAGCTGCGCCGGGACCGGATCGGCTTCATCTTCCAGGCGTTCAACCTGCTGCCGACGCTCAGCGCGATCGAGAACATCACGCTGCCGATGGACATCGCGGGCCGCAAGCCCGAGCGGGCCTGGCTGGACCGGGTGGTGGAGACGGTCGGCCTGGCCGGCCGGCTCAAGCACCGTCCGAACCAGCTCTCCGGCGGTCAGCAGCAGCGCGTCGCGGTGGCCCGCGCCCTCGCCGCCCGCCCCGAGATCATCTTCGGTGACGAGCCGACCGGGAACCTGGACTCGCGGGCCGGTGCCGAGGTGCTGGGCTTCCTCAAGCGGTCGGTGGACGAGCTGGGCCAGACCATCGTGATGGTCACCCATGACCCGGTCGCCGCCTCCTACGCCAACCGGGTGCTGTACCTGGCCGACGGCCGGATCGTCGACGAGATGCACAACCCGACGGCCGATCTGGTCCTCGAGCGCATGAAGCATTTTGACGCGCGGGGACGGGTGTCATGACCGTCCTCAAGACCTCTCTGCGCAACTTCGTCGCCCACAAGGGGCGGATGGCGCTGTCCGCGATCGCCGTGCTGCTGTCGGTGGCGTTCGTCTGCGGCACGCTCGTCTTCACCGACACCACCAACGCCACGTTCGACAAGCTCTTCGCGAGCACGGCCTCCGACGTCACGGTCAGCCCCAAGGGCGTCAGCGACAAGGACACCCGGCAGGGCCGGATCCGTACCCTGCCCGGTTCGGAGCTGGCGCGGCTGAAGCAGGTGGACGGCGTCAAGTCGGTGCTCGGCGACGCCACCAGCCAGTCGGTCACCGCCGCCGACCGTGACGACAACAGCATCGGCTCGGACACCGGCGCCCCGACCATCGGCACCAACTGGGACCCGACCGAGAAGCGCTCGGTCGAGATCACCTCCGGCCACGCCCCGCGCGGGCCGACCGAGGTCATGGTCGACGCCGACACCGCCAAGAACAAGAAGCTGAAGCTGGGCGACGCGGTGCGGATCATCGCCATCCCGGGCGAGTTCCGCGCGAAGATCGTCGGCATTGCCACGTTCCAGGTGACCAATCCCGGCGCCACGCTGATCTACATGGACACCGACACCGCGCAGCGCAAGCTGCTCGGCGCTCCCGGGGTCTACTCCAGCTACTCGCTCACCGCCCAGCCGGGGGTCAGCCACGACCAGCTGAAGAAGAACGTCGTGGCCGACCTCGGCACCGGGGTCAAGGTGCAGACGAAGGCCGAGTCCAGCAAGGAGGCCGAGGACGACATCGGCTCGTTCCTGGACGTGATGAAGTACGCGATGCTCGGCTTCGCCGGGATCGCCGTCCTGGTCGGCATCTTCCTGATCGTCAACACCTTCTCGATGCTGGTGGCGCAGCGCACCCGTGAGATCGGCCTGATGCGGGCCATCGGCTCCAGCCGGAAGCAGATCAACCGGTCGGTGCTGATCGAGGCGCTGCTGCTGGGCATCGTCGGCTCGATCCTCGGTGTCCTCGGCGGCGTCGGCCTGGCGGTCGGCCTGATGAAGATCATGGGCAGCGCGGGGCTGCACCTGAGCACCGATCAGCTGACGGTGAAGGCCACCACGCCGATCGTGGGCGTCGGCATCGGCGTCGTCGTCACCGTCATCGCGGCGTACATCCCCGCCCGCCGGGCCGGGAAGATCTCCCCGATGGCGGCCCTGCGCGACGCGGGCACCCCGGCGGACAGCAAGTCCGGGTGGATCCGCGGCGCGATCGGCACCCTGCTCACCGCGGGTGGCGCCGCGGCCCTGGTGGTCGCGGGGAACGCGGACAAGGCGGTCGACGGCTCGATGTTCCTGGGCCTCGGCGTGGTGCTGACGCTCATCGGCTTCATCGTCATCGGCCCGCTGCTGGCCGGTCTGGTGGTCCGGGTGCTGGCCACCGTCGTGCTGCGGATCTTCGGCCCGGTCGGCCGGCTCGCCGAGCGCAACGCGCTGCGCAACCCGCGGCGCACCGGCGCCACCGGCGCGGCCCTGATGATCGGCCTGGCGCTGGTCGCCTGTCTGTCGGTGGTGGGCTCCTCGATGGTCGCCTCGGCCACCGACGAACTGGACAAGTCGGTGGGCGCGGACTTCATCGTCCAGTCCGACACCGGCCAGCCGATCACCAAGGGGATCGCGGACGCGGTGCACCGGGCCAAGGGCCTGAAGCACATCAGTGAGGCCAAGGACATCGAGGGCACCAAGCTCACCCTGCCGGACGGCAAGACGGTCACCGAGGACCTGTCGGCCGCCAGTCCGACGTACGCCGAGGACCTGCGCACCCCGGTCGTCGAGGGCGACCTGGCCGCCGCGTACGGCAAGGACGCCATGTCGGTGCCGGAGGGCTTCGCCAAGGACCACAAGGTGAAGAAGGGCGACACCCTCACCGTCGCCTTCAAGGAGGGCCGTACCGCCAAGCTGACCGTCGCCGCGATCACCTCGGACGACGTCAGCCTCGACAAGGGCGCGATGTACCTCAACATCGCCACCGTCGAGCGTTACGTCCCCGCCAAGCTGATCCCGGCGGACGTCATGATGCTGGCGCAGGCCAAGGACGGCCAGGAGAAGCAGGCGTACGCCTCCCTCAAGTCCCAGCTGCACCACTACCCGTCGGTAAAGGTGCGCGACCAGACCGACTACAAGAAGGAGGTCAAGGACCAGGTCGGTCAGCTGCTCAACCTGGTCTACGGCCTGCTGGCGCTCGCGATCATCGTCGCCGTCCTCGGCGTGGTGAACACCCTGGCCCTGTCGGTCGTCGAGCGGACCCGCGAGATCGGGCTGATGCGCGCCATCGGCGTCTCCCGCCGCCAGATGCGCCGCATGATCCGCCTGGAGTCCGTGGTCATCGCCCTCTTCGGCGCCCTGCTGGGCCTCGGGCTCGGCATGGGCTGGGGCACCACGGCGCAGAAGCTGCTGGCGCTCGAGGGTCTGAAGACCCTGGAGATCCCGTGGCCGACGATCATCACGGTCTTCATCGGCTCCGCCGTCGTGGGCCTGATCGCGGCCCTGGTCCCGGCCTTCCGGGCGGCGCGGATGAACGTCCTGAACGCGATCGCCACGGAATAGCCGACGGGGGAATGGCCAACGGGGGAATGGCCAACGGGGGAAAGGGGCCCGCTGCCCTCCGTGGGGGGATGGGCGGCAGGCCGACCGACCGGCCCGGTGTGCGACGGGGGAGCGCACCGGGCCGGTCGCGTGTTTTCGGGGCCGGTTTCCGGGGCCGGTGGTTTGACTTCGAGTGCACTCCAATTCCTAGCGTGATCGTCACGACCACGAAGGAGGTACCCGATGTCCGAACTGCCCACCCGTCGCCTGGGCGCCCTGACCGTCGCGGCTCAGGGGCTGGGGTGCATGGGGATGAGCCACGGCTACGGCGCCTCGGACGACGCCCAGTCGATCGCCACGCTCCACCGCGCCCTCGACCTCGGCGTCACACTGCTGGACACCTCCGACTTCTACGGCGCCGGGCACAACGAGGAGCTGCTCGGCCGGGCCCTGGCCGGGCGGCGGGAGCGGGCGGTGCTGGCCACCAAGTTCGGGTTCGCCAACCGGCTGGGGGAGCCGACCGCGATCCGGGGCGACGCCGCGTACGTCCGCCAGGCGTGCGACGCCTCGCTGCGGCGGCTCGGCGTCGATCACATCGACCTCTACTACCAGCACCGGGTCGACCCGGACGTCCCCATCGAGGAGACCGTCGGGGCGATGGCCGAGCTGGTCCGGGCGGGGAAGGTGCGCCACCTGGGCCTGTCCGAGGCGAGCGCCGAGACCATCCGCCGGGCCCACGCGGTGCACCCCATCGCGGCCCTGCAGAGCGAATGGTCGCTGTGGACACGGGACCTGGAACACGAGATCGTCCCGGTCTGCCGCGAGCTCGGCATCGGCCTCGTCCCCTTCTCCCCGCTCGGCCGCGGCTTCCTGACCGGCCGCTACACCTCGACCGACGCCCTGCCGGAGAGCGACGTACGCCGCACCCAGCCCCGGTTCGCCGACGGCAACCTCGAGCAGAACCTGGCCATCGTGGAGAAGCTGAACGAACTGGCCGCCGCGAAGGGCGTCACCGCGGGCCAGCTCGCCCTCGCCTGGGTACAGCACCGCGGTGACGACGTGGTCCCCATCCCGGGCACCCGGCGCCAGAAGTACCTGGAGGAGAACCTGGCCGCCGCCACCCTGGAGCTGTCCCCCGGGGAACTGTCCGCGATCGACGCGGCGGCCCCGGCCGACCGGATCGCCGGCACCCGCTACGACGAGAAGAACCTCGCCTTCGTCAACCGCTGATCCGGGGACCGATGAGTTTCCCGGCGGCCCGGGGTCTTGGGAGGTGAACGCATCACCCCAAGGGAGATCACCATGACCGAGACCGCGAAAGGCGCCCGTTTCACCGAGGTGGGCCGGGTCGCCGTCACCGTTGCCGACCAGGACCGGGCGCTGGAGTTCTATGTGGGCACGCTCGGCTTCGAGAAGCGTGCGGACATCCCCTTCGGCGACGGTCACCGCTGGATCGAGGTGGCCCCGGCGGGCGCACCGACCGGGATCGCGCTCGTGCTGCCGCGCGAGGGCGGACAGGGGCCGGGCTACGACACCGGCATCATCCTCACCTCCGAGGACATCGACGCCGACCACGCGGCGCTGCGCTCGCGCGGTGTCGACACCGACCCGGAGGTCCAGCGCTGGGGCGCCCCGGTGCCGCCGATGTTCAGCTTCCGGGACGGGGACGGCAACGCGGTGATGGTCGTCGAGAACGGCTGACCGTATGGGCCACCGGTGAAGAGCCGGTCCGCGAAAGTCTGGGCGGACCGGCTCTTCGGCGTGGTCAGGGCGTACGGCCGCGGATCTCGGTGGCCCCGGGGTCTTCCGGGGTGTCGGGGTACGCGGTGTACTCGGCCCGGACCCTGCC
>NZ_JAEEAP010000543.1 GCF_016103465.1 Streptomyces sabulosicollis
AGAGGTGTATAAGAGACAGGGCCTGGAACCGCCCCCGCGTGGCCGAACCGACATCCCGGCCACACGGCCCCGGCTCCCCGCCGATGCGGCGCTGAGGCCCCCGACCGGCACGGATCCCCTGCCATCGGCCGGATTCGTCATACGAGCCGCCGCTCGCACGTACGGCCCCAGCGAAGACCACGTCGCGGACGGCGCCCACCCGCTCCGATCGCCGAGGTGGAGAAGAAGGCGGACGAGCTGGTCCGCGCGGCGGCCGCCTTCTGCCGCAGATCACTGCTTGCTGATCGCGCTCGAAGCGCCGAAGCGGCAGGGACCGCCCTCCGCCGCGTCGGCCTCCGCCAGGAAGGGCCTGAGCACGGACAGCAGGGGGCCCGGGCGTTCCTCGGGGAGGAAGTGGCCGCTGTCGTCGATCACGGCGCCGCGGGCCGCCGGGGCGACCTGGCCGAGGCTGTGGACGGGGGCCGGGCCACCGGCCCGGCCGCAGCCGATGGCCAGGGCGGGCATCGGCAGCGGGGTGCGGGCGAGTTCGGTGAGGGCGGCGGTGTCGGCGGGGGCGTTGCGGTAGTACGCGAAGCCGTTGGCCAGCCGTCCCGGGCGGGTGTAGGTGCGCAGATAGGTGTCGACATCGGCGGGGCGGATGGCCCCGGTCTCCATGGCGTGCCCGTAGAAGTGCTCCAGCAGGACCCGCTCCCGGCCCTCCGCCAGCTCCTCCGCGAGCCCGGGCACCGAGAAGAAGCCGAAGTGCCAGAGCCCGGCGCGGGCGATCAGTTCGCTCAGCCCGAAGCCGTGCAGCGGCACGGCGAGCAGGGTGAAGCTGCGGACCCGGGCGGGGTGGGCGGCGGCCCACGCGTAGCCGATGGGCCCACCCAGGTCGTGGCCGACGACATGGACCCGCTCCAGGCCCAGCTCGGCGCGCCAGGCGTCGAGGAGGCCGGCGGCGATCCTGACGCCGTGGCCGCGCGGGGAGGAGCCCGAGTCGCCCAGGCCCGGCAGGTCCACCGCGTACACCTCGTGGTGGCGGGCGAGTTCGGGGAGCACCTTGCGCCAGGCGTACCAGGTCTGCGGCCAGCCGTGGAGCAGGACGACGGGGGTCCCCGGCCCCGCCGCCCGCACCCAGTGCAGCCGTACGCCCTCGACCGTCGTCTCGCGGTGTTCTCGCGTTTCGTGGTGTTCTCGCGTTTCGCTCATGCGGGCCAGTCGAGCACCGGACCGACAGTGCTTTCCTCTTTGATATATGAGAGGTGAAGGGATTATTCACGATCAGATATAGGCTGGGTCCTTATGGAGCTGCGCCATCTCCGCTACGCGCTCGCCCTCTCCGAGCACGCCCACTTCGGCCGCGCCGCCGCCGCGCTGGGCATCCGGCAGCCCCCGCTGTCCCAGCAGATCAAGGCGCTGGAGACCGAGTTGGGCGTACGGCTCTTCGACCGCACCGGGCACGGGGTGCGGCCCACCGCCGCGGGTGAGGCGTTCCTGGCCCGGGCCCGGCAGGTGCTGGACCATCTCGACCTCGCCGTACGGGACGCGGCCGACGCCGGGCGGGGTGAGACCGGTTCGCTCGCCATCGGCTTCCTCGGTACGGCGCTGGCCGCCGTGCTGCCCGAGGTGCTCACCGCCTTCCGGACCCGCCGCCCGCAGGTCCGGCTGGAGCTGCGGGAACTGCCCAGCGCCCGGCAGATCGAGGCACTGCTGGACGGCAGCCTGGACGCCGGGGTCATCTGCGGCCCGCCGCCCGCGGCCGCCCGGCGGCGGCTGACCAGCCTGCCGCTGGGCCGGGAGGCCCTGGTGGCGGCGGTGCCGTCCGGCCATCCGCTGACCAGCGCCGCGGCCGTGCCCGTACGGGCGCTGGACAGCGAGCCGCTGATCCTCTCCTCGCGGCAGGCCGAACCCGCCGCCGCCGATGTGGCGCTCGCCGTATGCCGCGCCGCCGGGGTCGAGCCGCGGATCGCGCACGAGGCCCACAATCTGCACACCCTGCTGGGGCTGGTCGCCTGCGGGCTCGGCGTCGGCATCGGACCGGCGGGGATGCGCCGCTTCCGGCACGTCGGGGTGACCCTGCTGCCGCTGGAACCGGCCGCCGCCGGGCTGGAGTTCCACCTCGCCCACCGCTTCGGCCCGGTGCCGAGCGTCCTGGGCGCCTTCCTCCGCACGGTGCGCCAGGTCCATCGGGGCTGAGGGCCCGGCGCTTCCGGGTGCGCCCGTTTTGTCAACGGCATTGACATATCTCTACCACCCCTCGTATACCTCTGCCCATCGAAGCGCTTCGACGAACGTTGCATGTGCGCCCTTCCTTCCCACCCTCCCGGAGGCAGCGGATGTTGACGGCACGGAAACGCACGAAACGAACGGTGGCCGTCATCGCGGCCGCGCTCGCCGCATCCCTGGTCATGGCGGGTTGCGGGGACGGCGGGGACGAGGCCGGGGACGGCAAGTCGCTCAAGCTGTGGCACTACGAGGCGCCCAACAGCGCCATGGGCATCGCCTGGAAACAGGCCATCGAGGAGTTCAAGAAGAGCCATCCGGGCGTCACCGTGAAGGTCGAGGAGAAGGGCTTCGAACAGATCCAGAAGACCGCCTCGATGGTCCTCAACTCCGGTGACGCACCCGATCTGATGGAGTACAACAAGGGCAACGCCACCACCGGGCTGCTCTCCAAGCAGGGCCTGCTCACCGACCTCACCCCCGAGGTCACCAAGCGCGGCTGGGACAAGCCGCTCAGCCCCGGCGTGCGCACCACCAGCCGCTATGACGCCCAGGGTGTGATGGGCTCCGGCAACTGGTACGGGATCCCCAACTACGCCGAGTACACGATGGTCTTCTACAACAAGGCCCTCTTCGACAAGCACCACATCGAGGTCCCGGCCACCTTCGCCGAATTCACCGCCGCCCTGGAGGCGTTCAGGGACAAGGGCGTCACCCCGCTCGCCAGCGCGGGCGCCGAATACCCCGCCCACCAGTACGTCTACCAGCTCGCCCTCTCCAAGGCCGACCGCTCCTGGGTGGACGCCTACGAGCAGTACCAGGGCAAGCCGGACTTCCACGACGCCGCCTGGACCTATGGCGCCACCACCTTCGCCGACTGGGTGAAGAAGGGCTACATAGCCAAGAGTTCGAGCGGCGCCAAGGCCGAGGACGCGGGCGCGGCCTTCATCGCCGGGAAGTATCCGATGTTCTTCTCCGGCAGCTGGTGGTTCGGCCGTTTCACGTCCGAGATGAAGGACCAGTGGGGCACCTTCCCCTTCCCCGGCTCCCAGCTCACCCTCGGCTCCGGCGGCAACCTCTGGGTCGTCCCCAAGGGCGCGAAGAACAAGGAGCTCGCCTACGACTTCATCGACATCACGATGAAGAAGGGCATCCAGAACACCCTCGGCAACAACGGCGGAGTGCCCGTGGCCGCCGATACCTCGGCGATCACCGACCCCAAGTCCAAGGCACTGATCAAGGACTTCACCGCCTACGCCGACGGCGACGGCCTGGCCTTCTACCCCGACTGGCCGGTCCCCGGGTTCTATGACGTCCTCGTCTCCGAGACCCAGAAGCTGATCACCGGCAGCGCCGGGCCCGACGCCTATCTGGACGCGCTGAAGAAGGCGTACGACGCGGGCGCGCCGAAGGGATGAGCTCCCGATGAGCTCGATGAGTTCCCCCAGCCACGGCGTCCGACGCGGCCGCCGGGAGTATCCGTACGCCCTCTTCCTGCTCCCCGGCGCGCTGGCCTTCCTCGCCGTCATCGTCGTCCCGTTCCTGATGAACACCGGGATCAGCCTCACCCACTGGCAGGGCGTGGGCAGCCCGGAGTGGGCCGGTCTTGACAACTACCGCGACCTGCTGGACGACTCCGCCTTCTGGGAGTCCTTCCGGCACAGCCTGGCCATGGTGGTGGCGATGGCGGTGCTGCCCACCGCCCTCGGCCTGGTGCTGGCCGCCGCGCTCTTCGACTACATCGCCAAGCACATCGGCACCCGCACCGCGAGCGTGCTGCGGGCCTGCTTCTATCTGCCGCAGGTGCTGCCGATCGCGGTGGCCGGAATCGTCTGGAGCTGGATCCTCGCGCCCGAGAACGGCGCGCTCAACGAGGCGCTGGACGCCGCCGGCCTCGGCTCGCTGCGCCAGGACTGGCTGGGCGACCCGGACTTCGCGCTCTACAGCGTGATGGCCGTGATGGTGTGGGTCCAGCTCGGCTTTCCGCTGGTGGTCTTCATGGCGGGGCTGCAGCGCGCGGACCCGTCCCTGCACGAGGCGGCCGAGCTGGACGGGGCGTCGTGGTGGCGGCGGTTCTGGCACGTGACGCTGCCACAGATCCGCCCGGAGATCTATGTCGTGCTGCTGTGGTGCACCATCGCGGCGCTCAAGGTCTTCGGCGCGGTGTATGTGCTCACCAAGGGCGGGCCGGGTGGCGCCACCAACGTCCCCTCGTACTTCTCCTTCCAGTCCTTCTTCGAGAAGACGCAGGTCGGCTACGGCTCCGCGGTCTCCACCGCCCTCACCGTGATCATCCTGGCGCTGGCCCTGGTGGCATTGCGCCTGCAAACCCGGGCGGAGGACCAGTGAACGCCCCCAGAGGACCGGGGAACGCCCTCAGACGACCAGGGAACGCCCTCAGCCGGCACCACGCCCCGGCCCGCTATCCGGTGCTGGCCGCGCTGATCGTGGCGGCCGCCCTCATGGTGCTGCCGTTCCTCGTGGTGGCCCTCAACGCGGTGAAATCGCCCGCCGACTACTCCGCGAACGGCCCGCTGAGCCTGCCCGAGGGGATCCACCTCGACGGGCTGAGGGACTTCTGGCAGCGGGTCGACTTCGGCCGGAAGCTGTTCAACTCCGCGCTGATCTCCGGCTCGGTGGCGGTGCTCGCCGCCCTGCTGTCGGTGCTCAACGCCTATGCGATCGGCATCGGGCGGGTCCGGGGCCGCCCCTGGGTGCTGGCCTTCTTCGTCCTGGCCAACATGCTGCCGCAGGAAGCCCTCGTCTATCCCGTCTACTACCTGTCCAAGCAGGTGGGCCTGTACGACACCCGGCTGAGCGTGATCATCGTCTTCACCGTGATCCAGTCGGCCTTCGGCACCTATCTGCTCTCCTCCGTGCTCGGCGCCTTCCCCAAGGAGGTCATCGAGGCGGCCCGGATCGACGGCGCCACCAAGTGGCAGGTGCTGTGGCGGGTCGTGGTGCCGGTCAGCCGCCCCACCATCGGGGTGCTGCTGGTCTTCTTCTTCATCTGGACCTGGAACGAGTTCCTGCTGCCCCTGGTGATGCTGATCTCCAACGACAACCAGACGGTCTCGGTGGCGCTCGGCGTCCTCCAGGGCCAGCGGCTGATGGACGCCACCATGACCAACGCGGCCGCCCTGCTGGGGGTGCTCCCCGCGTTCTGCTTCTTCCTGATCTTCCAGCGGACCCTGACCCGTGGCATCGCCATGGGCGCGGTCAAATGACGAGGAGGGCCGCATTCGCATGAAGTTCAGCGATGGCTATTGGAGGCTGCGCGAGGGCGTCCACGCCGCGTACCCCCACGGGGTGCTCGATGTGGAGACCGGCCCCGGCACCCTCACCGTCCACGCCCCCACCC
>NZ_JAEEAP010000544.1 GCF_016103465.1 Streptomyces sabulosicollis
GGCGACCACGGAGATATACTCTGGGCTAGTCGTCGGCAGCGTCAGATGTGTATAAGAGGCAGGTGAGGTAGCGGGCGGTGTGGGGGTCGTAGTAGCGGTGGTGGTTGTAGTGGAGTCCGGTTTCGGGGTCGAAGTACTGGCCGGGGAAGCGGAGAGGGGTATACGCCGTGCTGTCGGCGGCCCAGGTCGTGGTGCCCCAGAGGGTGGAGCGGGTGCGCCAGGCGATGGCGCCCGATGCGTCGACGAGTTCGGTGGGGGTGCCGACGAGGTCGGTGACGATCGCGAAGAAGCGGGCGTCGATTTCGCGTTGGGTGGTGGCTTCCGTGATGCGTTCGGTTTGGGCCACCGGGCGCAGGCCGTCGTGGTCCCAGGTGAGGGTGACCGGGTGGGGGAAGTCCGGGTGGTGGTGGTCTGTTCCACGAGGGTGGGGCCGTCCCAGGTGAAATCGGTTTGCTCCACGACGCTTTCACCGTCGGCCGCGAGGCGTTGTTTGGAGGTGCGGCGGCCGAAGGGGTCGTAGAGGTAGCGCCAGACCGTGTCGTCGGGGGTGGTGACCGATACCAGGCGGTCTTCGGCGTCCCAGGTGTAGCGCCAGGTATCCGGCTTGCGGGACAGGCGGGTCCTTTGGCGGAGGGTGAGGCGGCCCGCGTCGTCGTGTTCGTAGCGGACCGAGCCCGCGCCGGTGATGCGCGTGCTGGTGTAGGTGCGGGGCCCCGTCGCCTCTTCGGCGGGTTGTGTGCTCGGCCAGGCCGCGTGTGTTTGGTTGCCCGCCTCGTCGTAGGCGTAGGTCTCGGTCCAGCCGGGGGCTTGGACGGCGGTGACCCGGCCCGCCGCGTCCAGGCCGAAAGTGTGTCGGCCCGACCGGTGGTCGTCCACCGCGATCAGATGGCCGTCGGCTCGATAGCTGTACGCCCGGTGGATGGTGCCGGATGTGCCGGTCAGCGATTGCGTGGTCAGGCGGCCGAGCGGATCCCAGGCGTTGGTGAGGGTGAGGGCGTTGCCGATGTGGCGCGTGGTCTCGCGGCCCGCCGTGTCGTGTGCCGAGGCGACGGTGTGGTGCCCGGCGGTCAGGGTGGTGCGGTTGCCCGCCGCGTCGTAGGCGTAGGTCGTGACGGCACCGGTGGGTGTGGTGCGGCGGGTGCGGCGGCCCAGGGGGTCGTAGGCGTGCGTCAGGACGCGGCCGTTCACCGTTTCTGACGTCACCCGGCCCAGGGCGTCGCGTTGGTAGACGACCTCCGCGTCCGGGCCGACGGCCGAAGTCAGGAGCCCGGCGGGGTCGTAGGTGAAGGTGGTGGTGCGGTCGCCGGAAGCCTTGCGCATCAGCCGGCCGAGCACGTCGTACTCGTACGTTGTGGTCCGGCCCAATGGAGAGGTGCGGGTGACGAGATGGCCCGCCGCGTCGTATGCGTAGCGCACTTCACGGCCGTCGAAGTCCGTCTCCGCTATCAGATGGCCCGCCAGGTCGTACGCGTAACTCCACGTCAGCCCCTGTGGATTGGTGACCTTCGTCAGCCGCAGCGCCGCGTCGTGCTCGAACGCGTAGCGGACCCCATCCGGACCCGTGCGGGCGGCCAGCAGGTCGAAGTGGGTGTACTCATAGACGGTCGTGCCGCCGACGGGGTCGGTGTGCGTGGTGCAGTTGCCCTCGCCGTCGTACGTCCAGGACTCCGCCGAGCCATCCGGGCCGGTGCGGCGCAGGAGTTTGCCTTCCGGGTTCCAGTCGTAGCGGGTCACCGCGCCCAGCGGGTCGGTCTCGGCCACGACGCGGCCGAACGCGTCCCGCTGGTAGCAGGTCGTGGCCCCCAGCGGGTCGGTGATTTCGACGGGGAGCCCGGCCGCGTCGCAGCGCACCCGGGTCGTCACGCCCAGCGGATCGGTGACGGCGAGCAGACCTCCGCGCGGGTCGTAGAGGTAGCGGGTGGTGGCCCCCAGCGGGTCGGTGAGCGAAGTCCGGTTGCCCGCCGTGTCGAAGGTCTGCCGCCACACCGCGCCGCCCGGGTCGGTGATCAGTACCGGGTTGCCCAGTGCGTCCAGCGTCGCGTTGATCTCGCTGCTGTCCGGCCGGATCACCGCCGTCAGATGACCGCGCTCGTCGTAGCGAAAGCCGGTGGTGCGGCCCAGCGAGTCGGTCTCGGCGACCGTACGGCCCGCTGGGTCGTACACCGTGCGGCTGACCGCGCCGGCCGCGTCGATCTCCCCGACGACCTGGTGCGCCTCGTCGATCAGATAGCGGGTGACCGCACCGTCCGGTGAGGTCAGGGTCGTGACCTTCAGGCCCGGGAAGTCCGGGTCCACCCCGTCGTAGCCGATCCGGAGGGTGTAGTGGCCGCCCTCGCCGCCCTCGGCGATGACCCGGTCCCGCTCGTCGTAGGCGTAGGAGTACCAGCGGTTGTTGGTGTCGGTCCAGGACGTGACCCGCCCGGCCTGGTCGTAGGCGAAGCGCAGCGGCAGGCCCGAGGAGCCCGTCACTTCGGTGAGCTGGCCGTCGGTGTAGCCGTAGCCCATCACCCGCACGTCCCCCACCCACAGGCCGGTGATCCGCTCGTTCTCCGACGTCAGCCGCAGCCGGTAGCCACCGCTGTGGAGGATCTCCAGGGGTGTGCCGGACGGGTCGTAGGTGAAGGTGACGCGGTTGCCGTTGCGGTCGGTGATCTCCCGCACGAGCGCAAGTGCCTCGTCGGCGTACGGGGCGAAGGTGCGGACGAGCCCGGCCTCCGGGTCGGTGACGGTGTACGTACCGCCGTCCGCCGTCCGTGCCAGCGGCCACCGCGGCCCCTCCGCGGGCAGGACCGCGGCGCCGCCCGGCGCCGGATGCGGATAGGCCAGCAGCAGACCGTCCTCGGTGAAGAAGACCACGCCCTGTTCGTCGGACTCCAGCCGCTGGTCGGCCGTCGAGGCCCAGGTCGGGCCGAACCACCGCCCGGCGCGGTAGCCGGAGTCCACCCGGCGGGAGAACACCAGCGGCAGCACACCGGGCAGCTCCACATCCGTCTGCGGCAGGAACATCCGCCCGGTCGCCACATCCACCGGATCGGTACGGCCGTGCCGCACCCGGTCCCAGGTACGGGAGAACACCCCCCGGCCACGGCTCCGGAGCGCGCCGCGCGCCCATTGCGTCGCCTCACGCGCCGCCAGCCTGGCCCCGATGCGTGAGGCGACCGGCGCCAGGGCGCGCGGCGCGAGGCCCATCAGCAGCGTCTCCGCCAGCCCGCCGCCCATGGCGAGCTCCAGCGGCAGCGCGTACGGCATGGCGAACATGGCCAGGGTGAGGAGGAGAGGGAGGCCGGTCTCGAGGAGCTTCTCCAGGAGGAAGCGGTCGGTGCCGAGGATGCGGTAGCCCGCCAGAGGGGCCTCGCCGTCGGCGATCGCCGACCAGCGGGACAACAGCAGGACGCCGACGACGAGCGAGCCCGCGCAGACGGCGATCCGGAACTGGACCAGGGCGACGGCCTCGCCCAGCGGAGACGCGCTTGCGGCCCGGTAGCCGCGTATGGCGGAGATCAGGCGCCACAGGGTCAGGGCCAGCCCGGCCAGGCCAACGCCGATCAGGATGTGCAGTCCGGTGCCTCCGGTGAAGTACTCCTGTAGATCCCTCGTGGACGGGAAGGAGCCCACCGCCAGATACAGCAGGGAGGGAATGGCCAGCAGCAGGCTGAGCACCAGAAGAACCTTCTCGTGGCGCGGCCAGCGGGGGCGCTGCTCCCGGGTCCCGCGCCACAGCTGCCGGAAGGTCACGCCGCGCCATGCCTCCTGACGGTGGGTCGCGTCCATCCGGCGGGTCTGCTGGACGACCGACTCGCGCAGCGGCTCCAGCTTCTCCGCGCGGGTGCGGGGGTGGGCCGTGGCGTACAGCAGCGCTCTGCGCTGCCGGGCGTAGCCCAGGGCGATGATCCAAGTGGCCGGGAGGCGCAGCAGGGCGTATCCGAGGAGCGCTTCGGGGGCGGTCCGGCCCTGGCGTTCGGCCGCCAGTACGGCGTCGGGCGCGCGGCGCCGACCCAGTCCGGACCGGCGCAGGTCCCAGATCCACGCGGCGGCGAGGCACCCCAGGATGATCCACAGTCCCCACTCCCCGGCCAGCCGCTCCCGCCACTCCATCGCGGTGTCGTCGCCCGGGAAGGCCGCGGCGTAGTTGGTCACCCAGTGGATCGCCACCGCCCCGGCCAGCGGCACCAGTGCCGCGACCCGGGTCAGCGAGCGGGCACCGCACCACAGCAGGCCCACCCCCAGCCCGGCCAGCGCGCTGGTGAAGATGTGCGCCTCGTAGGGGAGTACCGGCCCTCCGGCCTCGACGGTGCCGGTCGGTGCGGGAAACCAGTTGCCGAGGATCTGACCGGGGCCGGGGACATACGGGGGGTCGATCAGCCCCTGGGCGATCTGCCAGCCGCCCTCATCCAGGGGGACCGCCTTGTCCGCGGACTCGGCGTACATCAGAGCCTTTTCCAGCAGACCGAACCCGGCCCCGGCGGCGCCGCCCAGCACCACGAAGTCCGCCAGCCCCCACTGCGTCCGCCCGCGCAGCGCCCACCCCGCGACCAGGAGCGGGGCGATCTTGATCAGCTCCTCCACCACGGGAGCCGTCGTCCACGACACCTCGTCCATGACGGCCGACAGCGAGGTGCCCCTCGCCGTGGCCAACTGCCGTGCCACCACGAGCTCCAGCACCATCGAGAGCACACCGCAGCCGTAAGCGCCCACCCCGAAGGCGAGCAGCACCGTCGGCCACCGCACCGTCCGCACCGGCCAGGACAGCAGCAACAGCTGCAACACAGCCCATATCGACGTCGCAGCCATCCAGAACGCCACGCCCCGCGCCCCCTCAACGTTGCCAGTGATCCGTCACGCTAAGTCGAACAGCTGTCACGCACAAGGGAGTTCATGGGCCTGTGGATTACGGACCCGCCGCGCTGTGTGGCCTCGGCGTGTCCGTGCGTCCGACGCTCACTGGTGCCGGGACGGGCGGGTGCGGGGCAGCAGGAAAGCGGTGATGACCAGCCAGATGAGCCCGCCGAAGCGGACGACCGGCAGCAGGTAGCCGAACGGGTCGGCGATCAGCGACAGCAGGGAGACCATGCCGGCGGCGGCCAGCGCCAGCCCGGTCCAGGTCAGCGGGCGGGGCAGCAGGCGGGTCATCAGCCCGGTCACCGAGATGCCGGAGACGAGCATCGCGAACGTCACCGAGTAGGTGACACCGCCGGACAGGAACGACAGGTCGGCCAGTGCGCGGGCCAGGGCCGGATCGGCGTCCATGGGCAGCCGCCCGCCGGCCCAGCCGAACAGCGCGCTGCCGCTCAGCGCCACGGCCGCCAGCACCCCGCCCACCAGCGTGATCGCCGAGCCCGGTGCGGTGATACCCAGCGCTCGCAGCCGCCGGTAGAGCACCGCCGCCAGGAGCGCCAGGGGCGTGGCCGAGGCGAACAGCAGGAGCGAGCCCAACTCGATGGTGCTGCCGTTGTCCCGCGCGTATCGCAGGACCTCCTTGCCGGAGGCGTCGGGGCGTGGGGTCGAGCTGTTGGCGACGACGTAGCCGATGGTCAGGACGGCGAACGCCACCACGGGCGCCAGCAGCGGAGGCCCGCCCTGTGGGCGACGGCCGGGGGTGTGCTCGGCGGGGGCGGTCCG
>NZ_JAEEAP010000545.1 GCF_016103465.1 Streptomyces sabulosicollis
ACACCGAGATCTACACTCGACTAGTCGTCGGCAGCGTCAGATGTGTATAAGAGAACAGGGAGCTGCTGCGCATGGAGGGGGTCCGCAAGACCTTCCCCGGAGTGGTCGCGCTGGACGGGGTGGACTTCGATCTGCGCCGGGGCGAAGTACACGTCCTGCTGGGTGAGAACGGCGCGGGCAAGTCCACGCTGATCAAGATGGTCTCCGGCGCCCACCGCCCCGACGGCGGGCGGATTCTGGTCGATGGCGAGCCGGTGCGCGTCAACAGCGCACAGGACGCCGAGCGGCTCGGGATCGCCACCATCTACCAGGAGTTCAACCTCGTCCCGGACCTCACCGTGGCCGAGAACATCTTCCTGGGCCGCCAGCCGCGCCGCTTCGGCATGATCGACCGCAGGGCCATGGACGCGCGGGCCGCCGAGCTGCTCGCCCGCGTCGGGGTGGACGTCTCGCCCCGGACCCGCGTCCGGGACCTCGGCATCGCCCGGCTCCAGATGGTGGAGATCGCCAAGGCGCTGAGCCTGGAGGCGCGCGTCCTGATCATGGACGAGCCGACCGCCGTGCTCACCACCGAGGAGGTCGACAAGCTCTTCCGGATCGTGCGCACCCTGCGCGCGGACGGTGTGGGCGTCGTCTTCATCACCCACCACCTGGAGGAGATCGCCGCCCTGGGCGACCGGGTCACCGTGCTGCGCGACGGCCGCAGCGTCGCCCAGGTCCCGGCCACCACCGACCAGGACGAGCTGGTGCGGCTGATGGTGGGCCGCTCCATCGAGCAGCAGTACCCGCGCGAGCGCGGGGACGCCGGTGAGCCGCTGCTGAAGGTCCGGGGGCTCACCCGGAACGGCAGCTTCCAGGACATTGGCTTCGAAGTGCGGGCCGGGGAGGTGGTGGGCCTGGCCGGGCTGGTCGGCGCGGGCCGTACGGAGGTCGTCCGGGCGCTCTTCGGCGCCGACCCGTACGACTCCGGCTCCGTCGAGGTGCTCGGCCGCCCGCTGCCCGGCCATGACGTGGTCGCCGCGATGCGGGCCGGGATCGGCCTCGTTCCCGAGGACCGTAAGGGCCAGGGCCTGGTCCTGGACGGCTCCGTGCAGGAGAACCTGGGCCTGGTCACCCTGCGCGCCGCCACCCGGGCCGGGCTGGTCGACCGGGCCGCCCAGCGGCGCGCGGCGGCCGGTGTCGCCGAGCGGCTGGCCGTCCGGATGGCCGGTCTCGACCAGCGGGTGCGCACCCTCTCCGGCGGCAACCAGCAGAAGGTCGTCATCGGCAAGTGGCTGCTCGCCGACAGCAAGGTGCTGATCCTCGACGAGCCGACCCGCGGGATCGACGTGGGCGCCAAGGTCGAGATCTACCAGCTCATCAACGAACTCACCGCGTCCGGCCACGCCGTGCTGATGATCTCCAGCGATCTGCCCGAGGTGCTGGGGATGAGCGACCGGGTCCTGGTCATGGCCCAGGGCCGGATCGCGGGCGAGCTGACCGCGCGGGAAGCGACCCAGGACGCCGTGATGGCCCTGGCAGTGAAGGACGTCAAGGGCGCCGACGAAGGAGTCGGCGGCAAGGAAAAGGAGGGCTCCCGTGGCCACTGACACGCTTAAGCGCACGAAGGACCGCGGGGGCTCGGCGGCGCTGCGCCGCGTGCTGCTCGACAACGGCGCCCTGAGCGCCCTGGTGCTGCTGGTGGCCGCCATGGCGCTGCTGTCCGGCGACTTCCTCACCACCGACAACCTCCTCAACGTCGGCGTCCAGGCGGCGGTCACCGCGATCCTCGCCTTCGGCGTCACCTTCGTCATCGTCTCGGCGGGCATCGACCTCTCGGTCGGCTCGGTGGCCGCGCTGTCCGCCACCGTGCTCGCCTGGTCCGCGACCTCGCAGGGGCTGCCGGTCTGGTTCGCGGCGCTCCTGGCCCTCGCCACCGGTGTCGCCTGCGGGCTGGTCAGCGGGGCGCTGGTCTCCTTCGGGAAGCTGCCGCCGTTCATCGCCACGCTCGCGATGCTGTCGATCGGCCGCGGCCTGGCCCTGGTGATCTCCCAGGGCAGCCCGATAGCCGTCCCCGACTCGGTGTCCGGCCTCGGGGACACGCTCGGCGGCTGGCTGCCGGTGCCGGTGATCGTGATGGTCGTGATGGGCCTGATCACCGCCGGTGTGCTGGGCCGTACGTACGCGGGCCGGGCGATGTACGCGATCGGCGGCAATGAGGAGGCGGCCCGGCTCTCCGGGATCCGGGTGACCCGCCAGAAGCTGGTCATCTACGCGCTCTCGGGCGGTTTCGCGGCCGTCGCGGGCATCGTTCTCGCCTCCCGGCTGTCCTCCGCGCAGCCGCAGGCGGCGGTCGGCTACGAGCTCGACGCGATCGCCGCGGTGGTCATCGGCGGCGCCAGCCTGTCCGGTGGCGTCGGTAAGGCGTCCGGCACGCTCATCGGCGCGCTGATCCTCGCGGTGCTGCGCAACGGGCTCAATCTGCTGGAGGTGTCCGCCTTCTGGCAGCAGGTCGTCATCGGTGTCGTCATCGCGCTCGCGGTGCTGCTGGACACGGTGCGCCGGCGCGCCGGGGCCGGACCGGGCGCGCCCGGGGCCGCGGCGGGCGGACCGTCCGGTGGCGGCCGTAAGAAGGCCGTCAACGCGGGCAAGTTCGCGCTGGCCGCCGTGGTCGTCGCGGCCATCGCCTTCGGCGCCTCCGTGTGGCGCTCCGGCTCCTCCGGGGGCGCGTCCACCAAGGTCGGTCTGTCGGTCTCCACCCTCAACAACCCCTTCTTCGTGCAGCTGAAGGCGGGCGCCCAGGAAGAGGCCAAGCGCGCCGGTGTCAGCCTTACGGTCACCGACGCCCAGAACGACGCCTCCCAGCAGGCCAATCAGATCCAGAACTTCACCAGCCAGAACATGAAGTCGATCATCATCAACCCGGTCGACTCCGACGCCGCGGGCCCGTCCGTCCGGGCCGCCGACAAGGCGGGCATCCCGGTGCTCGCCGCGGACCGCGGCGTCAACAAGGCGAAGATCGCGACCCTGGTGGCCTCCGACAACATCACCGGCGGCAAGCTGGCCGCGAAGACGCTCGCCGAGCGGCTCGGAAAGAAGGGCACGATCCTGGTGCTGCAGGGCACCCCCGGCACCTCGGCCTCGCGTGAGCGCGGTAAGGGCTTCGCGGAGGGCCTCAAGGCGTACCCGGACATCAAGGTCGTCGGCAAGCAGACCGCCGACTTCGACCGGGCCAAGGGGCTGGATGTGACCACCAATCTGCTCCAGGGCCACCCGGGCATCGACGGGATCTTCGCCGAGAACGACGAGATGGCGCTCGGCGCGGTCAAGGCGCTCGGGTCCAAGGCGGGCAAGTCCGTCGCGGTCGTCGGCTTCGACGGCACTCCGGACGGGCTCAAGGCCGTCGAGAACGGCTCCCTCGCCGCGACCGTCGCCCAGCAGCCGAAGGAGTTGGGCCGGATGGTGGTGGAGAACGCCGTCAAGGCCGCCAAGGGGCAGAAGATCGACGGCATGGTGAAGGTGCCGGTGAAGGTCGTCACGGCGAAGTGACACACATCGTCACGGCGAAGTGACAAACGAAAGGACGTGCGGATGCACGACTACGACCTGCTGGTCGTGGGGTCGGCCAACGCCGATCTGGTGATCGGCGTGGACCGCCGCCCCGGGGCCGGGGAGACGGTCCTCGGGTCCGACCTGGTGGTCCACCCGGGCGGCAAGGGCGCCAACCAGGCCGTCGCCGCCGCCCGGCTGGGGGCCCGGACGGCCCTGCTGGCCCGGGTCGGCGACGACGGCCACGGCCGCCTGCTGCTGGACTCGCAGCGGTCGGCCGGGGTCGACACGGTGGGCGTCGTCGTCGGCGGCGCGCCCACCGGGGTCGCGCTGATCACGGTGGACCCCTCGGGCGACAACAGCATCGTGGTCTCCCAGGGGGCCAACGCCCGGCTGAACCCCGGCGACGTCCGGGCCTCGCTACGCCTGCTGGCCGCGGCGCGGGTGGTCTCGGTGCAGCTGGAGATCCCCCTGGAGACGGTCGCCGAGGTGGTCCGCACGGCGGCCGCGGGCTTCGACGGCCGCCCCGGTCCGCGGGTGGTGCTCAACCCCTCGCCGGTCGCGCCGCTGCCCAACGATGTGCTGGCCGCCTGTGATCCGCTGGTGGTCAACGAGCACGAGGCGCGGTTCCTGCTGAGCGACGATCAGGTGGGCTCCTCCGACGACCCCGAGGAGTGGGCCGACGCCCTGCTCTCGCGCGGTCCGCGCTCGGTCGTGGTGACCCTGGGCGGCGAGGGCGCGCTGGTCGCCGAAGGCGACCGTACGGTGCTGGTGCCCAGTCCCGCGGTGACGGCCGTGGACACCACGGGCGCCGGGGACGCCTTCACCGGAGCGCTCGCCTGGCGCCTCGGCGTCGGCGACGACCTGGTGACGGCGGTGCGGTTCGCGGTGCGCGTGGGCGCGGCCGCGGTGACCCGGGCCGGGGCGCAGGCGTCCTTCCCGACCGCCGAGGAGGTGGCGGCCCTGTGAAGCGGTCCGGGATTCTCAACCGCCATCTGAGCGCGGGCATCGCCCTGTTGGGCCACACCGACACGGTGATGGTGTGCGACGCGGGCCTGCCCATACCGGACGGGCCGTTCGTGGTGGACCTCGCCTTCACGGCCGGGGTGCCGTCCTTCGAGCGGGTGCTCACCGGGCTGCTGGACGAGCTGGTGGTCGAACGGGCCACGGCGGCGCGTGAGGTGCGCGACCACAACCCCGGTGCGACCGCCCTGCTCGACCGCCTCTTCCCGGCTCCCGCGCTGGATCTGGTCCCGCACGAGGAGCTCAAGACGCTGACGGCGGGGGCGCGGCTGGTGGTGCGTACGGGCGAGGCGCGGCCGTACGCGAACGTACTGCTGCGGTGCGGGGTGCCGTTCTGAGGCGTACGGCGCGCGGCGCTCCTGGGGCGCGGTGTGACGCGGGCGCCTCCCCGGACGGTGCGACGCGGGCGCCCCGTGGCGCGGCGTGACGCGGGGCGCCCCGTGGCGCGGCGTGACGTTTCGAGGGGCCCGGCCGTGGTCCGGGCCCCTCGTTCTCCCCTCCACAGGGCTTCCTCTCGATCCCCCCCGGATCCCCCCGGAAGCCCGATGCCAGATACGACCCGCCAAGGGCCGGAACGGTTGCACGGCGATCGGCGAAAGATTTTTCCGGGGCGCGACAACCTCGGGTGGGGCCGCACGTCTGGTGGGATGAAGGCGGGTTCCGGAACGGGTCCTCGGGCCCTCGGCGCACGCCTCGCCCTTCAGCGTCCGCTCAACCCTTTCGGGAGTCGTTCCGTATGCAGCACGTCCGCGCCAAGAAGCCGAACCGCCGTCTGCGCCCCTGGATCGTGGGGTCGGCCGCCGGTATCGCCCTGATCGTGGGCGGGGGCATCGCCGCCCAGGCGGCCACCTCCGACCACTCCGGCCCGGCGAAGCCGGCCCCGTCGGCGACCTCGAAGCCGGAGCCGACCCAGCCGCCCACCAGCAAGCCGGAGCCCACGAAGCCGCCGACCGGCAAGCCCGAGCCGACCCAGCCGCCGACCAGCAGGCCCGAGCCCACGCTGCCGCCGACCAGCGTCCCCGAGCCGACCCAGCCGCCCACCAGCAGGCCCGAGCCCACCAAGCC
>NZ_JAEEAP010000546.1 GCF_016103465.1 Streptomyces sabulosicollis
CACGACCACCCCGGAAATCTACACTCGCCTAGTCGTCGGCAGCGTCAGATATGTATAAGAGACAGGGCGCGGCCGGCACGCCCGGAGACCCGCCCCGACCGGCCCGCGCGAACCTGACCGGCCGAACCGCAGGGCTCCCGCCCCGGCTCGGGACCCTCACCGGCTCCGACAGCTCGATCACCAGGCAGGTCCCTCGATCACCGGTCTGGCCCGCGGGCCGGTGGCCGACTCAGCGCTCCCGGCCCCGCTCCTGTTCCTCCTCGACCGGGGGCTTCGGCACGTCCCGCAGATACTGAGACTGCCCCGGTCTGCCGCCCCGCCGGGCCTGCTCCCCGCGCTGCCCGGGGCTGTGCCCCAGATCCGAGTCCGGGGGCACCCGCACGGACCGTGCCACCTCCTCGCGGTTCTGGTACTCCTCCGGCGGAATACCGCGCAGCGCCTTGACGACCCCCTCCGAGGCATCCGCGCGCCGCGCCGCGTCCAGCAGTTCGTCCTTGCCCGCGGGGAAATCGACATCCCGCACGGCGTCGAGCACCTTGTTCACATCCGTGTCGCTCATGGGCCCTCCTCGCAACCGCCTCGACCGTCCGCAGGACGGCCCCCGGGTGCCCGGGGGCCCATCGGGGAAACCGCCTGGAACCGGGCAAAGGGGGCGGAACCATAAAGGTCAACGACCGTCTCCTTCGCGTGGGAGACGGCCGACTTCCTCGGAGCCGTCCGGCCGCCTCGCCAGGTATCATGGTCATTACGGCGGACGAGCCGGCCGGGCGGTCGCGTCGGGATCTCCGGATCCCGCCGAGGAACGTCCGGGCTCCACACGGCAAGGTGGTGGGTAACGCCCACCCGGGGTGACCCGCGGGACAGTGCCACAGAAAACAGACCGCCGAGGGCTTCGGCCCCCGGTAAGGGTGAAACGGTGGTGTAAGAGACCACCAGCGTCCGAGGTGACTCGGACGGCTCGGTAAACCCCACCTGGAGCAAGGTCAAGAGGAGCCGCCGCACGGCGGCTCTGCGCGGACGACCGAGGGCTGCCCGCCCGAGTCCGCGGGTAGACCGCACGAGACCGACGGCAACGCCGGTCCTAGATGGATGGCCGCCTCCCCGAGGGCCGCGAGGCCCCCGGGAGACAGAACCCGGCGTACAGGCCGACTCGTCCGCCGCCAGCCGCCTGACCTGGGCGTATGCCCGGTTCACGCCCCTCGGCCGTACCGCTGCGCTTCCCTCCTCTGCCTGGGCGTTCCCGGGACTTCCCGCGTGAGTGTGCACGCGTTGTGCACTGGGTCCGCTTGCGGGTTCCCCCCAGCTCGCTGGGCGGGGACCCCGCATGCGGCGCATACGGTCGCCCGAAGGCCGTCCGAACCAACTCCTGGGCGCCATGGGGCCGTCCGGAGTCCGGATCGCGTGGCTGGGAAAGGGGTTGGACGGGGTGATGACCGGGCTTGTAGCGTGCGGGTGACCGCGACGCCGCCCGAGGAGGTGAGACCCATGAACGCTGTATCGACGTGGGTGCTCCCCCTTCCCGTCACGGTCGGCGATTGACGTAGGTGTCGCCGGGAGCGCCTCGACCACAAGGCACTTCCGAAGGGCAACACCTATGGACTCTTCGCAGTTCACCGCCGAGCCGTCGTCGAACGATACGGCCGGGCGCGACATCACCGTGGGCGACGTTCCCGGACTCCGGTCGGCGGCCTCCGGCGCCGATCGCGCGCCCCTCGAGTTCGACGTGATCATTGTCGGGTGCGGGCCGACCGGTGTGACGCTGGCCGCCGAACTGCGGCTGCACGACGTGCGGGTACTCGTTCTGGAGAAGGACACCGAGCCCGTGTCGTTCGTCCGCGTCGTCGGTCTGCACATGCGCAGCCTTGAGCTGATGGCCATGCGCGGACTGCTGGATCGCCTTCGCGCACACGGAAGACAGCGTCCGGTCGGCGGATTCTTCGCCGCCATCGACAAACCCGCGCCCCAGGGCCTGGATTCCGCGCACGCCTATCTGCTGGGCATCCCGCAGCCGGTCATCGTTCGCTTGCTCGAAGACCATGCGACCCAACTGGGTGCGCAGGTCCGGCGCGGTTGTGCGGTGGCCGGTGTCGAGCAGGACGACGAGGGGGTGACCGTCGAGCTGGCCGACGGCGAACAGCTGCGTTCGCGCTATCTCGTCGGCTGTGACGGCGCGCGCAGTACGGTGCGCAAACTGCTCGGCGTCGGCTTCCCCGGCGAGCCCTCGCGGAGCGAGACGCTGATGGGCGAGATGGAAGTGGGTGTGCCGCGGGAGGAGATCGCTGCCAAGGTGGCCGAAATCCGCGAGACCCATCAGCGATTCTGGCTCAGGCCCTCCGGCGGAGGGGCGTATAGCGTGGTGGTCCCCGCCGCGGGAGTCAGCGACCGCGCGGAACCACCCACCCTCGAGGACTTCACACAACAGCTGCGCGCCCTCGCCGGAACCGATTTCGGCGTGCACTCCCCGCGCTGGTTGTCCCGCTTCGGGGATGCCACCCGGCTGGCCGAACGCTATCGGGTCGGGCGGGTGCTGCTGGCCGGCGACGCGGCACACATCCATCCACCCACCGGCGGACAGGGCCTCAACCTCGGCGTTCAGGACGCCTTCAACCTCGGCTGGAAACTGGCCGCACAGGTCCGTGGCTGGGCGCCGGAAACACTGCTGGACACCTACCAGGCCGAACGCCGTCCGGTCGCCGAGGACGTGCTGGACAACACCCGCGCCCAGATGGAACTCCACTCCACCGAACCGGGCCCGCAGGCCGTGCGCAGGCTGCTCACCGAACTGATGGACTTCGACGAGGTGAACCGCTATCTCATCGAGAAGATCACCGCGATCGGCATCCGCTACGACTTCGGCGAAGGCCCCGACCTGCTCGGCCGCCGCCTGCCCGACATCGACGTGCGACACGGCCACCTCTACGGTCTGCTGCACCGCGGCCGCGGCCTGCTGCTGGACCGCACCGAACGCCTGACCGTCGGCGGCTGGTCGGACCGGGTCGATCACCTCGCGGACCCCACTGCGGCACTGGACGTTCCCTGCGTCCTGCTGCGCCCCGACGGCCACGTCGCCTGGATCGGCGACGATCAGCGGGACCTGGACGGCCATCTCTCCCGCTGGTTCGGCGAGCCCGCCGACCGATGTCGCCCGAGCGACTGACAAGGCCCGTGAGGAGGCCGCCACCCTGCCCGTGGGCGACGCGAACCTCATTCGGGCCGGGCCGCGCCGCCGACCGTGTGCATGTGCCGCAGCCCTTGCCGGTACGAGTCGAGCGGCCCGGTCTCGGCGTAGCGGAGCCCGAGGCCGCGGCAGTGTTCCCGGACCAGGGGCTGGGCGAGCCTGAGGTGGGGCCTGGGCATGTTCGGGAAGAGGTGGTGCTCGATCTGGTAGTTCAGCCCGCCGAGGAGCCAGTCGGTGACCGGCCCGCCCCGGACGTTCCGCGAGGTCAGGACCTGGCGGCGCAGATGGCCCCAGCGCTCGCCCGCAGGGTCGGGCATGTCCATGCCCTTGTGGTTGGGCGCGAAGGCCATGCCCAGGTGGAGCCCGAAGAGCGCCTGGTGGAGCAGGGCGAACGCGACGGCCTTGCCCACCGGCAGACAGGTGAGCAGCAGGGCGCCGTAACCGATCGCGTGCAGCGCCAGCAGCGCACCCTCGACGGCCCGCTCGCGCAGCGGCTGCCGCCGCAGGTCCTGGACACTGCTCACCTTCAGGGCGATGCCCTCGAGCAGCAGCATCGGGAAGAACAGCCATGCCTGGTGGCGGGTGACCCAGCGGGCGAATCCACGGCGCACAGCGGCCTGCTCCGCGGTCCACACGAGTGCGCCGGCGCCGACGTCCGGGTCCTTCTCGATGTGGTTGGGGTTGGCGTGGTGCCGGTTGTGCTTGTCGTTCCACCACGCGTAGCTCATGCCCAGGAGCAGATTGCCGTGGAGGAGCCCGATGGCGCGGTTCGCCCGGCGGCCGACGGCGATCTGGGCGTGCCCGGCGTCGTGGCCGACGTAGGCGGTGCGGGCGGACAGCACGGCGAGCGGCGCGGCGAGCGGCAACGACCACCAGGTGTCCCCGGCGAGGACGATCCCGGTCACCACGGCGGCCAGGGCGAGGAGGTTCACGCTGATCATCCGCGCGTACCAGCCCTTGCGGCGCTCCAGCAGCCCCTGTTCCCTGACCTTCCGCAGCAGGGGAGCGAATTCACTCCCCTGCTGCGCGATGGCGCCGACGGATGCGGTGGACACAGGCGGCGCGGTGGTCTGAGACATGGAGGACTCCGGTCCTGAATCGGCCAGTAAGGCTCTGACCTGCTCAAACGTACGGACCGGGGCCATGCGGCGCCATGGCGTCAGCACCCCGGCCGCACGGGGGCCAGCCCCAGGACTCCGAAGGGGGGTTAGCGACACCGCGGCTGTTCCGGTTCCCGCCCGTGACGCGCACCCGAGTCGACGACGCCTACTCGAGTCGACGACGCGCACCCGAGTCGACGTCGACCCTGTGCCTCCCCCTCAGCGAACCGGTGTGAGGGCCAGCACCGCCATGTCGTCATGTCGCCGGCCCCCGGTCCAGTCGGTGACATCGGCAACGAGCGTGTCCACCACCTCCGACGCCGTGCGGAAATCCCGGTCGGCCAGCCTCGTACGGGGTTCGTAGTAGGCCCCGTGCCGGTCGCGCGCCTCGGTGACACCGTCGGTCACCAGCAGCAGGTAGTCCCCCTGATGGAAGGGGAAGGTGTCACAGCCGGACACGCCGACGCCCTCCGCCATCCCCAGCCCCAGGGGAAGCCCCGGAGCCGATGGCTCCAGCGACGTCACCCGGCCCCCGTGGATCAGATACGGCGGCGGATGACCGCGGTGGTGCCACCGCACCCGGCCCTCCTCCGGGCTGATTTCGACCAGTACGGCGGTGGCGAACTGCTCCAGTGCGTCCGGCTGGTCGCCGACGTCCGCCGCGAACCGGGCCAGGGCCCGCTCCATGTACTCGGCGAGCTCACCCAACGTCGCCGCCTGCTCCGCCGCCTCACGGAAGGCGCTGGTCGCCACGGCCATGGTGGACACGGCGGGCAGCCCCTTGCCCCGTACGTCCCCGATCAGCGCCCGCACCCCGAACGGCGAATCGCGCACCGCGTAGAAGTCACCGCCGATCAGCGCTTCCGCGTGCGCACACTCGTAGCGGGTGGCCACCGACACCGTCCCCACCCGCGCGGGCGGCAGCGGCAGGACCGCCCGCTGCGCCACCTCGGCCACGGCGCGCACCGCCGCGAAACGCTGCCCCTGACGCTGGACCACCCACTTCAGCCACAGCGCGATCGCGCTGATCACCGCCACGTCCAGCAGGTTCACCACGAGCGCCGTCAGCGGGCGGTTCACCAGCACATCCACGCCCACCGCCAGCACACACGCGGCGACCGCGGTGATCACCGCGCCCTGGAACGTCAGCACCATGCAGGCCGCGAGCGGGCCGGCGGACAGCAGCGGCAACCCGGCGTACGGCACCGGCCCGAAGACGTCCAGCACCACACCGCCGATCAGCAGCAGCACCGGGACCGTGGAGAGCAGCCCGGCCCAGCCGCCGCGTGTCTTCCCCGCCGACCCGCCC
>NZ_JAEEAP010000547.1 GCF_016103465.1 Streptomyces sabulosicollis
GCCCGCCCCCGTACCCCACGAACTCCACGACGAGGGGCACCGGTTCGGCGGCCTCCGCGGGCAGCGTCAGCCAGCCCTTCACCGGGTGACCGCCGAAGCCGGCGAACGTGGCGTCGTACACCCGCACGGTGCTGAGGCCCGTGTCGACGGGCTCGAAGCGGGCGTCGAGGTCGTACTGCCGGGCCTCCGTCAGTGTGGTGGACCAGAACGCGTCGAAGTCGTCCGGTTCGGCGGAGGCGCCGCGGTAGCGGTGCAACCGTTCGCGTGGAAGGTCGAAGAGTGCCATTGCGGGACTGCTTTCCCCAGGAGGACGGACGGCCGTGCGGTGCGTACCCGGTTCGGGCGGGGCCGGGGCTATCCCCGGGCCACCGCGATGGACCCGGCGAGGCGTTCACCCGCTTCGTAGATCATGTACGGGACTCCGTGGTCCGTGCCGAAGGAGGGGGCCGCGGCCCGGCCGTTCTCGGGTGCCGATGAGCGGGAGTCGTAGAAGACGCCGAGGTGCTCGCGGAGCGAGAAGTCCTTGCCCACCTCGGTGATCATGAGGTCGCCGCCGCTCTCCTTGTCCTTGTTGTAGACGACGAACGCGGAGCCGCCGCGGGTCAGCAGGTGCGGCCCGCCGACGTTGACCGCGCCGACGTCCGAGTGGCGCACCAGCGGCGTCTGGGCGAAGGTCCAGTCGCGGCCGTCCGCGGACCAGCCCCAGCCGATGTCCCGGTGGTTGGTGGTGTTGTTGATCATGAACAGCAGCACGTAGTGGGCGCCGCGGGCGGGCAGGTCGTGCCGGAACACCCGGGCGTAGGACGTCTCGGTGGTGCCGGCGGGCATCATGGACGTGTTCAGCACCACCTTGTCGTAGGTGAAGTGGATCCCGTCCTTCGAGCGGGCGAGGCGGGTGGTGGTGTTCTCGCCGTGGAAGTACAGCCAGAACTCCTTGACGTCCTCCTTCCACAGCACGTGCGGCGAGGAGACGTGGCTGACCGAGTAGTGCGGGTCCCATCTGTTCGCCACGATGGGGTTGTCCGGGTACTCGGTGAACGGGCCTTCCAGGGAGTCGCCGTAGGCCAGGCAGATGCCGCCCGGCGCGTCGTGCGGCGCGTAGTAGAGGTAGTACCGGCCCAGGGGGCCGGCCAGCTTGTCGTACACCCCGCGGACCGTGGGGAAGATGATCTCCCCGGTCGGGTTGTACTTCAGCTGCGAGGGGGTGAGCAGCGTGCGGACGTAGGCGTAGTCCGGGAACCCGCCGGGCGCGGCGGAGGCGGACGGCGTGGCCAACCCGCCGAAGGTGAGCGCCGCGCCGGACAGGGCGGTGGCGCGCAGGAACATACGGCGGTCGAGGCCGGGCTGCGGCTCGGGCATGATCGGCTCCCTTGGGTCGGATACTGCGGGTCGGACACCGCGGGTCGGACACCGCGGGTCCGGTGGCTGCGGGACGGGGTGGTCGGCGCGGATCCTCGAGGCGTGGGTCGGGTCGGCTGCGGTCACAGCTCGGTGAAGGCGGTGACGCACAGACCGCCGAAGGCCACGGCCCACACGTACGGCAGGGTGCGCAGCATCACCTGGTGCGGGGAGACGCCCGCGTACTGGGCGCTCCACACGGTCTGGGTGCTGGTCGGGTCGGACACGCCGAAGACCTGGTTGTACGAGGCGGTCATGCCGAGGACGGCGACGGCCGGGTAGATGCCGGTGGCGACGAGGACGCCCGCGATTCCGGCCCCGAGGCCGAAGACGTTCAGCGGGCCCCGGAACAGGCACAACGGCACCAGCAGGGTGAAGACGAGGATGAACAGGACGGTGTTCTGCGGGCTGACGGCCTTGACGAGGGGCTGCAGGGCGTCGACGGCGCCGGGCAGCTCGACCGCGGCGAGCAGGATGCCGATGGCCACGAAGAGGGTGATGGGCGGGGCGGCCACCTCGAACCCGCCGTAGAGGGTGCGCAGCAGGCGGCGGTTCATCTCCCGCGGCCGGGTCGTCGTCACCAGCGCGTACAGCACGCCGCCGAGGAGCGAGGGGATGATGGCCACGTCCAGGCCGAGGGCGAGGACGAGCGGAACCGCCGGGGTGAGCAGGGCGTACCAGGGGGCGTCACCGAGCCGTCGGCGGCGGTCGCCGCGCGGGGGCCGTGCCCGCACCGTCTTCAGGGACCAGGTGTGCTCGACGCCGCGGCGCCGGGACTCCACCAGCACATAGGCGACGGCGGCCAGCAGGGCGAACGGGAACAGCTTCACCATGAAGCCGCGCACCGTGTCGATGGGCAGGTCCAGGGCGGTGGAGAAGAACTGCCACACCGGCAGTTCGAAGGGCACGCCGACGGCTATCCCCATCAGGACCGTGCCCGCCGCGGTCACCTTGGGGATGCCCACCGCGATCATCGCGGGGATGCCGATCAGACCGGCGAGCATCGCCGCGGGCGCCGATCCGGTCACGGTGCCCACCAGCGCGGACACGGCGAGCACGCCGAGGGCGACGAACACCGGCCGGTCGCCGCCGAATTCGACGATCTTGCGGACCAGGGTGCCCGCGATCCCGGTCTCCTCCAGGAGCTTGCCGAGCCACGAGCCCAGCAGGATCGCGATCATCGTGGCGGCGAGCGCGGGCGCCCCCTCCTGGAGCACCGTGTCGAGCACGCTCTCCTTGCCGGTGAGCGGAGCGCCCGCCAGGAACGCGATCACCACGGCGAGCAGCACCAGGGCGAACGCCGTGGGCAGTTTGCGGGTGAGCATGGCGGCGACTCCCACCGCCATGACGAGCAGGATGACGACACCCATCGATCAGTTCTCGCTTTCGAAGGACACGGCGGCGGCCAGCGCCTCCGTGAGCAGCAGAGGGCTGCGGCCCAGGCCGCACGCGGCCTGGGCGTAGGCGTGCGCGGCGATCTCGTCCGCGCCCGCGACGTACGCGTACAGGCGGCGGCGCCCGAGCCGCAGGGCCGTGTGGCCGAGGGCGCGCTTGAACTCCGCGCGCACCGGGGCGTGGTGGAGCCAGGCGTGTGCCTGCTCGTGGGCGAGGGCGGCGGCGCGCACCGACCCTTCCGGGAACCAGTGGCGCCAGCCGCGCTCGGCGACCAGCCGCTCGGCGCGCGCCACGGTGTCGGCGTACACCTCGACGACCGGCGGCCGGGACCGGTAGCGGGCGAACAACCCGGCCTCCAGTCCGCCGTCCCGCTCGATCACCCGGACGGTCTCGTGCCGCTCGATCACCCGGACGGTCTCGTGCCGCAGGGTCATCCGACGGCCGAACTCCGAGGCGGTACGGGCCCATTGGCCGAGGAGCGCGGGGTCGCGGCCCTCATGCGTGGGGGTGCCCGCGAGGAGGCGTACCGCGAGGTCCAGGTCGTGGTCGTCGTTCATGTCCGGGACTCCACGACGGCGACGACCGGCTCCCCGGATCCGCGCGGACGCAGTTCGGTGCGGGCCAGCGCCAGCAGCGCCTCGGGGTCGAGGACGCCGGAGAGGTCCGCGATCCGGCCGCCGACCAGGAGCCGTACGGCGGGGGCCCGCACCCCTCCGTCGCCGTAGGAGGTGGTGTCACGCACCAGTGCGGCCAGCGCCTCGCCGGACTCCGCGACGGTCATGGTCTCCACCCGGGCGTCCGGCGCGCCGAGCCGCACCACGCCGTCCGCGTCGACCACGCGCACCGGGTGGCGGTCGGCCCGCAGCCGGCGCCGCACCTCGGTGCCGTACACCGTGTACGCGTCCGTCCCCGCCAGCACCCGCACCTGTGCCTCCCGCGTCTTGAGGCTGGTGGCGGCGGCGCGCAGCCGTTCGTCGGCGTCGGCGCGGTGGGAGCGGTCCTGGGTGCGCAGTTCGGTGGCGCCGGTGGCGACCGCCCGGACGGTGTTGGTCTGCGGGTCGACGGTCACCTCCACCTCGACGCCGTCGGCGGCGGCGCCCTGTGCGACGACGGCCCGTTCGGCCTCGGCGCGTACCGCGAGGATCTGCTCCTGGGTGGCGCCGGGCACGATGCGCTCGACCTGTTCGCGCACCAGCGCCAGCGCCACCCCGATGGGGCTGATGACCTCGCTGTGCCGGGCGATGCGTCCTTCGAGCCCGAGGGAGGCGGCCAGGTGCGGGGTCACCGCCGCCGCTCCCCCGCCGCCGCCCACGAGGAGCGCGGTGTCCCGGTCCAGGCGGTAGTCGCGGATCAACGCCTCCACCACCGTCCCGACCTGTTCGGTGCCCGCGTCGAGCACCGCCCGTGCCGCGCCGGCCACGTCCGTGCCGAGCGCGGCGGCCAGCGGGGTGAGGGCGGCCCGCGCCACGTCCTGGTCGCCGCGCGCGAAGTCCTCCTCGCCGACCCGTCCGAGGGCGTTGGCCGCACAGGTCATGGTGACCGCGAAGCGGCCGCCGGCGGCGTCCAGGACCAGGTAGTCGCCGGGGTCACCGGCCATCGGCCGGACCGTGGCCACCCGGGCGTCGCGCAGTTCGCCGGGCGAGGCGAAGCAGGCGTAGGGCAGGCCCGCGATGTGGGCGCTGCGCGGACCGACGCCGACCACCCGGCCGCCGGAGACGCGCACCATGGAGCCGCCGCCGACGCCGACGGTGCGGACGTCGAGCGCGTTCAGGTACGAGGTCCTGCCGAGGATCGTGGCGTGGCGCACGGCGACCCTGCCCCGCCGTACGACGCTGATGTCGGTGGAGGTGCCGCCCGTCTCCAGGAACAGGCCCTCGCTGATCCGCTCCTGCATCAGCGCCCCGGCGACGCCCGCCGCCGGGCCCGACAGGATCGTCAGGAGGGGGCGGCGGCGCATCTCGTCCAGGGACATGACGCCGCCGTCGCAGCGCATCACCATCAGCGGGGCCATCACACCGGCCTTCGTGATGGACGCGTCCACCAGGTCGGCCGTGGTGAGCATCCGGGGCAGGATCGCGGCGTTGACCACCGCCGTCCGCGTCCGCTTGTGCAGTCCGTACATTGAGGTGATCTCGTGGGCGGCGGCCAGCGGCAGACCGGTCGGCCGCGCGGCGTCGAGGACGGCCCGCTCGCCCTCGGGCCGGTCCACGCCGAACGGCTCGGTGGCGACGAGGACGTCGGCGCCGTCCGCGCGCACCCGCTCCACGGCGGCCAGCACCGCGGCCTCGTCGGAGGGGTCGGTCACGTGGGCGTAGGCCAGCGGGAGCCGTTTGCCGGGGGTGAGTTCGAGCTTGCCGAAGGAGGCGAGCCGCCGGGTGACCACCGCGCCGGGACCGGTGCCGATCCCGATGAGGCCGACCTTGGCGACGTCGCCCTCCAGCAGGGCGTTGGTGGCCTGCGTCGTGCCGTGGGCCAGGAAGACCACGTCGGACGCGGTGCGCCCGGACTCGTCCAGGAGCCGCCGCAGCGCCTGGACGATGCCGTGGGCGACGCCGTCCTCGTGGTGGTGGCTGGTGGGCACCTTCACCTGGCCCACGAGGGTGAGCGTGGCGGCGTCGACCGCCACGGCGTCGGTGAACGTGCCGCCCACGTCGATGCCGACGCGGATGCGACGGTCTGGAGTCATGGCGGGCACCTCCTTGTGCGTTGACAGGGGTGGTCGAGGACGTGGCTGTCTCTTATACACCTCTGACGCTGCCGACGACGAGACGAGTTTAGGTAT
>NZ_JAEEAP010000548.1 GCF_016103465.1 Streptomyces sabulosicollis
GAGGCCGGGCGTGGTGCGGGGGGCGGTGTGGAACGGGTCCAGCGGCACGGCGTAGCTCGCGGAGAAGCCGAGCCGTGCGGCCACCTCGCGGTGGCGCGGGTCGAGGTCGGCCTCGCCGGCGATATCGGGGTGGGTCACATCGGCGCGCCGCTCGCCGTCCGGCTCGGGCAGCCCGTCCAGGAGATGACCGGCGGAGGCGGTGCCGCGCGGGATGGTCTCGATCTGGCCGAGGTCGGCGTGGCCGAGACCGAGCCCCACGGTGGTCACCGGGCCGAGCCCGTCGGCCGGTTCGAGCGCCACCAGTCCGCGCCGGGCGCCGACCAGGGACGCGCCCGCGCGCAGCAGTTCGCGCAGCGCCTCGTCGAGGGTGCCGGTCCGGACCAGCCGCTCGGTGAGCTCATGAAGGGTGGTGAGGTCCGAGACCCAGCCCGCGAGCCGGTCCTGAACACCGGAGTTGGGGGCGGTCAGGGACGGCGTGATGGGGTCGGCAGTTTGCGTGGGCGAGGGGAGGGAAGAATCGATTCCAGCCACTTTCGGCGCGTGGGGCGAGTTCATGGCCCGCTGCCTTCACCCGCCGGGTCCGGCTCGCTCAATAGCATCGCAAACCCCCTGTCGTGCTGCGCCGCTACTGTGCCGCTACTGTCTCCAGATGTACACGGAGCGCAGAGGCGATGTCCAGCATCGTCCCGGTGGTCTTGTTGGTGTCTGGGGGGAATTGAACTTGGCTGAAAAAAAGTCGTTAGGCTGTCCCTTCGAGGTCGACTGACGTCATTCGACAGCGCGTCGTCTCCACCGCGGCGGGTACACATCGGAGAGGGGCAGGGGCAGTTCGGATCGCCCCGGAACCCCGCGGCCGGTCCAGGCGTCATAGACCACAACGGCCGCGCCCATCCCCGAGTGGCGAGGAAGGCACCAACCGGACGGCAAGCGCCATGCGCGCGCCACCCCTCGCCACGTTCCACGCTCGGCCCGCGGCGTGATGCGCTGCCTTGTACGCGCAGTGACTTGTGATCCACCTGCTGTGACGGGCCGGACGATGCCGCACAGCGCCACGTAGTGCCAAGTGAAGTGCCATCTGAAGTGCGATGTAGTGCGACGGACAGCCCTCGGCGTTAACGGAAAGGAACGAGCGCTCATGCGCGAGATCCTCGGAAGGCGACGCAAGTTCTCGCTGCGGCGCGGCGCGCGGTCGCCGCTGCTGCGTGCGGCGCTCACCTGCGCCACCGAGTGGCAGTGGCCCGTGGTCCCGGGCGTCGGGCTCCGGTCCGGCGGCGGGCGGCCGCGAGTGTGCGGCTGCCCTGACCCGGAATGTGCGGTTCCGGGTGGACATCCGTTCGACCCCGTTCTCCTCGCCGCCACCACGGACCCGCGCATGGTGCGCTGGTGGTGGACCAATCGGCCCTCCGCGCCCCTCCTGCTGGCCACCGGCGGCCGCGCGCCCTGCGCGGTGAGCCTGCCCGCGGTCGCCGGGGCGCGGGCGCTGGCGGTCTTCGACCGGGCGGGCGTACGGCTCGGCCCGGTGGTCGCCACGCCCACCCGCTGGTCGCTGCTGGTGGAGCCGTACTCCCTCGAAGAGCTCGGCGAGCTGCTGAACCAGCAGGACTGGGTGCCCAGCTCGCTGCGGTTCCACGGCGAGGGCGGCTATGTGGTGCTGCCGCCGTCCCAGACCGGCCCCGGGCGGGTGCGCTGGGAGCGGCCGCCGCTGCGCCGCTCCGGGCGGCCCTGGCTGCCTCAGGTGGCCACGGTGGTGAACGCCTTGGTCGAGGCCAGCACCAGCGCCCCCGACGGGGACAGCCGGCTCGCCTACTGAGGCGGGCCCCGGGTGCGGGGGTTCGGGGGTCGCTGAGCGCGACGGATCGCTGAGCGCGACGGATCGCTGAGCGCGACGCTCGCGGGTGTACAGGGGCTCGGAGGCCGGGGAGACGACTGCCCGGCTCCGGGCCCGGCGTTTCCGGGGCGCAGGGCGCTGAGGGCGGTGCGCCGCGCCGTGGGTCCCGGAGCGATTCCCTGGCCGGGCCCGGGACTCCCTTGCCGGGCCCGGGCCCCGGGAGTGACTCCTTGCCGGGTCCCGGAAATGACTCCCTTGCCGGGCGCGGACCCAACTCCCCTGCCGCTGACCGCGGTTGGTCCGTACCTGCGCCGCCGCCCCGCCCCGCCCCGCGCCGCCGTCCGGACGCGGACATGGAAGCGCCCGGTCGCTGGCGACGGGGGATGCACCAGCGACCGGGCTTTTAGAACCGTAACAAGAGATCGGCCGATAGCAAATTCGATCGCGGATTTCCGGACGTGGATTTGCAGGGCGTAACAGTGAGTTGTGAGTAGCGTCACGTTTCTCCCGCGGCGCCCTCCGGCCGTCCGGGAGCCGTCAGCTCAGCGTCACCTGACGGTTGGTGAGACCGCCGCGGGCGCGCCGCTGCTCGGGCGTCAGCGGGGCGTCGGAGGCGAGCGCCTCCGCGAGCCGTTCGGCGAGGTCCACGGCCGGCTTCTCGGTGTCCTCGGCGCTCATCCCGCGTGGCAGATCCCACACCGGCACGGTGAGCCCATGGGCCCGGAAGGAGCCCACCAGCCGGGTGTTCTCGCCGAGCGAGGAGGCACCCGCGGCGTGCAGCCGGGCGAGGGCGTCCAGCAGCTTCTCCTCCGGGTGGGACATCACCCAGCGCAGGTGGTTCTTCTCCGGCGTCTCGCACCAGTAGGCCGCCTCCACGCCGGTGAGCCGGGCGGTGGGGATGGCGGCCGCGTTGGCCCGCTCCAGGGACGCGGCGACCTCTCCGGTCGCGTTCGCGGCGTCCTCGAGCCAGAACTCGAACCCCTCGTGCAGGGTCGGCGAGAAAGTGCCCTTCGGGTCGAGCAGATCCTGCAGCCGAGGACCGTCGCCCGGAGCCCGCTCGGCGGCCACCGGGGTGCCCGGCTCGGCGGTCAGCGCGCGGCGCAGGGTGTCGGCCAGGTCGCGGCTGATGTCGCCGGAGGGCGTGTCGTTCTGCAGGCCGAGCAGCACGGTGCCGTTGTCGCGGCGCAGCGCGGGCCACGCCATGGGCAGCACGGTGGCCAGGGTGACCGACGGAACCCCCTCGGGCAGCCCCTCGGCGAGGGTCAGTTCGACGGTCGCGGCGGGCACCAGCTCGCGCAGGGCCACCCAGTCGCATTCGCCGGGGAGCCCCTCGAAGGGGCGCTGCACCAGCTCGGTGACGGCGTGTGCGGCCTCCCTGCCGTGACAGGCTTTGTAGCGACGGCCCGAGCCGCACGGGCAGGGCTCCCGCGCGCCCACCACGGGGATCTCGCCGTTGGCGACCCGTGGGCCTGTGGCCTTCGTCTGGGGGCGGCGCTTCTTGGCCATGGTGAGGCTGTCTCCCGATCGTGCGGCTCAGGGCTTGCTCGTACGCCCGTGACGGTCTGCGTACGGCCGCGGCGGTCTCTCCTGCGGCGCGTACGACTGGTACGGGCGCGAGCCTAGCCCTTTGGCCGAACCGCGTCGGCTCCCTGAGCCGCGTCGGCTACGCGAGCTCGTCCAGATCGGCGAAGTCCAGCTCGCGATCGAAATCGGGGTCGATGTTCGCCTCGACGTTCGCCTCGATGTTCGCGTCGAGCCCGGGGCCCAGGTCGGCGCCGAGGCTGGAGCCGAGATTCACCTCGAGACCGGCGTCCAGGTTCGCCTCGAGGCCCGGACGCAGCCCGGAGGCCAGGTCCGCACCCAGGTGGGGGCCCAGCTCGGGGGAGAGATCCGGAGGAATCGCGACATGGCGGGTGAATGCATCATCGGGCGGGAGAAGGGCCCATACCGTGACTTCGCCGACGTCGTCCCGCACGCCCCATTCCTCGGCCAGCGATGTGATGATGTTCAGCCCGCGGCCGCCGCGTGCGGTCACCGACGGTTTGGCCGGAAGTGGCCTTGTGGGTCCGCCGCCATCCGTTACCTCGACCATCAGCCGGTCGTCCTCGTCGAGGGACCATGCAGCCCGGACCATGCCGCCACCATGGTCGGAACGCCAGGGGCGGCCATGTCGCCATGCGTTGCTGAGCAGTTCTGAAAGGATCAATACAGCGTCGTCTATGACCGAATCCGATACCCCAGTCCTGCCCAAATCGACGCGCATCCGCTGTCTTGCCGCGCGGACGCCCGCAGGACCATGGGGTACGGCCATGGTCGACGACGTCGGCACCTGCCGTGCCACCACCAACGCCACCCCCGAGACCTCCTTAGCCCCACGCCACGGGATGAATGCCCCGCGGTGCTGGAGCGGAAACCGGCCAAGTGGCATCGCGTGACGCACTCGTCACGATCGAATACGTACCGAACGCGCCGGTGCACGCCTTGTAATGCCCATTATGAGCGTCCGAGTTGGGACAGTACCTGTTTGGGGCGATTGGTGATCAGCGCGTCGACGCCCAGGCGGACGCACAATTCCACGTCCTCCGGTTCATTGACGGTCCAGACGTGCACTCGGTGCCCCTCGCGCTTGAGCCGTGCCACATAGCCGGGGTGGTTCCGGACGATCCGGATGCTCGGCCCCGCGATCCGCACCCCGGGTGGCAGCTGCCCGTCCCGGTGGCGCGGCAGTATGAACTGCATCAGATAGACGGTGGGGATGGCGGGGGCCCCGCTGCGGATCCGGTGCAGGGAGCGCGCTGAGAAGCTCATCACACGGATGGGTGAATGTTCGCCGGGCGGCGGTGCGTCCAGGCCGTAGCGGCGCAGCAGCTCGAGCAGACGGTCCTCCACCTGGCCCGCCCACCGGGTGGGGTGCTTGGTTTCGATCGCCAGTTCGATCCGGCGTCCGGCGTCCGCGACGAACCCCAGGAGCCGTTCCAGGGTGAGGACGGAGGTGCTGTCCCGGCTGTCGCGGTCCGGCTCCTCCTTGTCGGTGGCCCGGCCCTTCCAGGAGCCGAAGTCCAGGGCCGCCAGATCGGACAGCTCCAGCCCCGAGACCGCGCCCCGGCCGTTGGAGGTGCGGTCGACGCGGCGGTCGTGGACGCAGACGAGATGCCCGTCGGCGGTCAGCCGGACATCGCATTCCAGGGCGTCGGCACCGTCCTCGATTGCCTTACGGTAGGCGGCCAGGGTGTGCTCCGGGGCGTCCTCGGAGGACCCGCGGTGGGCGACGACGGAGACGGTGTGCGGCTCGGGGCGGCTGTCCCGGGCAGGGCGCGCATAGGTCACCGCGTTATGGTGCCACCGCCCGGCGTGAGCCGGTGGACGCGGCCCCTCTGTTCGTTCGCACGGAATGGCGGTAGGGCGAATTGTCCGGGATAAAGGGTGGTAGTCCGCAGGACTGTCGCTCCTTACGGCGGTCTGACGCGCTGTGGGAAAAGCTGACAACGGTAAGACGTACACGTGGGCCGTCGAGGAAATCTGTCGTGCACCTGAGGAGAGAGCTGTGAGCACCGAGAACGAGGGCTCTGCCGTTCCGCCCGCGCCCGGGCCGCATCCGGCCCCTCCGGCGCCGCACCCGAACCCGGCGGTGCCGCCCGCGCCGGACTACGAGCCCACCGCGGGCACGCGGCCGGCCGCACCGGACGGGCCCATAGGCACGCCCGGCACCGCGGGAGCCCCCGGCCCCGCGCCCG
>NZ_JAEEAP010000549.1 GCF_016103465.1 Streptomyces sabulosicollis
CCTCGACGTCCTCCCCGCCACCCCCGTCGTCCGGCGCGTCCGCCACGCCCTCACCCCGCTCGCCGTCCGGGAAATCCGGAAAGCCCGGAGGGCCCGGAAAGCCGGGAGGGCCCGGGGCGCCCCTCGAGGGGAAGGTCGTGGTGATCGACCCCGGCCACAATCCGCGCAACCGCGACCACCCCTCGCAGATCGCCCGGCTCGTGGACATCGGCACCGAGAAGAAGGAGTGCGACACCACCGGCACGGCCACCAACTCCGGCTACCCCGAGGCGTCCTTCACCCTCGACGTGGCGCGCCGCACCCGCACCCTGCTCGAAGCGCGCGGCGCCACGGTGCGGTTCACCCAGGACGGCGACCGGCCGTACGGGCCGTGTGTGGACGAGCGCGCGGAGATCGGCAACAGGGCCCACGCCGACGCCGTGGTCTCCGTGCACGCGGACGGGGCCGCCGCCGGGGAGCGCGGCTTCCATGTGATCCTGCCCAAGTCCGTACGGGGCGGCGGCGCGGACACCTCCGCCATCACCGCGCCCTCCCGCCGACTCGGCGAGCGGCTGCGCGGCCAGTTCGCCGAGGCCACCGGCAGCGCGCCCGCCCGGTACATCGGCGACGGCAGCGGGTTGGACGTCCGGGGCGACCTGGGCGGGCTCAACCTCTCCACCGTTCCCAAGGTGTTCATCGAGTGCGGCAACATGCGCGACCCCCAGGACGCCGCCGAACTGACCGACGCGGCGTGGCGCGAGCGCGCGGCGCGCGGTATCGCACAGGGCATTACGGACTTCTTGAACGAGTAGCGCCTCCACAACCGAACGGGAGGTCACGACCGGGATACCGATGGGACACCCCCGGTCTCCGCGGCCGGATTCACCCGTACGATGGGGCCCACCCCCGACGCCTTCGCGCTACGCGCCTGGCGGCAGCGCTCGTACAGACGAAACCGACAAAGGACCTCACGTTGAACATCCGCTCGCTCACTCGAGGCGACGGCGTGGTGATCGGAGCAGCGGTGTTGCTGTTCATCGCCTCCTTCCTCGACTTCTACACCATCGACTGCGGCGGCAGCAGCTTCTGCAAGGACGCCGGTGAGAACGGATGGAAGTCCGACTTCTTCCCCGTACTGCCGTCGATCTTCCTGGCCGGTCTGATCGCCGCGGCGCTCATCGTCGCCGCGCGTTTCCAGCCCGCGGGCCGCAACCTCTTCGGGCTCTCGCTCGAGCAGTGGGGCTCGGCGCTCGCGGTCTTCGCGGCCTGGAGCTCGCTGTGGACGATCATCGGTGGCCCGGACGGAGTGGACAAGGGCGTCGGGCAGATCCTCGGCCTGATCGCCACCGTGGCGATGGCGGCCGCCGTGCTGCTCGCCCAGCGCGTCCCGGCTCTCAAGGCCCCGCTGATGAACGCCTCCGGCCCGGCCCCGGCCCCGTACGGTGCCCAGGGCCCGCAGCCGGGGTACGGCTACCCGGGTCCGGGCGGTGCCCAGCCCGGCGCCCCCGCGCCGTACGGCGCCCCCCAGCCCGGCCAGCCGCAGCCCGGCCAGTCCTTCGGCGGCCAGCAGGCCCCGGCCCCCACTCCGCCGGCCACGGGCGGCGGCGACTTCTCCCCGTTCTGGTTCGCGGTGCCGGTGGCCCGCCCGCTGTACGCGGAGGACGGTTCGTCGAGCACCATCGCCGAACTGGCCCCCGGCACCTGGTACCTCGCGGTGGAGCAGCGCGGTCAGGCGCTGGTCGCCCAGACGCAGGACGGCCGCCGCGGTGTGCTGCAGGACACCACGGGGATCCAGCGCGGCTGACCCGCCCGCGCGCGTCGCATGACGCGCGGGTGCGCCTCGCATGACGCGCCCACGGCCCCTCGCCCGTAACCCTCGGGCGAGGGGCCGTTGCCATGTGCGGCCCCGGCCCGTACAGTCCGGCCGGTGCGGCTGACCTGCCGTCAGCCGCGTTCTCCACCCTGTCCGGCGGAACGAGGGGGCTTCCATGCGGCTCGGTCTGGCGCTCGGCTACTGGGGCCGCGGCCCCGACCCCCGCCATCTGGAACTCGCCCAGGAGGCGGAGCGGCTGGGCTACCACTCGGTGTGGACCGCCGAGTCCTGGGGCTCGGACGCCTTCACCCCGCTCACCTGGCTCGCCGCCCACACCACCCGGATCGCGCTCGGCACGGCGGTGGCGCAGATGGCCGCCCGCACCCCCACGGCCACCGCGATGCAGGCGCTCACCCTGGACCATCTCTCCGGCGGCCGGATGATGCTGGGGCTGGGGCTCTCCGGGCCGCAGGTGGTCGAGGGCTGGTACGGACGCCCGTTCCCCACCAGCCCGCTAACGGCGACCCGGGAGTATGTCCAGGTCATCCGCCAGGTGTTGGGCCGCGAGGCGCCGGTGCGGCTCGACGGGCGCTACCACCCCCACCCCTACGCCGGTCCGGACGCCACCGGCCTCGGCAAACCCCTCAGGTCCATCGTCCATCCACTGCGCGCCGACCTCCCGGTGCTGCTCGGGGCGGAGGGGCCCAAGAACATCGCCCAGACCGTGCGCATCGCCGACGGCTGGCTGCCGCTGTACTGGTCGCCGTCGCGGACGGAGCTCTACCAGGCGACGCTGGCCGACGCCCGGGACGGCTTCATGGTGGCACCGATGGCGCAGGTGCGGGTGTGTGCCGATGTGGCGGAGGGGCTGAAACCGGTCAAGGCGATGCTCGGCTTCTACATCGGCGGAATGGGCCACGCGGCCCGGAACTTCCACGCCGATCTGATGGCCCGCTTCGGCTACGAGGCGGAGGCGCGCCGGGTGCAGGAGCTGTTCCTGGCGGGCCGGCGCGCGGAGGCGATCGAGGCGGTGCCGGACGCCTTCGCCGATGAGATCTCGCTGGTCGGCCCGCGCGAGCGGATCGCGGAGCGGCTGGAGTTGTGGCGCAAGGGCCCGATCACGGACCTGCTGGCGCTGTCGCCGGACCTCGCGACGCTGCGGGTGCTGGCGGAGCTGGCGGGCTGAAGCGCAGCTGAAGCGCGTCGTACGGGTGTGCGGCCGCGCCGGGTTTGGCTCCGCTTCGGGCGGCAACACGTGAGGCATGTCACGAAGTTATCGCCACGGAAGCAACCAGGCGGCGACCGTCGTGGCGGTCGTCGCGGACGTCATGGCCGTCATCCTCGGCCTCTGGATCCTGTTCGCCCTTCTCGACGCCAACCGCGCCAACGACCTCGTCACGGTGGTCCATGACGCGGCGAGCTGGCTCGCGAGCTGGTCCCATGACCTCTTCACGATGGACACGGACTGGCTCCGGACCGTCCTCAACTACGGCCTCCCGGCCGTGGTGTACCTCTTCATCGGCCACGCCATCGCCGGCCGGCTCCGCCGCGGCTAGGCGCTGTCCGGCGGAACGTGACGCCTGCGGCGGGCTGCTCTCCTCCCCGCCCCTTCCCGAAACCGGGGCTCCCGCCCCAGGCCCCGGGGGCTCGGCTCCGCCGGACACCCGTAGGCCGTGGCCGGGTGCGCGCCCGAAGGGGCGCGGAAAACTGCGCGACCAGCCACGACGCCGTCGCGGATGATCGACGGCATGGCGAGGCACTTCCTCGATATGCGGCTCCGCCGCGTGCCAGAGCTCCGCCCTGGACCCCGGGGGCTGGGGCTTCAGCCCCGGTTTCGGGAAGGGGCGGGGAGGGGAGCAGCCCGCCGCAGGCGCCAAGACCCGCCGGCCACCGCCTAGCCGCAGCAGTCCGAGTCCAGCCCGCGTGGCAGACCCTCGCCGCCGAAGACGGCCGTGGTCGCCTCGTCGCCGCCCAGCGCCGCCACGGCGAGCAGCAGCGACCCGGCCGTCCAGGTGGTGCGCTCCTCGGGCCAGACCGCGTCGTCCTCGAAGACGTAGCCGGTCCAGTACATGCCGTCCTCGGCGCGCAGCGTCGGCTGGATCCACCGCAGGATGTCCACCGCGTGGTCGGACTCCCCCATGGCCCAGAGCGCGAGCGCCAGTTCGCAGCTCTCGCCGCCGGTGACCCAGGGGTTGGGGGAGACGCAGCGCACCCCGAGCCCGGGGACCACGAAGCGGTCCCAGCCCTCCTCGATGCGCTCCTTGGCGGCGGCGCCGGTGACCGCGCCGCCGAGGACCGGGTAGTACCAGTCCATCGAGTAGCGGTGCTTGTCCAGGAACCGTTCGGGGTGGTGGCGTATGGCATGGCCGAGCAGGCCCGCCGACAGCTCCCAGTCGGGCTGGGGCTCCTCGCGGTGCTCCGCGATGGCCAGCGCGCAGCGCAGCGCCTGGTACACGGAGGAGGAGCCGGTGAGCAGGGCGTCGGGGTCCACGGTGCCGTCGGCGCGGTGCCGCCAGCCGATCTGGCCGCCGCTCTGCTGGAGTCCGAGCACGAACTCGATGGCGGCGAAGACGGTGGGCCAGATTCCGTCGAGGAAGGCGTCGTCGCCCGTGGAGAGGTAGTGGTGCCAGGCGCCGACCGCCACGTAGGCGCAGAAGTTGGACTCCCGGCCGCGGTCGGTGGGGTCGGCGGCGGCCACGCCGTCCGGGGTGTCGGGGTAGGCCGCGTACCACGAGCCGTCGGGGTTCTGGTGCCGGGCCAGCCAGCGGTAGGCGGCCGCGGCGCGCTCGTGCTCGCCCGCCGCGTCCAGCGCCATCGCGGACTCGATGTGGTCCCAGGGGTCGAGGTGGTGGCCGCGGAACCACGGTATGGCGCCGTCCGCGCGCTGGACGGCGGCGATGCCCCCGACCGTGCGCAGCACCTGCTCGGGGCTGAGCACCCCGGGCAGCGCGAGCCGTTCGGTGCGGGGGCCGTGGCGCGGTCCGAGCGCCGTCACGCCTGGTCCTCACGCGGTGCGTGGGGCTTGGTCGCGTACGCCACGAAGCTCTTGCCGATGACGGGGTTCAGCGCGCGCTCGGCGAGCCGCGTGGCCAGCGGCTTCTTCATGATGTCCCACACCAGCAGCTGGTGGTACGCGCGGACCGGCAGCGCCTTGTCGTTGTCCACCCCGAAGGCGCACTTGAGCCACCAGTACGGGCTGTGCAGGGCGTGGGCGTGGTGGGTGCCGTACGGCCGCAGCCCGGCCTCGCGCATCTTCTCCAGCAGTTCGTCCGCGCGGTAGATGCGGATGTGGCCGCCCTCGACCTCGTGGTAGGCGTCCGACAGCGCCCAGCAGACCTTCTCCGGGCCGTAGCGCGGCACGGTGACGGCGATCCGGCCGCCGGGCCTGAGCACCCGCACCATCTCGGCGAGCACGCCCTTGTCGTCGGGTATGTGCTCCATCACCTCGGAGATGATGACCACGTCGAAGCTGTCGTCGGGGAAGGGCAGGGCGAGGGCGTCGCCCTCCATGGCGGTGGCCGTGGCGCCCGCCGGGGCCTCACCGGCCTCCTTCATGGCGGCGAACCACTTGGCCACCTCGCGTATCTCCTCGCCGTTGCGGTCGAGCGCCACGACCTGGGCACCGCGCCGGTAGCACTCGAAGGCGTGCCGTCCGGCGCCGCAGCCGAGGTCGAGGACGCGATCGCCGGGGGCGAGGGGGAAGCGGGAGAAATCGACGGTCAGCACGGGGGTCTGCTTTCGTCCGGCGGATTCGTGAGGCGGGAGAG
>NZ_JAEEAP010000054.1 GCF_016103465.1 Streptomyces sabulosicollis
GGGCCCGGTGGGGGCCCGCGGCGGCGAGGGTGACGTGATACACAGCATGGGCAATATAGCGCGCTTGCAATTAGTGTGTCTGCAAGTATTGTGGATGCTCGTAAAGGGCGGTAGCAATCACTTGGAGTGAACTTTCATGCCCATCGCACTGCTGGCCCTCGCCATCGGGGCCTTTGGGATCGGAACCACCGAGTTCGTGATCATGGGGCTGCTGCCCGAGGTCGCCGGGGACTTCGATGTGTCCATCCCCACCGCCGGATTCCTGGTGACCGGCTACGCGCTCGGCGTCATGGTCGGCGCGCCGCTGATGACCGCGCTCGGTACGAAGATCTCCCGAAAGCGCATGCTGATGCTGCTGATGGGGCTGTTCGTGGTGGGCAATCTGCTCTCCGCGCTCGCCCCGGCCTTCGGGGTGATGGCCGTGGGACGGATCGTCGCCTCCTTCGCCCACGGCGCGTTCTTCGGCATCGGATCGGTCGTCGCGGCCGACCTGGTCGCGCCCGAGAAGAAGGCCGGAGCCATCTCGATGATGTTCACCGGCCTGACCATCGCCAATGTCGTCGGCGTGCCGCTGGGCACCTCGATCGGCCAGTCGCTGGGGTGGCGGACCACCTTCTTCCTCGTCGCGGCGCTCGGCGTGATCGGCCTGGCGGGCATCGCCAAGCTCGTGCCCGACATCCCCAAGCCGGAGGGTGTGCACCTGATCCATGAGCTGGCGGCCTTCCGCAACGCACAGGTGCTGCTGGCCATGGCGATGACCGTGCTCGGCTTCGGCGGTGTCTTCGCCGCCATCACCTACATCGCGCCGATGATGACCGAGGTCGCGGGCTTCGCGGACTCCTCCGTCACCTGGCTGCTGGTCCTCTTCGGCCTCGGCATGGTCGGCGGCAACCTCGTCGGCGGCCGGTTCGCCGACCGGGCGCTGATGCCGATGCTGTACGTGTCGCTGGGCGCCCTCGCGCTGGTCCTGGCCGCGTTCACCTTCACCGCACACAACAAGATCGCGGCCGCCGCCACCATCGCCCTGGTCGGCGCCCTGGGCTTCGCGACCGTGCCCCCGCTGCAGAAGCGGGTGCTGGACCACTCGGCGGGTGCCCCCACCCTCGCCTCCGCCGTCAACATCGGCGCCTTCAACCTGGGCAACGCGCTCTCGGCCTGGCTCGGCGGCATGGTGATCTCGGCCGGACTCGGCTACACCGCGCCCAACTGGGTCGGCGCCATCCTCGCCGGGTCCGCCCTGGTCCTCGCCGTCCTCTCCGCCGCCCTGGAGCGCCGCGACACCCGGCGCGGCCACGACGGCGCCGCCACCGAACCGGCCCACGCGTTCACCGCCCGGCACTGAGCCACCCCGTACCGAACACCGAAGAGCACCACCACCAAGGAGATCAACCCGCCATGAGCACCCCCGAAACCGTCGTCGCCCCGCTGACCACCCAGGACGCCGAGGCCCTCGTCCGGGCCGCCCGCGCCGCCGCCGAGGCGGCCGGGGTGGCGGCCGCGATCAGCGTCCTCGACGCCGGTGGCCATCCGCTGGCCTTCCGGCGCGACGACCGGGCCGTCCTGATCGCGGGCGAGACCAGCACCCGCAAGGCGTTCACCGCGCTCCAGCTGGACGCCCCCACCGCGGACCTGGTCGACGCGGTCCAGCCAGGAGGCGCCTTCCACACCCTGCCCACCGCCCTCGACCGCCCGCTGCTGTTCATCGCCGGTGGCGTCCCCGTCCACCGCGACGGCCGGCTGATCGGCGCGATCGGCGTGGGCGGCGGCGCCCCCGAGCAGGACCACGAGATCGCCACCACGGCGGTCGCGACGCTCGGCTGAGCCCCCGGGCCTAAAGGGCCCCCGGGCCACAGGGACCCCCGGCCTAAAGGGCCCCGGGTAAAAGGAGCCCCGGGCCACAGGGACCCCCGGGCGACAGAACCGCACAGCACACCCACGAACCGACGAAGGACACCATGACCTCCGTACCCAACGTCACCCTCCACACCGGCCTCGAGATCCCGCAGCTGGGCTTCGGCGTCTTCCAGGTGGAGGACGAGCAGACCACCGGCGCGGTGCTCTCCGCCATCGAGGCCGGCTACCGCTCCATCGACACCGCGGCCATCTACGGCAACGAGGCCGGTGTCGGCCGCGCCCTGGCCGAGTCCGGCGTCCCGCGCCAGGAGCTGTTCCTCACCACCAAGCTGTGGAACGCCGACCAGGGGTACGACTCCACCCTCGCGGCCTTCGACGCCAGCCTGGCCAAGCTGGGCACCGACTACGTGGACCTCTACCTGATCCACTGGCCCACCCCCGCCCGCGACCTCTACCTGGACACCTGGCGCGCCCTGGAGAAGCTGCTGGCCGACGGCCGCACCCGCGCCATCGGGGTGTCCAACTTCCAGCCCGACCACCTGCGGCGGCTGCTCGACCACAGCGGTGTGGTCCCGGTCATCAACCAGGTCGAGCTGCACCCCTACCTCCAGCAGGGAGAGCTGCGGGCCTTCCACGCCCAGCACGACATCGCCACCGAGGCGTGGAGCCCGCTGGCCCAGGGCGCCCTTCTCCAGGACCCCGCCCTCACCGCGATAGCGCGGCGGCACGGCAAGACGCCCGCCCAGGTGGTCCTGCGCTGGCACCTCCAGCTGGGGAACGTGGTGATCCCCAAGTCCGTGACCCCGGCCCGCATCCGGGAGAACATCGACGTCTTCGACTTCGCCCTCACCCCCGAGGACATCGAGGCGATCAGCGCTCTCGACCGTGGTCAGCGCACCGGGCCGGACCCCGACACCCTCAACTGACCCCGCCGCCACGCCACTCGGCCACCCATTCGACCACCCACCGACCGCGCCGCTGCGGCCGTGCTCATCAGCCGGCCGGAGCGGCGCGGCCCGTTCCGGACCCCGTTACCCCTCTCCTGGAAGCCGTCTTCGCACCATGTCCACTGCCCTGAACCGACTGACCCACCCCGGCGGCCGTCTCACCCTCGGCCTGGAACTCCCCCTGGACAACGACTGGGGGCAGTCCCGGCTGGCCACCGACCGCGCGGCGGGCCGCCCCTTCGGCGTGCCGTCCCTCGACGCCCACGCCCAACTGGCCCGCCTCGCCGACCGGTCCGGATTCGCCGCCCTGTGGGTCCGTGACGTCCCCCTGTACGACCCGGTGCACTTCGGCGACGCCGGGTCGGTGTTCGAGACCTTCACCCATCTGGGACACCTGGCGGCGGTCACCGAACGCGCCGTCCTCGGCACCGCCGCCGTCGTCCTGCCACTGCGGCGGCCACTTCTGGTCGCCAAGGCGGCCGCGACCGTCGACGTCCTGTCCGGCGGGCGCTTCGTCCTCGGCCTGGCCAGTGGCGACCGTCCCGTCGAGTACCCGCTCTTCGGGGTCGAGTTCACCACCCGCGCCGAGACCTTCCGCACCGGTGTCGAGGTGCTGCGCACCGCCTGGGCCACCCCGCCCACCGGCCAGGGGCTGGATCTGCCCCGGCTCGGCCTCACCCCCGACCGGCAGCTCGACGTCCTGCCCAAGCCCACCGCCGGGACCATCCCGATCGCGGTCGCGGGCAACGCCCAGCAGAGCCCGGAGTGGATCGCGGAACACGTGGACGCGAGTCTCAACTACCCCCGCGACCTGGGCGCGCTCCGGCTGAGGACGGAGCAGTGGCGGCGGCTGACGGCCGACCGCCCCAAGCCCTATCTGACCCCGATGATGCTCGACCTCCTGCCCGACCCCGCGGCCCCCGCCACCACCATCCGGCTCGGCCTCCGCACCGGCCGGGAGGGCCTGGTGGAGCACCTGGAGAAGATGTCCGCGCTCGGCGTCGCGCACGTCTCGTTCAATCTGCGCCCGGGCGACCGGCCCGTCGAGGACGTGCTGGCCGAGCTCACCGAGCACGTACTGCCGCACTTCCCCTCGCCGGTCGTCGCCGAAGGGGTTGCGGCGGGGTAGACCGCCACATTCGATTGTCCCGCACAGTAGACACGACGTTCATCTCATGAGAAAAAAGGTTCCAGTCCGGCGCCCCACGGCGCCATGGGCAGCAGTGATCGACCTTTCTCCACGAGGAGTGACGTGCCGAGCGCAAGGGAGCAGTCGAAGTGAGCAGGATGGGCGCGACCACGTCCTCGGCATCCGCGTCACCGCCACCGCCGAGGACGGTCACCTTCACCCTCGACGGGGTCGGCAAGGTCTACCCGGGTGTGGTCGCCGTCTCCGATGTCACCCTGAGCGGCTACGCGGGCGAGGTGCTCGCCATCTGCGGTGCGAACGGCGCCGGCAAGTCGACGCTCACCAAGCTGCTCGCCGGTCAGGAGCGCCCCACCAGCGGGCGGGTGATCGTGGACGGATACGACGGCGAGATCACCTCACCGTCGGCGGCCCTGGACGCCGGAGTGCTCCTCATGCACCAGGAGCCGGTCATCGTCGACACCTTCAGTGTCCAGGAGAACGTCTGGCTGACCGGCCTCAGCGCGGCGGGCCGCCGCAGGCCGTGGCAGCTCGTCGGGGGGCGGGACCGCGCGGACCGCACGCGCGCCGCCCTCGGCGTGGTCGGGATGCGCGAGGTGGACCTCGGCATGCCGGCCGGACGGCTCGGCCCCGGCCCCCGCCAGATGGTGGCGCTCAGCCGCTCCCAGGTGAACGAGCACCGCGTCCTGCTGCTGGACGAGACCACCGCATCCACCACCGAGGAGCACTTCAAGGACGTCGAGGCACTCGTGCGCACGGAGCGCGAAGCCGGTGCCACGGTCGTCTTCGTCTCGCACCGGATGCCGGAGGTGTTCGCGCTCGCCGACCGCATCGCGGTCATGCGCAACGGCTCCCTCGTCGATGTCGTCGACACCGCGGACACCACACCCGACGAGGTCATGACGCTCATGATCGGCGAGGCCGTGATGGCACTCGAGCCGCCCGAGCCGGTGGCCGCCACGGACGCCCCCACCCTGCTGGAGGTGCGGGACGTGTCCTCGGGATCGGCGTCCGGCATCTCGTTCTCGGTGCGGGAAGGCGAGATCGTCGGCGTCTACGGACTGGTCGGCAGCGGGCGCAGCTCCCTCGCCCGGTCCATCTCGGGCCACCAGCACCGTGACACCGGCACCGTGCGGGTGCGCGGCCACGAGGTGCACCCGCGCTCACCGCGGGCCGCCCTGCGCCAGGGGATCGCCTACCTCAGCGAGGACCGCAGGCGCGAGGGGTTCGTCAAGGACTTCGACAACGCCACCAACCTCACGCTGAGCACGCTGGGCGCGTTCTCCACCCGCGGAGTGCTGCACACCCGCCGTGAGCGCCGCAGGGTGGCGCGGCTGGTCTCCGACTTCGGGATCAAGGGCGGCGCCGACCAGCTGACCAGCTCGCTCTCCGGTGGCAATCAGCAGAAGGTGTGCATCGCCAAGGCGCTCGAGAGCGAGCCCGATGTCGTGGTGCTGGACGAACCGACCAAGGGCATCGACGTCGGTGCCCGGCTGAACATCTATCAGATCGTGCGGGGCCTCAGCGAGCGGCGCAAGGCGGTCGTGGTCGTCACCAGCGAGGCCGAGGAGGCCCTGGCCCTGTGCCACCGGGTGATCGTGCTGCGGGACGGCGTCATCGCCGGCGAGTTCGTCTCGAAGACCAGCACCACCGACGACCTGACCCGCACCGCCCTCGGAGGAGAAGTCCAGTGACCCACGACACCGCGACCAGGACGGCCGCCGCACCCGCCGCGGACGGCGAGGGGACGGCGCCCGTCCGCGGCCTGACGCTCCGCCGGGCCGGGCAGTGGGCGAAGGAGCAGTACCCGCTCTACATCCTCATCGCGCTGCTGATCTTCGCGGGCTCCGCCTCCGACGCCTTCTTCTCCTCGTACAACGTGTCCAACCTGCTGCTGCAGGTCTCGGTCATCGGCATCGTCACCCTCGCGCAGTTCCTCATCGTGCTCACCGGCGGCATCGACATCTCCGTCGGCGCGGTCGCCGGGCTCGCCGGTGTGCTCTCCGCCGGTCTCTTCGGCGGCGGGAACACCTTGCTCGCCGTGGCGGTGGCGATCGTGCTGGGCGGCGCCGTCGGTGTCTTCAACGGCTATCTCATCGCCTACCGCGGGCTCGAAGCCTTCATCGTGACGCTCGGCATGCTCGCGCTGGGCCGCGGGCTCGTCTACGCCTACACCGAGGGCCAGCCGATCACCCCCCACGCCGCGGACTTCCGCGCCATCGCCACGACGGCGATCGGTGGCGTCCCGGTGCTCGGCATCGTGTGGATCGTGCTCGCGCTGGCCATGGCCTTCCTGACCCGGTGCACCGTGTTCGGGCGCCGGGTGTACGCGCTCGGCAGCAGCAAGGAGGCCGCCCACGCCGCCGGTGTGCCGGTGCGGGCCACCATGATCTCGGTGTATGTGATCGCCGGTGTGCTGGTCGGCTTCGCCGGATTCCTGCTCGCCGCCCGCATCGGCGCGGCCACTCCGACCGGAGGGGACAACTACGAGATCGACTCGATCGCGGCGGTGGTCATCGGCGGTGCCAGCCTCGTGGGCGGCCGCGGCCGGGTGCTCGGCGCGTTCCTGGGCACGCTCATCTTCGGCGTGATCTCCAACCTGCTGGTGCTGCTCAACGTCTCCACATTCCTCCAGGACGCCTTCCGCGGGGCCCTGATCATCTTCGCGATGGTCCTCACCACCGTCCAGTTCACCCGGCGCCGTCGGCAGCGGACCGCACACTCCTGATCCCGGCGCATGACCAGACACGACACGGAGATCTGCATGACACCCATGCGACGGGGCTCGCTCGCCGCGCTGTCCGCGGCGGCGATGGTCCTGGCCGGCTGTACGACCATCGGTGGCAAGGCGTCCTCGGGCGGCCCCCGGCAGGCGAAGGACCCCACCGATGTCACCATCGGATTCTCCCAGCGGCAGCTGGACGCGCCCTACTTCGCGGCCATGGTCGACGCGGCCAGGAAGAAGGCGCGGCAGCGGGGATTCCACCTGGAGGTGCAGAACGCCGACGGGGACGCCGTCAACCAGCTCAACCAGGCCCAGACCCTGGTGGCGCAGGGCATCGACGTCCTCGTGGTCGACGCGATGAGCCCGAAGACGCAGAAGGTCCAGCTGAAGGACGTGGCGGGGGAGGTGCCGCTGGTCTTCGTCGACACCGGAATCGAGGGGGTCGGCGTCACCTCCGTCTCCTCCGACAACTACACGATCGGCAAGCTCTCGGGCCGGCTCGCGGCCAAGCGGTTCCACCGTGGCTCGACGATCAGCGTGGCCGTCCTCAACGGCGGCCCGGACGACGAGATCGTCGGCCCCGACCGCCAGCGGGGGTTCCTCGACGGCCTGCGCGCCGGTGGCGTCACATACCGCGTGGTCGCCAGGACGCCCGCGAACTACTCCCAGGACGCCGCGGTGCCGGCCACCGAGTCGATCCTCGCCGCACACCGGAACGTGGACCTGATCGTCGGCCTCAACGACTCGATGACGCTCGGAGCGCTCAGCACCCTGCGTGACAAGGGCAACAAGAGGACGCTGGTCGCCGCGGCGGCGGACGGACAGAAGCAGGCGCTCCAGGAGATCAGGGCGGGCGGCTGCGACGGCCGCTACATCTCCACCGGTCTGAACTCGCCGAAGCTGGCCGCCGACCTCGCCTTCGACCTCGCGCTGCGGATCGGCACCGGCGATGTGGCGCCCAAGGACATCGAGAAGCAGCGGTACACGAAGGCCGCGGGCATCAACTGCGAGAACGTGGACGACTACCTCGACCCGGACGCGGTGTTCTGACCCCCGGCGGGCCGCCGCCGGGGCCGCGCGCATACGGCAGGGGCCGGAATCTCACGATTCCGGCCCCTGCCCTGTGTGATGCGATGGGTCAATCGCGTTCGTAGACCGCGTCCGGCATGTCGCCGTTGATGGTGTAACCGCCGTCGACCGAGAGCGTCGCCCCGGTGGAGTACGAGGCGTCCTCGGAGGCCAGATAGGCGATCGCCGCGGCCACCTGCTCGGCGCGGGCCACCGCGCCGAGCGGGATGCGCCGGTTCAGCGAGGCCACCACGTCGTCCGTGTAGAGGGGCGTGGTCAGCGCGGACCACGTGGCCCCCGGGCGCACCGCGTTGACCGTGATGCCGTGTCCGGCCCACTCTCCCGCGAGGGTGAAGGTGAGCGCCTCGATCCCGCCCTTGGAGGCGGCGTAGGCGGCCGCCTCGCGCAGCGAGATCACCGAGTGGATCGACGAGACGTTGACGATGCGGCCCGGCCGCTTCGCCGCCACCATGTGCCGGGCGACCGTGGTGGCCATGAGGAACACCCCGCGCAGATTGACGCCGAGCACCGTGTCGAAGTCGTCCGCGCTCATCTCCAGGGCGGGCGAGATGCGCAGGATGCCCGCGCTGTTCACCAGCGAGAACGGAACGCCGAGCGTGGCCACCACCTCGTCCACGGCCGTCCGCACCCGGTCCGGGTCGGATACGTCCACCACGAAGGGCGTGGCGGAGCCACCGGCGCCGGTGATGGCGCGCGCGGACTCCTCGGCGCGTTCGGCCGAGATGTCGAAGACGGCCACGGAGCCGCCCTCGCTCGCGATGCGCTCGGCAGCGGCCCGGCCGATGCCCGCCCCGGCCCCGGTGACGATCGCCACGCGATCGGTGAATCGGCTCATGCCGCGCCCTCCCCCTCGTCGGAGACGGTGATCAGCACCGGCACACCCCGCTCGTCGACATCGACCGGCACCTGGTCGTCGGCGATGGCATGCACTCCGAGCGTGAACTCGGCGCTCAGCGTGGACCCTCCGGCGATGACGGGCACGCCGGGGCGCTGCAGCCGCTCGCCGAGCGGCATGAACGGCGAGGTGGTGTGCGGTTCGACCGCCACGATGTGCTCGGTGCCCCACCAGGGGTAGTCGCCGGGCGCGTGGCACTCCTGCCACACCCAGATCTCGGGGAACAGCTCGGGCTGCCAGCTCATCGTCGCCACCAGGCCGCAGCCCGGCGAGCGCAGCCCGAACCAGCCGCCGGTGACGGTGGCGTATCCGAGGTCGGCCGTCGGGCCCTCGCCCGGCGCGAGTGCGAGGGCTCCCACGCCCGGGGCCACGGCGGGCACCCGGCGCTTCTCGCCGGGTGCCATCCACTGCCGGGCGCCGAAGTCCTCCGGATGCGCGGTGAGCACCTCGAACGGGCCGTACACGGTGGCCGCGCGGGCCACGGTCGTGGTGTTGAAGGCGGGATGCAGGCCCCAGTTCGAGGGGAGGGCCCGGGTGGAGAGGTTCTCCACCTCGCTCCGGAAACGCAGCACGGAGCCGTCGAGCGAGAAGGTCCTGGTCATGCGGAACGGGTAGCGGGAGAGCCGGGTGACGCACCGCAGCGCGGTCCCGTCCGCCGTCTCCACGGCCTCGGCCGCCCAGAGGCGACGCGCCGCCTCACCGTGGAACGGCAGCGGAGCGCCGCGCACGGTGGTCGGTGGCCCCGCGTTGGGGAACAACTCCTGTATGCCGCCGGCGTAGTTGTCGAAGAACGACACATCGCTCGCGTCCGCTGTGTCGGCGGCCGGCACCCGGTCCACCCAGTGCGGGCTGCGCCACAGGATCTCCTCGCCGGTTCCCTTCCGGACCAGCGAGAGGATGTCGGCGCCCCGGGCCGGGTTCACCACCACCGCGATCGCGTCGTTCTCCAGTGTCCAGGCACCGCCGTCGACGGGCCGGACCGAGGTGGCGTTCGCCATGCTCACTCCCATCCGATGACCGACTTGCCGACGCTGCCCGCGGCGAAGTCCGCGAAGGCGCCGGGGCCCTCCTCGATCGAGGAGACGCTGGTGATGATCGGAGCGAGGTCCACCCCGAGCCGGCCGGCCTCCGCCACGGCCTCCATCATCAGCGGAACGCTGAAGACGAACATCCCGCGCAGGGTGACCTGACGCATGATCAGGTCCGGCACCGGATCGATGGTGAAGTCGGGACCGAGCCCCACGAACACCACCGTGCCCCAGGTCCTCACCACCTCGACGGCGGTACGGCGGCCGTGGACGTTCCCGGAGGTGTCGATGACGGCGTGCGCGCCACCGGGCACCACGGCCCCGATGTCGAACCCCGCGGCGTCGTGGATCTCGGAGTACCCGAGGCTCTCGGCGAAGGCGCGGCGCTCGGGGCTCGGGTCGGTGCCGACGGCGCGCAGACCGAACGCCTTCGCCCAGGCGAGCACGGCCAGACCGACCGGGCCGACGCCGATGACGACCACGGTCTCGCCCGGCTTCACCTCCGAGCGGAGCAGTGCCTGGTAGGCGGTGGTGGCACCACAGGCGAGGAACGCGCCGACGGGGAAGCTCACCTCGTCCGGCAGCACCACGCAGTCCTTGGCCGTGACGACCAGCTCGTCCTGGCAGCCACCGGGCCGGTTGAGCGAATACACCCGCGCTCCGCGCTCGCAGTGCACATCCCAGCCGCGTCGGCAGCTCTCGCACTGGCCGCAGCCGGAGTAGTGCTGTACCGCGACCCGGTCGCCCACCCGTGGGTGACGCACGCCGGGGCCGACCGCCTTGACCACGCCGGCGATCTCATGGCCGGGCGTCATCTCGGGCGAGCGCGGCTGAGTGGCGTGCCGCATCTCCTCGTGGGTCATATGGAAGTAGTGCAGATCGCTTCCGCACAGTCCCGCCGCCTTCACATCGAGGACCAGCTCGCCCGGTCCGGGCTCGGGGAGCGGTGCGTCGACGACGGCGACCCTCTCCTTCGCGGCGAACCGCAGCGCACGGACCGTGGCGGTCGGCGCGGTGGTGGTCGTCATGGTGTCTCCTTTCCTGGGACGCGTCAGGCGCGGGGCGCGGGTCGGCGGAGTGCCGAGATGTCCGCGGCGTACAGCACCGACTCGGTGGTGACCGCGGGGTCCACGGTGCCGAGCGGCGGTGAGCAGCAGAGGTAGAGAACGGACTGGTCGGCACCGCCGACGGCGACCGCGTAGGGGCTGAGGCCGCCGGTTTCGACGAGGGCGAGGAGGGTGCCGTCCGGCGCGAGCATCCGCGCGGCGTGTCCGGTCGAGGAGGCGACCCAGACCCGGTCGCGGGCGTCGATGGCCAGGCCGTCGGGCAGTACGGGCAGCTCACGGGTGGCGCGTTCGATGTCGAGGTGGCCGGTCGGGCTGCCGAACTGCCGCCACACCCGCCGCTCTCCGAGCGTGGGCGCTCCGTCGCCGCTCCAGGCCACCGCCCACGAGGAGACGCGTCCGGCGAAGGTCTCCGCCACCAGCAGCCGCCGGCGGTCGGCGGTGAGCACCATGCCGTTGGGAAAGACGAGGCCGTGGCCCTGGAGATCGGTCCGGCCGTCGGGGGAGACCCGTACCAGGGCGGTCTCGCGCAGGGAGCCGGGTTCGGCGTCCGTATTGCCGAAGTTGCCGATGAGGGCCCAGCCGGACCCGGTGACGAGCATGTCGTTGGCGACGCCTTCGACGAGGTGGCCGAAGCGCGCCACGGTGGTGAGCGCCCGGCCGTCCCACCGCCGCAGGGCGCGCTCCAGCATCGAGACGACCAGCAGCGATCCGTCGGGCGCGAATCCGAGCCCGGACGGCCGCCCGGGCACCTCGCACACCGTGCGCACCTCATGCCCGGTGCCCGGCGAACGCTCCGGGCGGAAGGCGAGGACGCGCCCGCTGTAGAAGTCGGAAGCGAACAGCTCGCCGTCGCGCCATCGGGGGCCCTCGAGAAAGGTGAACCCGCGCGCGACGGGGGTGGCGTGGACGGTCGTCACCGATGGGCGCATGAGGCTCCTGTTCGTCGTGGCACCGCGAGGAGCGGTCACGGAGGTGGCCACGGCACATTCTCATGACACGGACTGGTTGTCTAGTGAGTGAGAATGTGCGAACCAGGGCTCCAGGCCGCGGTAGGCGTTCAGGAACTCCCGGTGGCGCGCGGTGTAGTCGCGGTGCCGGTCCGCGGACGGGGTGAACTCGGCCTGGACCTCGGAGAGTTCGCGGGCCACCTCGAAGCCGTCGACCAGCCCGCTGCCCACGGCGGCGGTGATGGCGGCCCCGAGGCTGTTGGCCTCCTCGACGATGCTGCGGCGGCGTACCCGGGCTCCCCAGACGTCGGCGAGGACGCGCAGCCAGAGGTCGCTCGCCGCGCCACCGCCGATGGCGTCGACCCGGTCCACCGGATGGCCGGCCTCGCGGAAGGCGCCGACGCAGGTCGCCAGGTTGAAGGCCACCCCCTCCAGGACGGCCTTCGCCAGATGCGCGGGGCCGTGGTGCCGGGAGAGCCCGACGAAGGCGCCGCGGGCGTCGGCGTTCCAGTACGGTGAGCGCTCGCCGAGCAGATGGGGCAGGAAGTAGAGCCCCGTGGTGTCGGCGTCCCCGATCCGCGCCAGGGTGCGGACGATGCGCTCCGGCCCGTCGTCCGGCCGCAGCACCTGCGCGATCCACTCCAGCGCGGCGCCGCCCGCCTGCATCGTGGCCGTCGGGACGTAGTGTCCGGGCAGGACGTGGTTGAACGTCATGGTGCGCAGGGCCGGGTCGTACAGCGGCCGCCGGGCCGCCATCGAGATCCAGGAGGAGGAGCCGAGGTAGGCGTAGGCGCCGTCCTCGGGGGCCAGCACCCCGGCGCCGAGCGCGGCGAGGGGGCCGTCCCCGCCGCCGATGACCACGGGGACCCCGGCGGGCACCCCGGCCTCCTCCGCGGCCCGCGCGCGGACCCGGCCGACGACCGAGGTGGACGCCGCGATCTCGGGCAGCAGGTCCGGGTCGATGGCCGCCGCGTCGAGCACGGTGCGCGACCAGGTGCCCGCCCGCTGGTCGAAGGCGTTGGTGCTGGAGGCGTCGGAGGGGTCGGTGACGAGCGTGCCGGTCAGGCGCTGGACGATGTAGTCCTTGGCCAGGCACACATGGGCCACCCGGCGGAAGGTCCGCGGTTCGTGGTCGCGCACCCACATCACCTTGGCCAGCGAGTACGTGGGGTGGATCCGGTGGCCCAGCAGCCGGTAGGCGCGTTCCTCGCCGAGCCCGGCGGCCAGTGTCCTGGCCTGTTCGGTGCTGCGGTGGTCGGCCCAGATCATCGCGGGCCGCACCGGCCGGTGCGCGCGGTCGAGCAGCACGGCCCCCATCATCTGGCCGCTGAACCCGATGGCGCCGATCCGCTCCGGGGGCGTCCCGCCACGCGCGAGCAGTTCGCGGCCGGCCCGGCAGACGGCCCGCCACCAGGACTCGGGGTCCTGCTCCGCGATGCCGCCGGCCCGGAAGTCGGTGTCGTAGCGCACGGTCACCGCCGTCACCAGCCGGCCGTCGTCGGTGTGCAGGGACGCCTTGTTCCCCGTGGTGCCGAGGTCATGGGCGATGATCACGGATGTCTCTCCAGCTTCCTGGTGTCCGGGCATGGCCGGGAACGGTGCGCAGGTCACTGACATCCTGTACGTACAGGATGTCAAGGCGTTTGGGCATGGCTGCGACGGGGTCGCGGGGCCACGAAAAGGGCGGCGGACCCGATGCCGCATCGGGTCCGCCGCCCAGGTTGGAGCGTGTTTCAGCCGGTGCTGTCGTCCACCAGCATCGACGGCGGCGCCCCGGCCCGGCGCCGCCTGCGGACATGCACCTGGAAACGGCTGCGGTCCGCGCGGTGGTAGGCCGTGAAGTACTCCACCGGCCTGCCCTCCTGGTCCCAGGCGGTGCTGTGCAGGAGCAGCACCGGAGCGTGGGCGTCCACGCCGAGCGCCTCGGCCACCGACGGGGCGGCGGGCACCGCCTCCACCAGACGTCTGCCGTGGTCCAGGCTGACGCCGTACTTGCCCTCCAGCAGGGCGTAGAGCGACTGATGGGTCAGATCCTCGTCCAGCAGTCCGGGCGCCACCCGGTGCGGCAGCCAGGTGCTGGTCAGCGCCCATGGCTCGGCGTTGACGTAGCGCAGCCGCTCCAGATGGATCAGCGGTGCGCCCTCCTCGACCTCCAGCTCACGGGCGGCGTCCGCCGTCGCGGGGGCGAACTCCAGCCGGCGCACCGCGCTGACCAGGGCGGAGCCGCGGGCGGCGACATCCTCGTACAGTCCCGTCATCGACTGGAAGAGCGACTCGTCGACCTTGCGGGCGGCCACGAAGGTGCCCTGCCCCTTGCGCCGCACGATGCGGCCCTCGCCCTCCAGCTCGTCGAGGGCCTGGCGCACCACGGTCCGGGAGACGCCGTACCGCTCGCACAGGGTCACCTCGCCGGGCAGCCGCTCACCCACCTTCCAGACGCTGCCGAGCTGTGGCAGCAGCAGCTCCTTGAGCTGGGCGTAGAAGGGCAGTGCGGCGTCGCGGTCAATCCGTCCTGGTTCCACGGCGCAAGCGTAGCGCCTGACGGAAGACAACATCCCGTCCTCTTGACATCCTGTACGTACAGGCCGTCTTATCGCTGGCGGAGTCCACCCAAGGAGACATCATGTCCTGGTATCAGGGTGCCCGGATCGCGGTCACCGGAGCCGCCGGGGGCATCGGACGGGCCACCTGCGCGCATCTGGCCGGTCTGGGTGCCGAGGTGTACGCCCTCGATCTCACCGCCTCCCCCGTCGGACGGCCCATCCTCTGCGATGTCACCGACGAGGACGGGGTGGCGGCCGCGATCGGCACGGTCGTCACCGAGGGCGGCCGGATCGACGGCCTGGTCGCGGCCGCCGGGGTCGTCGAGGACGACGTGCCCGCGGAACGGATGGGCGCCGCCGAGTTCGACCGGGTGCTCGGCGTCAATCTGAAGGGCACGTTCCTCAGCTGCGCCGCGGCCGCCCGGCGGATGCTCGACGGGGCGGGGGGCCGGATCGTCACGGTCTCCTCGATGTCCGGCACGCATATCGTCAACCACCCGCAGAAGCAGTCCGCGTACAACGCCTCCAAGGCCGCCGTGAGCGCGCTGACCCGCTCGCTGGCCGTCGAATGGGGCCCGCGCGGGGTGCGGATCAACAGCGTGGCGCCCGGCTATGTCGCCACGCCGCTCAACGACCTCAAGCGGCACATGCACCCGCGCTGGAAGGAGGGCACGGTCGCCGGGCGGTTCGCGGAACCCGAGGAGATCGCCGCCGCCATCGCCTGGCTGCTCGGCGACGAGGCGGCCTACTGCCTGGGCACCGAACTGCTGATGGACGGGGGGTTCGCACTCCGATGAGCAGCACACCGAGGATCCCGGGCGGGGCGGGGCAAGGGAGCACGACGGACCGGCGGGTGACCGTCACCGCGGACGGCCACGTCGTCGTGGAGGAAGTGGCACGGGTACGGCCGACGACCGGTGAGGTGCGGGTGCGCACCCTGCTGACCGGCATCTGAGCGTCGGCTGACCGGCCCACCAGCGCACCGAAACGGCCAGATCCGAGGAGACCGTGTGAAAGCCATCGTCTACGACCGACCGCATGCCTTCCGCTACACCGACGTGCCGGATCCGCGGCCGGGCCCGGCCGAGGTACGGCTGCGCGTGCGGTCCGCGGGAGTGTGCGGCACGGATGCCCATCTCCACCGCGGTGAGTTCTCCCCGCGCTATCCGCTCACCCCCGGCCATGAGGTGGTGGGCGAGGTGGAGTCGCTGGGGGAGGAGGTGACGACGCTCGCCGTCGGACAGCGCGTCGCCCTCAACAACCGTGTCTCCTGCGGCTGGTGCGCCAACTGCCGTCGCGCCAGACCGGCCTTCTGCACCCGGCTGCGCGACCACGGGGTCACCCGGCCCGGCGGCTTCGCCGAAATGATCGTGGTGCCCGCGTCCCACTGCCACCCGGCCGACGACATCCCCCTGGACGTGGCGGCCTTCGCCGAGCCCGTGGCGTGTGCCGTGCACGGCATGGACGTGCTCGCCCCACAGCCCGGCAGCGACGTCCTGGTCTTCGGCGCCGGCACCACGGGGCTGCTGCTCGCGCAGCTGCTGGCCGGAAGTGGCGCGGGGCGGGTGACCGTGGCGGCGCCGACCGAGGCCAAGCTGAAACTGGCACGCGAGTTCGGTGCCGACGAGACGGTGGTCATGGACCGCGACGACGCCTCGGCCTCCCTCGGGGCGCTGCGGGCCCTGGCACCCGACGGCTTCGACACCGTCGTGGACGCGACCGGTGCCCTCACCGTGATCGAGCGGTGCCTGCCGCTCACCCGTGACGGCGGGACCGTCTTCCTCTACGGCATGGCCGGGGAGCGGGAGCGCGTCGAACTCTCCCCGCACGAGATCTTCAGCCGGGAGCTGACCATCCGTGGGTCCTTCACCCAGGCGTTCAGCTTCGATCGCGCGCTGCGGGTGCTGCGCACGGGCCGGGTGCGCACCGACGGCATGATCACCCATCGGTTCGGTCTTGACTCGTTCGGCGCCGCCCTCGATGCCGTGCGGGACGACCGCGGCTGCATCAAGGCGGTCATCCACCCCTGACGCCGGTGGGCACTCCTGACCCCGGGCGGGGTGCGCATCGGCCGCGACGGAACGCGGCTGACCTCGCTCGTCGAGGTCAGCCGCGTTGTGTGTGGGGGGGGCGGATAGCCGCGTTCCGTAGGGCGCTCCGGCTTCAGGGCGTGCCGGGCCGCACCGCCGAGGGACGTTCCCCGGGCGCCGCGTGCGGTGGCGCCGGCGTGGCGGCCTGGGTGTTGCCCATGGACTGCAACGCCGTGGCCACGACGGTCATTTCGGCGACACAGGCCCGCTTGGGGAGGGTGATGGCCGCCAGACACGCCTCGGCGATGTCCTGCGGCTGGACGAACAGCTCGCGCAGCTCCCGCGGCGGAGGCTCGGGCCGGTCGTCGAGGATCGGGGTGTTCACGATGCCCGGCAGGATGGTGCACACCCGTATGCCGTTGCCGTACTCGTCCATGCCCGCTCCCCGCGCCAGGCCCAGGAGCCCGGCCTTGGCGGCCTGATAGGCCGGGCCGGTGTGATCGGGCCACGCCCCGGCCACGCTCGACAGGACGACCACGTCGCCGCGGGCCTCGCGGAGCCGGGTGAGCAGGGCGTGCAGCAGGTAGAACGTCCCGCTCAGATTGGTGGCGAGCAGGGAGTCCCAGACCGGGGGCGTCAGCTGGGCGAGGCGCCGCTCGGGGATGTTGGTTCCGGCGGCGCACACCAGGGTGTCCACCGGCCCGGACACCCGCCGCGCCCAGTCCCGTACCGCCTCGGCGTCACCGACGTCGACACTGTGGTGGTGCAAGCGGTCCGCCTCGGGCGCGGCGTCCCGGGCCCGTTCCTCGATCAGACGGCCACGCCGGGCCAGTCCGTGAACGGTCGCGCCCGCTTCGAGGAAGCGCCGCAGGATCGCGAGTCCGATGCCGCTGCTCGCTCCGCTGACCACGGCGGTGCGCCCGCTCATGTCTCCGACCCGGCCGGAGGGATAGCTGTTCATGGGGTGTCCTCGGGCGTCGGTGGTCAGAAGGTGCCGTCGATCGTGATGCCGCCGTCGACCCGCAGGGTGGCGCCGTGCACGAAGGAGGCGTCGGGGGAGAGGAGGAAGGCGATGGAGGTGGCGATCTCGGCGGGCTCGGCCAGCCGGCGCATCGGTGTGCGCCGTATCAGCGCCTCCCGGTCGAGCGCTCCCGACTCCAGGCCGCTGCGCACCATCTCGGTGGCCACGTATCCCGGCGCCACGGCGTTGACCCGGATGCCGACCGCGCCCCACTCGGCCGCCAGGGTCCGGGTGAGGCCCAGCACTCCGCTCTTGGCGGTGGCGTAGCCGAGCCGGCCGGGGAGCCCGAAGGTCGACCCGACGGATCCGATGTTGACCACACTGGCCCGGCGGCTGCGGACCAGCAGGGGGTAGGCGCCACGCGCGCAGTGCATCGCGCCGGTGAGGTGGACCGCGAGCTGGTGGGCCCACTGCCGGCTGTCGAAGTCCTGGGCCGCCTGCCGGAAGATGACGCCCGCGCCGTTGACCAGCGCGTCGAGCCCACCGGCCCGCGTCGCGATGGCGTCGAACATCGCGGCGACACTGGCTTCGTCGGTGACATCCACGGCGACGGCCAGATGTCCGCCGGTCACGGGGGAGGCCGCGTCGAGGGCCGCGGCCCGCTCCTGGGCGGCCTCGCCCCTGAGGTCGGCGACGACGACGCGCCAGCCGCGCTCGGCGAGGACCCGGGCCGTGGCGGCCCCGATTCCCTGTGCGGCGCCGGTGAGGAGAACGGTGGGTTCAGCCATGGGACATCTCCGTGGTGGATTCGGTGGGCCGGGCGGCGCGGTCCCCCGGCGTGGAGGAGCGCTCGAGGGACTGGCGGTAGGGGTCGGGGCTGAGCAGTGCCGTGCACACGGTGATCAGCGCCATCGCCGTCATGTAGAGGGCGATGAGGTGGTAGCCGTCGCCCGCCTCCAGCAGGGCGGTGGCGATCAGCGGGGACAGGCCGCCGGCGAGGACACTGGCCGCCTGCGAGCCGATCGAGGCGCCGCTGTAGCGGACCTCGGGCTCGAACAGCTCGGCGAAGTACGCGGACTGCGGTGCGTACACCGCGTGGTTGCCGACGTTGACGCACAGGATCGTGACGAGGTAGATGACCGGCAGCGACCCGCTGTCGAGCGCCCAGAAGAAGGGCCAGGACAGGGCGGCCAGCAGGGCCGAACCGAAGAGCACCACGGGCCGGCGTCCGACCCGGTCGGACAGCCGCCCCCACAGGGGCAGGCTGATCAGGCCCAGGGCGGCCGTGATGATCACCCCGATGAGCAGGTCGTCGCGTTCCAGGGTGAGCACGGTCGTGCCGTAGGTGAGCACGAAGGTGGTGTGGATGTAGAAGGTGCTGTTCTCGGCGAACCTGATGCCCGCGGCGCGCAGGACGTTCCTGGGCTGGGTGCGGAGCACGGCGACCACCGGCCGTCGCTCGATCCGGCCCGCCCGCTCCATCGCGCGGAACACCGGGGATTCGTGCACCCGGAGCCGGACGACGAGCCCGAGCGCGATGAGCACCGCGGAGGCGAGGAAGGGAACGCGCCAGCCCCACGCGCGGAAGTCGTGGTCGCTCGTGGCGCCCGACAGGGCGAAGAAGGCGAGGTTGGCGATGAGCATTCCGGCGGGAACCCCCATCTGCGGCCAGCTCCCGTAGAAGCCACGGCGGTGGGGCGGTGCGTGCTCGACCGCCATCAGGGCCGCCGCACCCCATTCGCCGCCCACTCCGAAGCCCTGGACGACCCGCAGGGCCACCAGGAGCAGGGGCGCGGCCACACCCCAGGTGGCGAAGCCGGGAAGCAGCCCGATACAGAAGGTGCTGCCGCCCATCAGCAGCAGCGAGAGCACCAGCATGGACTTGCGGCCGATCCTGTCCCCGTAGTGGGCGAAGACCACGCCGCCGATGGGCCGGGCGGCGAACCCCACGGCATAGGTGCTGAACGCGAGGAGCGTGCCCACCACCGGTGAGGTGCCCGCGGGGAAGAAGAGCGTGTTGAAGACCAGGGCCGCGGCGATGCCGTAGGTGAAGAAGTCGTACCACTCGATGGCCGTTCCGATCATGGTCGCCCAGGCCACGGTGCGGATGTTGGGTGTGCCGGAGGGGGGACGGGAGGGTGGTGTGACAGCGGAAGGAGGATGAGGCATGGCGGGGTCCTTCGGGGCGGGGAGAGGTGGGGAGGAGCGGGTGTCCCGCGGCCCGGTGTCGCTCAGTCCGGGAGCAGGGTCTCCTTCAGGACCGGGCTAGGCCGTCGGGCGAGCTCGTCGAGGAGCTCTCCGGCCCGGCCGAGCGGCCGGGAGCGCTTGAGACCGTCGACGGCCGGGACGAGCCCTTCGGCCAGCAGGTCCATCGCGTGGCGGAAGTCCTCGCGCTGGTACATCTGGACGCCGATGAGCTCGCGTTCGCCGCGCTGGAGCGCCACTCCGCCGACGGTCAGTTCGGCGGGGCTGATGCCCACCAGGACGGTGCGGCCGCCACGGCAGGTCGCCGCCAGCGCCTGTGCGGTGGTGGCCTGGGAGCCCACGCAGTCGAACACCACGTCCGCCCCGTCGGGACGGAGGTGGTCCCCGGCCGCGAGGAGCGGTTGGGCGGCCGTCGTCCGCGCGCGGTGCGGCACACCGAGCCGACGGGCGAGGTCGAGCCGCAGCGGGTCCCGGTCGGTCACCACCACCCGGCCGACGCCCCGGGCGGCGAGCACGAGCGCGCAGAAGACGCCGATGGGCCCCGCGCCGATCACCAGGGCCTGGTCACCGGCGCCGATACGGGCCCGGCCGACGGCGTGCACGGCCACCGCCAGCGGTTCGATCAGGACCCGCTGCTCTTCGGGCACCCGGGGGTCGATCGGCAGGAGGTGGTGCGGCGGGACGGTCAGGAACCGGGCCATGGCCCCGTCGATCTGGCCGCCGACGAACCGCATCCGCGCACACAGTTGCTCACGCCCCCGCGCGCAGTTGTGGCAGGTGCCGCAGCCGGCCGGGGGGACGATGACCACGGGGGTGCCGGGGGTGAGCGGCGCGGAGCCGGTGGCGCCGGTGGCCACGGCGTGTTCCTCGACGGTCCCCCACGCCTCGTGCCCGAGGGTCAACGGGGGCGTGAGCACGGCGTGCTCGCCCGACCACATCTTCAGATCGCTGCCGCACACGCCGACTTCGCGGATCCGGACCCGGACCTCACCGGGCGGAGGGCCGGTGAGGTCCCGCTCGACGAGGGCGATCTGCCGGGGTGCGGTGACCCGGACCTGGCGCTGGCGGCTGTCCAGGGCCCGCGCCTCCTGACCGGTCGGGGGCGTGGGGTGATCACTGGTCAGGGGCACGGGGTGATCGGGAAGGGTCATCACGTCTCCTTGGTGGTGAGCGGGCCCGCTTCGACGGGTGTGACGGCGACCACCGCGACATTCTCATGACATGAACGCTGTGTCCAGTGAGTGGTAACTTCTGATGAGTCGATGGTGGCGCGGACCGGACCCGGCCGTGCCACCGACCGCACTCGGCGACGGGACTCACCGACCGGGCTCGCCGACTGGCTCACCGACCGGACTCACCTACTGGGCTCGCCCATGGGGCTCACCGACGGGGAGAGGCGCCGAATGACGGCACAGGCGCCGACTGGGTCGGCGGACAGTGAACTGATCGAGCACATGGAGGAGCGGGCGTTCGCAGCGGCGGGGCGGGCGGCTGTGTCCTGGGCCGCCGGTCCCTTCCTTCCGTCAGCCGAAGTCGGCGACGGGGCCGGTGACGGCCTGCCAGCCCAGTGCCCGCGAAACTTCCTGGCCGGCCTCGGTCAGCCGCTCGCGCAGACCGGTCACTTCCGCGCCGAGGATGGCCTCCCGGACTCCGCTGATGGACAGCGCGGCACGCACCTGCCCCCGGTAGTCCAGGATCGGCACGCCGAGCGCGGCCACGCCGACCGTCACGTCCTGGTCGCTGACCGAGATCCCGCTGTCGCGGGTCTGCTCCAGCACCGGCACCAGCGCGTCCGCCGTGGCGGGGGTGGATGGGGTGAATCGCTCCAAGGGCCCCTGTTCGAGGTAGTCCGCCCAGGTCGAGCGGTCCTGGAAGGCCAGCAGGACACGGGAGGCGGCCCCGGCGTGCAGCGGCAGCGCGCCACCGAGTTTCAGGGCGAGGGACTGGACCCGTCGGCCGTCCAGCCGCTCGATGCACACCGCCTCACGGCCGCGCCGGACGCACAAGTACACGGTCTCGCCGGTCTCGTCGTGGAGCCGCTCCATCACCGGCTGCGCGAACCGCCGCTCGTCGAACCGCTCCACCACGGCGGTGCCGAGGCTGAGCAGGTGGAAGCCCAGACGGAAGGTGCCGCGTCGGCTGCCGCCTTCCACCATGTCCAGGCCCTGGAGGCTTGACAGCAGCCGGTAGACCGAGCTGCGGGGCTCGCCCAGTTCCTCCGCGAGCTGGGCGGCCGTGGCCTCGCCTCGCGCCGCGAGCAGGTCGAGGAGCTCAACGGACTTACGGACGAGAGCCAGACCGCCATCTTGTGCCACGAGCGCAAAGATATCACTCAGCGGACAGGGGGTCTCCTGGCCAGTAATCGGCGGGGCAATGGTGCGGACGCCGGGACCCGCCGTCCCGCACCTGGCGCCGGAACCAGATGACCTTTCCGGTGGAGGTGATGCGGGTGCCGAAGGCGTCGGCGAGCGCGGTGACGAGGAACAGCCCGCGGCCGTTCTCGGCCTCGGGGTCACTGGGGCGCGGCCGGGGCGCATCGTGGCAGCCGTCCCCGACCTGGCAGATCACACAGCATCCGCGGCGCAGCCACAGCCGCAGCCACACGGGCCCGTCGGCGTGCTCGATCGCGTTGGTCACCAGCTCGTCCGCCATGAGGACAATGTCGTCGGCGGCGGTGTCGGGCACCCCCCAGTGGCGCAGCGCGCCCGCGGCGGTGCGGCGGGCCCGGCCCACGGCGGCCGGGGCGGTGGCCAGTCGCAGGGCCAGCCCCCGCGGGGTGGTATGGACACCGGGCGAGCCCGTTCGCCGGTGCGGCGGTGGGCCGTTGGGCGGGGAGGGGGGCGCGGTGACGACCGCTCCCGCTGGGTTCACTGTCATATCCGTGCTCCTTTCCGGGCGCCTTGTCGTCCGGAAGGGGTGGGTAGCCGACTCCGTCAAGGAGGAGGTCCACTTCCAAGTGTCGTAGTGATTTCTGTCATCGTCAAGATCGATCGAAGAAATTTCTGCGTCAACGGTCGGACGGCGTTCGTGACGGGCGTGTGTCGTGGAAATTTCTTCGATATGCATTGACAGTGTTCGAAAGCTCTGCGACGTTGTGGACCGAGCCGCTGAGCACATCCCACCGGCCATCCCCAGCCCGATCAGGGCCGAGCCGACCGATGAACCCGTCGGCACCGACAGTCCCCGCCAGAGCGCGAACCGGCACCCGGCGGGCGGCGAACTCCCGCCAGCCACCCCCCGCACGTCGAGAAAAGGCAATCTCATGGCAGATCGCGTCAAGCTGCGCCACAGGGCGCTCGCGGCCTCGTCCGCGGGAATCGGTCTCACCCTGCTGCTCACCTCATGCGGGAACGGCATCGGCGGTCAGGGCGACGACAAGCCCATCGTCGGGCTCGTCACCAAGACCGACGACAATCCCTTCTACGTGAAGATGCGCGAGGGCGCCCAGAAGAAGGCCCGCCAGCTCGGCGTGGACCTGAGGACCTTCGCCGGCAAGGGCCAGGCCGACAACGACTCGCAGGTCAAGGCCATCGAGAACCTGGTGGCGGCGGGAGCCAAGGGCATCCTGATCACCCCGGCCGACTCCGGCGCGATCATCCCCGCCATCGACCGGGCGCGGAAGGCCGGTGTCATGGTCGTCGCCCTGGACTCGCCGACGGAACCCGCGTCCGCGGTGGACGCCACGTTCGCCACCGACAACCGGCTGGCCGGACGCATGATCGGCAAGTGGGCCAAGGCGCGGATGGCGGGCAAGCGGCCCAGGATCGCCCTGCTCGACCTCAGCTCCGAGCAGGTCAAGGTCGATGTGCTGCGGGACCAGGGCTTTCTGGAGGGCTTCGGCGTCGACGTCCACGACCCGGACCGGATCGGCGACGAGCGCGACTCCCGGATCGTCGGCCACGAGGTGACCGGCGCCAACGAGGAGGGCGGGCGCGACGCCATGGAGAAGCTGCTGCAGAAGGACGGCTCCATCAACCTCGTCTACACCATCAACGAGCCCACCGCCGCCGGTGCCTATCAGGCCGTCAAGGCGGCCGGTAAGCGGAAGGACATCACCATCGTCTCCGTCGACGGCGGCTGTCCCGGCGTCAAGAACGTGGCCGGTGGCGTCATCGGCGCGACCTCGATGCAGTTCCCCGTGAAGATGGCGGCCGAGGGCCTCGCCGCCGTGGCCGCGCACGCCAAGGACGGCGGCAAGGGCTCCGCCTCCTCCGGACAGGGCTTCACCAACACCGGCGTCTCCCTCATCACGGACACCCCCGTATCCGGTCTGGATTCGCAGAAGTCGGACTGGGGCCTGCGCCACTGCTGGGGCTAGCCCCGCGCGCCACCGCTGGGGGCCGCCCCCCCCCGCGGACGTCCGGCATACCCGTATCTCCCTACCGTTTCCAGGAGTTGACCGTGGTGCACGACACCGTTCCCCCCACCGCAGCAGATCCCCCCACCACACGGCCGCCGCAGCGCGGAGCGCTCGCCCGCGGACAGGCGGCCCTGCACACCAAGCCACTGCTCGGCCCGCTCACCGTCCTGCTCCTCGCCTCGCTGTTCTTCAGCGTGTGGGTGGGGTCCCGGTTCAGCGATCCGCTCAACATCTCGCTGATCGTCCAGCAGGTGCAGATCATCGGCATGGTCGGCATCGCCCAGACGCTGATCGTGCTGACCGCGGGCATCGATCTGTCGGTCGGGGCCATCACCGTGCTCGCCTCCGTGGTGATGGGCAAGCTGGCGGTGGACCACGGTCTGCCGGTGCCCCTGGCGCTGCTGCTCGGCGTCGTCGTCGGCGGTGTCTGCGGCGGACTCAACGGCGTACTGGTCACCCGGTTCCGCATCCCGCCGTTCATCGCCACCCTCGGCACCCTCAGCGTCTTCTCCGCCCTCACCCTCTTCTACTCGCGGAGCGAGACGATCCGGGCCCAGGACGTGCCGCCCCTGCTGAGCTGGCCGGGCCGCTCCATCAATGTCCTGGGCACCGATGTCACCTACAGCTCGCTGATGATGATCGGCTGCTTCGCCGCCGTGGCCTATCTGCTGCGGGGCACCGCATGGGGCGCCCATCTGCACGCGGTGGGCGACAACCGCGAAGGGGCCCGCCTCAGCGGGATCCGCACCGGGCGGGTGCTGCTCAGCGTGTACGTGGTGGCGGGGCTGATCTGCGGTCTCGCCGCGTGGTTCCTCATCGGGCGGGTCGGCTCGGTCAGCCCGCAGGCCGGTGAGAACCTCAACCTCCAGTCCATCACCGCCGTCGTCATCGGCGGCACCAGCCTCTTCGGCGGCCGTGGCCATGTCCTCGGTACCCTGCTGGGCTCCCTCATCGTGGGCGTGTTCAGCAGCGGACTCGCCCTGTCCGGAGTGGACGCCCTGTGGCAGGTCTTCACCGTGGGCGTCCTGGTGATCGTGGCCGTCGCCGCCGACCAGTGGATCCGGAAGGTGGCGGCATGAATCCCCGGAGCGATCCCCGGAACACCACCACCGACGTACTCGCCCTCCAGGCGCGCGGCCTGGTCAAGCGCTACGGACATGTCACCGCCCTCGGCGGGGCCGACGTGGAACTGCGGGCCGGTGAGGTCCTCGCCGTCATCGGCGACAACGGCGCCGGCAAGTCGACGCTCATCAAGTGCCTCTCCGGGGCGGAGGTCCCCGACGCCGGGGAGATCCGCCTCTTCGGGGAGCCGGTGCGGTTCCGCAACCCCCTGGACGCGCGGGACCACGGACTGGAGACCGTCTACCAGAACCTCGCCGTCGCGCCCTCCCGGGACATCCCCGCCAACCTCTTCCTCGGCCGTGAGCGCCGCAGGCCCGGCCCGCTCGGCGGCGTCTTCCGGCTGCTGGACAAGAAGGGGATGCGCGAGGAGACCCGGGAACTGCTCACCTCCCTCGGCCTGCTGACCATCCAGAACTTCTCCCAGCCGGTGGAGACGCTCTCCGGCGGGCAGCGCCAGGGCGTCGCCGTGGCACGCGCCGCCTGCTTCGGCAGCCGGGTGATCATCATGGACGAGCCGACGGCGGCGCTCGGGGTGCGGGAGTCGCGGCGGGTGCTCGACCTCATCCGCGAGATCCGCAGCCGGGGCGTGCCGGTCATCCTGATCAGCCACGACATGCCCCACGTCTTCGACGTCGCCGACCGCATCCACGTCCAGCGGCTGGGCCGGCGCGTCGCCCTGGTGCGCACCTCCGACATCTCGATGCCCGACGCCGTCGCCCTGATGACCGGAGCGCTGGACCCCGCGGAGCTCGACGGCGGATCCCCCGCGGGCACCCCATGACCGCGCACGGCGACCCCACCCCCACCCACCGGGAGCACGCATGAACATCACACGGCCCGCCGTGCGCCCCGTGTCCGGCACCCCTCTCCACGGCACCTTCGCCGCCCCGCCGGAGGCCGGGCCGGACGACGTGACGCTGTGGTGGCTCGGCCAGGCCGGATTCGCGCTGCGCCACCGCGACCGGCTGGTCCTGATCGACCCGTACCTCTCGGACACCCTCGCCGAGAAGTACCGCGGCAAGCTCTTCCCGCACCGCCGGATGCACCCCGCCCCGGTGGCGCCGGAGGCCATCCGCGGGGTGGACGCGGTGCTGTGCACCCACGGACACACCGATCACATGGACCCGGGCACCATCCGCGCCCTGCTCCCGCACAACGACCCGCGCTTCGTCGTCCCGCGCGCCGAGCGGGAGCGGGCCCTGGAGCGTGGCGTGCCCGCCGCCCGCCTGACCGGGACCACGGCGGGCGAGCGCGTGGAACTGGCCGGCGGCATCACCGTCGAACCGGTCCCCGCCGCCCATGAACACCTCGCACAGGACGAGAACGGAGACCACCGCTTCCTCGGCTACGTGCTCACGGTCGGCGGTGTCCGCGTCTACCACTCCGGCGACTGCGTCCCCTACGACGGACAGCCCGAGCTCTTGCGCACACTCCGCGCCGACCTGGCGCTGCTGCCCGTGAACGGGCGGGACCGCTACCGCACCGACAACGGCGTCCCCGGCAACTTCACCGTCCGGGAAGCGGCCGAGCTGTGCGAGGCGGCGGAGATCCCGCACCTGCTCTGCCACCACTTCGGGCTGTTCGACTTCAACACCGTCGACCCGGAGGACGCCCGCGACGCACTGCGGCGCCGCGCCACGCCACTGTCCTGGACCGTGCCGCGGGTGGGCGACGCCTACCTCCTCACCCCGGGCGGCACCACCGCGAAAGAGGACCGATGAACCCCACCGAACTCCTCGGCGAACTGCGCCGCGTCCGGGTCGTCCCGGTCGTCACCCTGCCCCACGTACGCCACGCCGACCCGCTCGGGCAGACGCTGCTCGGGGCGGGACTGCCGGTCGCCGAGATCACCTTCCGCAGCCCGGCCGCCCGGGACGGGATCGCCACCCTGCGGGCCCGCCACCCCGGGCTGCTGGTCGGCGCCGGTACGGTCCTGGACCGCACCACCGTGGACCACGCCATCGACGCGGGGGCCCAGTTCGTGGTCGCGCCCGGCTTCAACCCGGACGTCGTGGACCACTGCCTGGAGCGGGAGATCCCCGTCGTCCCCGGCATCAACAGCCCCACCGGTGTCGAGGCGGCCGTGGCCAGGGGGCTGCCGCTGGTGAAGTACTTCCCGGCCGAGGCGTCGGGCGGACTGCGGCTGCTGGACGCCATGGCGGCTCCGTACGACGGGATGGCGTTCATGCCCACGGGCGGCCTGACACCGGACAACCTCCCCGACTACCTGAGCCGGCCGCACGTCGCCGCCTGCGGTGGCACCTGGATCGCCGGTACGGCGCTGCTGGCCGAGGGGGAGTACGGGGCCATCGGGCGCAACGCGCGCCGCGCGGTGGAGATCGCCGCCGCGGCCACCCCTGAAGACCACCCCTGAAGACCACCCCTGAAGACCACCCCTGAAGACCAGCCCTGAGAACCACTCCTGAACACCACCTCTGAACACCCACCCACCACACCCCAAAGGGACACCATGACCACCACCTACGAACCCGCCCCCGGCACCGCGCTGGAGGGCAAGGTCGCCATCATCACCGGTGGCGCCTCCGGCATCGGCGAGGCCGTCGGCCGGATCTTCGCGGCCAACCGGGCCCGGGTCCTCCTGGTCGACATCGACGGCAAGCGGCTCCAGCAGGTCGTCTCCTCCATCCAGTCCCAGGGCGGCGACTGCGTGGGCGTCGAAGCCGATGTCACCGAGGAGGAGCAGGTCCAGAGCTTCTTCCGGACCGCCGTGGAGGAGTGGGGCCAGGTCGATCTCCTCGTCAACAGCGCGGGCCGCGACTCCCTCTCACCCCCGGTGACCGAGGTGACGCTGGAGGAGTGGAACAAGACCATCGGCCCCAACCTGACCGCGGTCTTCCTGTGCTGCCGCGAGGCGTTCCGCATCATGGAGCGGCAGTCCACCGGCGGGCGCGTCATCAACATGGGATCGTCCTCGGCCCGATTGGCCTCCGGCCCCGGCCACAGCCCCTACCGCGCCTCCAAGCACGGGATGATGGGATTCAGCAAGAACATCCTCCTTGAGGGCAAGGAGAAGAACATCGGTGTGACGGTGATCAACCCGTCCCACGTCAAGACCCCGATGACCGAGATCATCGACAAGGGCCTGTACGACGGCGACATCCCCGCCTACCTGGACGGCTGGCTGGACGACAAGGAACTCGCCGAGGGCATCCACGCCAGCTGCATCGACGTCGACAACGTCGCCGAGGTCTCCCTCTACGTGGCCACGCGCACGCCCGACGTCACCATCCCGCAGATCGCGCTCTACCCGACGCACAAGGCCCACCGCTACGGCATGGAAGTCTGAGGCGGACCAAGCGATGAAGGCAGCAGTACTGCAATCCGAGGGCGTCCTCACCCTCACCGACATCCCCGCCCCCGCCCCCGTGGGCGACCGCTCCGTCCTGGTCCGCGTCGGCGGTGTGGGCGTATGCGGCTCCGATGTGCTGAGATTCGGCCGCGGGAAGGCGTATCACTATCCGCTGGTCCTGGGCCACGAGTTCTCCGCCGTGGTCGAGGAGGCGCCGGAGGGAAGCCGCTTCCGCCCCGGGGACCGGGCCGCGGTCTTCCCCCTCCTGCCCGACCCGGCGGACCCGATGACCCAGATCGGCGAGTACGCCGTCGGCTCCGGCTACGACTACTACGGGTCGCGGCGCGACGGCGCCATGGCCGAGTTCCTCCATGTGCCCGAGGCCAATCTGGTGCCGGTGGCGCGGGACGTGCCGCTGGTGCACGCCGCCATGGTGGAGCCCGCCGCGGTCGCCCTGCACGCCATGCTGAAGTTCCAGCTGCCCGCCCACGCCACCGCGCTGGTCATCGGGGCCGGGCCGATCGGCGCGCTGGCCGCCCAGTGGCTGCGCATCCTGGGCGCCAGTGAGGTGTATGTGGCCGATGTCGACGAGCGCAAGCGCGCCGTCATGGCCGGTCTCGGCTTCCCGGTCATCGACGCGTCCGCCGGGGACACGGTGGACACGGTCCGGGAGCTGACCGGCGGCCGGGGCGTGGACTGCGCGGTGGAGGCGAGCGGTCTGCCCGCCACCCTCGTCCAGGCCATCACCGCGGCGGCCCCGCTCGGCCAGGTGACGCTCCTGGGCGACATCTCCGGTGACCTGACCCTGCCCCGCGCCCTGGTCTCCTCCGTCCTCCGCCGTGAGCTGCGGATCTACGGCACCTGGAACTCCAGGATCACCCCGGCCGGGCGCAGTGAATGGGACATGGTGGTCCACCACCTGGGCCGTGATCTGAAGGTGGCGCCACTCATCAGCCACACCCCGAGCCTTGAGGAGGCACCGGCGATGTTCGCGGACATGCTGGAGCGCCGCACCTGGTACAACAAGGTCGTCTTCGCCGTCGCCGACCAGGCCCAGGCCGAGCTCATCCGGCCCGGTGTCGTCGGAGGTGCGTCATGAGGGCCGCCGTACTGCGCCGGCCGGGGGAGCTGGCGGTCGAGGACGTGGCCGAGCCCACCGTCGTCGGCGACGACCTGCTGGTGCGGGTCCGTGCGGCCTCCATCTGCGGCACCGACCTGCGCATCTTCAAGCACGGCCACTTCAAGATCCGCGACGGGCAGCACCGGGTGCTGGGCCATGAGGTGGCCGGGGACGTGGTGGCGGCCGGGCCGCGGGTGACCGCGTTCCACCCGGGCATGCGGGTCACCGTCACCCCGAACGTGGGCTGTGGCCGCTGCGACATGTGCCGCCACGGCTACAACAACATGTGCCCGGACTACGAGGCGTTCGGCGTCAGCATCGACGGCGGCTTCCAGGAACTGCTGCGGGTGCCCGGCTTCGCCGTCCAGCGCGGCAACGTCTTCGAGATCCCCGAGGGCGTCTCCTACGCCGAGGCGGCCCTGGTGGAGCCGTTCTCCTGCTGCTACAGCGGACAGCGCGGGCTCCGGGTGGGCCCCGAGGACGTCGTGGTCATCACCGGGGCGGGCCCCATCGGCGCGTTCCACGTGCTGCTCGGCAAGCTGGCCGGGGCCCGCAAGGTGATCATCTCCAACCGCGGCCGCACCCGGCTGGACCTCGCCGCCCGGCTCGGCGCCGATGTGTGCGTCGGGGTCCGCGAACAGGACCTGGCCGAGGTGGTGCGCGAGCACACCGGCGGCCGGGGCGCGGACGTGGTCATCACGGCCGTGTCCGACCCCCAGGTGCAGGCGCAGGCGGCGGAACTGCTCGCCCCGCACGGCCGGCTCAACTACTTCGCGGGCCTCGGCGCCGCGCGGACCATCCCGCTCGACACCAACGCCGTGCACTACAAGGGCCTCACCCTGACCGGGACGACCGGCTCCACCAACGGCGACTACGGCCGCTGTCTGCGGCTGGTCGGCGAGCGCCGCGTCGATCTGTCCCCCCTGGTCAGTGAGGTGTTCCCACTGGAGAAGATCCACGATGCCTTCGCCTACGCGGCCTCCGGCACCGGGATGAAGGCCATGGTCGCGTGTCACGGCGACCCCCACGCCACCACCCCGGGCCCCGCACCGGCAGAAGGCAGGTGACATCCATGACCCACCGCTACGTCATGGCCTTCGACGCCGGAACCACCAGCATCCGGGCCATCCTCTTCGACAAGGCGGGCGACATCGCCGCGGTCGCCAGCCAGGAGTTCCCGCAGATCTATCCCCAGCCCGGCTGGGTCGAGCACAACCCGCTCGACATCTGGAACACCCAGGTCACCGTCGCCAAGCAGGTGCTGGCGCAGGCCGAGTGCGGCTCCGAGGACATCGCCGCCATCGGCGTCACCAACCAGCGCGAGACGGTGGTGGTCTGGGACCGCGCCACCGGGGAGCCCGTGCACCACGCCATCGTGTGGCAGGACCGCCGCACCGCCGCGCTGTGCGAGGAGCTCAAGGCCCGCGGTCTGGAGGAGTACGTCAAGCGGACCACCGGCCTGATCATCGACGCCTACTTCTCCGCCACCAAGGTGAAGTGGATCCTCGACAACGTGCCCGGCGCACGGCGGCGCGCCGAGCGCGGCGAACTCGCCTTCGGCACCGTCGACTCCTGGCTGATCTGGAACCTCACCGGCGGCGCCGCACACGTCACCGACTACACCAACGCCTCGCGCACCATGCTGTTCGACATCACCCGTCTCGACTGGGACCAGCGGCTGCTCGACGAGCTCGACATCCCCCGCGCGATCCTCCCCGAGGTGCGCCCCACCAGCGAGGTCTACGGGCACACCGAGGAGTCGGTGCTGCTCGGCGCCCGGATCCCGGTCGCCTCGGCCGTCGGCGACCAGCAGGGCGCGCTGTTCGGCCAGGCGTGTTTCGAGCCGGGCTCGGTCAAGGCCACGTACGGCACCGGAGCCTCGCTGGTCCTCAACACCGGCGACAGCCCCGTCTTCAGCGGCAGCGGCATGCTCACCACCATCGCCTGGGGCGTGGACGGCGGCGTCGAGTACGCCCTGGAAGGGCTGATCTTCGTGGCCGCCGCCTCCATCCAGTGGCTGCGCGACGAGCTCCAGATCGTCTACGACGCCGAGGACACCGAGTACGCCGCCCAGAACGTGCCCGACACCAATGGCGTCTACGTCGTACCGGCCTTCGTGGGGCTCGCCGCCCCGTACTGGGACCAGTACGCGCGGGGCGCCATCCTCGGGCTGACCCGCGGCGCCAGCCGCAAACACGTCATCCGCGCCACGCTGGAGTCCATCGCCTACCAGATCCGTGACGTCATCACCTGCATGGAGGCCGACTCGGGCCTCTCCACCCGGGAGATCAAGGTCGATGGCGGGGCCACCGCCAACAACTTCCTCATGCAGTTCCAGGCCGACATCCTCGACGTGCCCGTGCTGCGCCCCACCGTCATCGAGTCCTCGGCCCGCGGCGCGGCCTTCCTCGCCGGGCTCGCCACCGGGTTCTGGAAGGACCGGGCCGAGCTCGCCGGCACCTTCCGGCTCGAGCGCCGCTTCGACTGCGCGATGGACCGCGCACGGGCCGACCGGCTCTACGCGGGCTGGCAGAAGGCCGTGGGCTGCGCCCGGGACTGGGAGGAGCACCTGTCTCTTGTACACATCTGACGCTGCCGACGACTAGTCGAGTGTAGATCTCGGGGGTC
>NZ_JAEEAP010000550.1 GCF_016103465.1 Streptomyces sabulosicollis
GTCCGAGATGGACGGGGTATCAACATATCTGGCGTTGACTTTTGGCACGCTGTTGAGTTCTCAAGGAACGGACGCTTCCTTCGAAACCGTTTCACCGGTCTCTCCGGGCGCTTCCCTTCGGTGTTTCCAACCTTACCAGATCCGATTTCCGGTCCGTTTCCGATCCGAATTCCGTTTCCGGTGGCCGTTGGAGGGCCTTGCCTTTCGGCGTGTTTTCGACTTTAGCAGACGATCATCCGCCGAACCTAATCGGCTTCACGTGATGCCTGCGGGTGTCAAAAGGTGCTCCGTTGTTGGGATTTCCATCCGTCTGCGGAGCGACTCAAATGCGCTTGGGGGTGGGCAGATCCCTGCTCACCACAACCGTTTAAACCTACCTCCCCGAGTGACCCTGGTCAAGGACCCCAGGTAAGATCTTTTGTGCGGTCCGGCCGGAGTGCATGAGCACTCCGTTCACCGCGACCTTCAAACGTACGCACCGGGGCTCTCTGAGTCAATAGGTTCCCGGGATTATCTCAACGCCGCAGGTCAGAGGGGCGGCCGTCAGGCCGCGAAGGTCGAGGGCGGGCTCTCCAGGGCCTCCAACTCGATGCCGGGGGCGGCGAGCACCACGTCGCCGGCGATGTGGACCGTCCGGACCTCTCCGGTGTCCAGCTCGCTGACCTGGTACTCGTCCACGACGAGCGGCCCGGTGTCGGTGGCGTGATCGGTTCTGCCGAGGAGTGCCCAGGACTGATCCAGGGTGAGGGGCGCGAGGACCGGATCGGTGAAGGCCACGAGGCGTATGCGGACGGCTCCGGTGCCCGGTTCCAGCCGCAGCAGGCGGGAGATCGCGACCAGGAAGGCCGGGGAGGCGCCGGTGAAGGAGTGGGCGCCGACATTGCCCTCGGTCGCGTGCTCCCCGGTGGGGTCCGTGCGGACCCAGGTGACCCCGTCCAGTGCGGCGCCCCTGACCTGCCAGCTCGCCGCGTGCAGCTCCACTCTGAGCGGACGGCCGAGCTCGTCGAGGGTGAGGTCCACCGACCCGGCGTGGTCGCCGGAGGGTGACGTCCGCTGTGCGACGTAGCGCCACCCGCTCGGGCCGGGCGCGCACTGGAAGTGTTCCTCGCCCAGGGGCGTGTGATCGTGCGGGTCGTGGAGGGAGTAGCGGCCGCGGGGCATGGTGTGGTCCTTGACGAGCGTCGGGCCCGCCCGGCCGGATGGCGCGGACGGGCCCTGGGGCCCCCGCCGGGGCGGGGGCCGGGGTCAGCCGACGGTGCTTTCGGCGACGCCGGTGCGATCAGCGGATGCGATCAGTAACGGTAGTGGTCGGGCTTGTACGGTCCCTCGACCGGGACGCCGATGTAGGCGGCCTGCTCGGGCCGGAGCGTGGTCAGCTTCGCCCCGAGCGCGTCCAGGTGGAGACGGGCGACCTTCTCGTCCAGGTGCTTGGGGAGCACGTAGACGTCGGTCGGGTACGACTCCGGCTTGGTGTAGAGCTCGATCTGGGCGATGGTCTGGTTCGCGAAGGAGTTGGACATTACGAACGACGGGTGACCGGTCGCGTTGCCGAGGTTCAGCAGACGGCCCTCGGAGAGCACGATGATCTTCTTGCCGTCGGGGAAGGTCCAGGTGTGGACCTGCGGCTTGACCTCGTCCTTCACGATGCCCGGAAGGGCGGCGAGCCCGGCCATGTCGATCTCGTTGTCGAAGTGGCCGATGTTCCCGACAATCGCCTGGTGCTTCATCTTGGCCATGTCCGACGCCAGGATGATGTCCTTGTTGCCGGTCGTGGTGATGAAGATGTCGGCGGTCTCCACCACGTCGTCCAGCGTGGCGACCTGGTAACCGTCCATCGCCGCCTGCAGCGCGCAGATCGGGTCGATCTCGGTGATGATCACCCGGGCGCCCTGGCCGCGCAGCGACTCGGCGCAGCCCTTACCGACGTCACCGTAGCCGCAGACGACCGCGACCTTGCCGCCGATCAGTACGTCGGTGGCGCGGTTGATGCCGTCGATCAGGGAGTGACGGCAGCCGTACTTGTTGTCGAACTTGGACTTGGTGACCGCGTCGTTCACGTTGATCGCCGGGAAGAGCAGCGAACCGTCCCGCTGCATCTCGTAGAGGCGGTGGACGCCGGTGGTGGTCTCCTCGGTGACCCCGCGGATCTCGGAGGCCAGCTGCGTCCACTTGCGCGGGTTCTCGGCGATGGTGCGGTTCAGCAGTTCGAGGATGACGCGGTGCTCGTCGTTCTCGGCGGTGGCGACGTCAGGGGCGGCGCCGGCCTTCTCGTACTCGACGCCCTTGTGGACGAGGAGGGTGGCGTCGCCACCGTCGTCCAGGATCATGTTGGGCCCGCCGGTGGGGGTGCCGGGCCAGGTCAGGGCCTGCTCGGTGCACCACCAGTACTCCTCCAGGGTCTCGCCCTTCCAGGCGAAGACCGGGATACCCCGCGGGTCCTCCGGGGTGCCCTCGGGTCCGACGGCGACCGCGGCCGCGGCGTGGTCCTGGGTGGAGAAGATGTTGCAGGAGGCCCACCGGACCTGGGCGCCGAGGGCGACCAGGGTCTCGATCAGCACGGCGGTCTGCACCGTCATGTGCAGGGAGCCGGTGATGCGGGCCCCGGACAGCGGCTGCTGCTCGGCGTACTCCTTACGGATCGCCATCAGGCCGGGCATCTCATGCTCGGCGAGGGTGATCTCCTTACGGCCGAAGGCTGCCAGGGAGAGGTCCGCGACCTTGAAGTCCTGACCGGAGACGGCTGTCGTCATGAGTGCTGCTCCTCCTCGATCGTGTGCGAGCGAGAGTGGTTCGGCTGGGCATGCGAGGTGTCGGGCAGGGCTTCCGCGACAGCGGGCACACCTATCCCCTTCTACCTCACAGTGCGCAGTCCGTCGGAGGCCCTCTCTCCCTCGGCCGGCCCCGGCGTGCGGACCGCCCGACCGCCATCAGCAGCGACGTCTGGCTCGGTCACGAATCTACACCGATCGGCGCAGCGAACCCCAGCCCCCATCGGTCATCTTCGGCCGTACGGCTATGACCAGCGGCGACGGGTGCGCTTCTTGGGGAATCGTGGACCGGGTCGCGTTGGGCCGTCGATCGCGTTGCTCCGAGGGTCGGCGGCCGCGTCGTTCGCGGGCCGGTGGTCGCGTCGTTCGCGGGCCGGTGGTCGCGTCGGTCGCGGGCCGTCGGTCGCGTCGCCTCCGGGGCCCGGTGGCCGCGTCGCTTCCCGGAGCCGGTGGCCTCGTCGCTTCCGGAAATGGTCGGTCAGCCCGTCGCTTTGATCCCGGCCGGATGTATTGCACGATGCCGCGAGCGCGGGGACGCTGGCAGCTTCCCGCGCCCGCTCGACGCGTTAAGGAGAACCACGTGACCAGTCCAGCCGATCCCCCCAACGGTGCGGGGGCCAGCGGACCGGGGCTCAAACTGCTCGCGGTGACCGCCTGTCCCACGGGTATTGCCCACACCTACATGGCCGCTGAGAAGCTGGCCCAGGCGGCGGAGTCGCTCGGCCACAGCATGAAGGTGGAGACCCAAGGCTCGATCGGGGCCGAGAACGTACTGTCTGACAACGATGTCAGCCAGGCTGACGGCATCATCATCGCCGCTGACAAGGACGTCGACCGCAGTCGTTTCGTCGGTAAGAGAGTGCTTGTCGTCGGGGTCGCCGATGGCATTCACCGGCCGCAGCGGCTGATCGAGCAGGTGCTGGACGCGCCGGTGTACCAGGGCGACGGCCCCGACGCCGGGCACGGTGCCTCGGGGACGGCGGCTTCCGCCGGCGGTGGCGGCACCAAGGGGCGCAGCGTCACCTATAAGGCGCTCATGAACGGCGTCTCGTACATGATCCCGTTCGTGGTGGTCGGCGGGCTGCTGATCGCGGTCTCGCTCGCTCTGGGCGGTGATACGACGTCCAAGGGAATCGTCATCCCCGACGACTCCTTCTGGAAGACGGTCAATGACATCGGGAGCATCGGCTTCGAGCTGATGATCCCGGCCCTGTCCGGCTATATCGCCTATGCCATCGCGGACCGGCCCGCGTTGGTGCCCGGCATGGTGGGCGGCTGGATCGCGGCCCACGGCGAGCTGTACGACAGCGAGGCGGGCGCCGGGTTCATCGGGGCGATCGTCACCGGCTTCCTGGCCGGTTATCTGGTGCTGTGGATCAAGCGGGTCAAGGTTCCGAAGTTCGTCCAGCCGATCATGCCGATCATCGTGATCCCGATTGTGGCGACCTCGGCGCTCGGCCTCTTCTTCATCTATGTCCTCGGCGAGCCGATCTCCTGGGTCTTCGAGCAGCTCACCGACTGGCTCGGCGGGCTGACCGGCACGAGTGCGGCGGTGCTGGGCATCATCCTCGGGCTGATGATCGCGTTCGATATGGGCGGCCCGGTCAATAAGACGGCGTTCCTTTTCGGTGCCGGGCTGGTGTCCAAGAACCCCGAGGTCATGGGGGCGTGTGCGGCGGCCATTCCGGTGCCGCCGCTGGGCCAGGGGCTGGCCACGCTGCTGCGCCGCCGGATGTTCGACGACCAGGAGCGGGAGACCGGGCTCGCGGCGCTCTTCATGGGCTTCTTCGGCATCACGGAGGGCGCGATTCCGTTCGCTGCGGCGCGTCCGGCGCGGGTGATCCCGGCGAACATGGTGGGCGGTGCGGTCGCCGGGGCGATAGCCGGGGTGGCGTCGGTCGAGGACAACGTGCCGCATGGGGGACCGATCGTGGCGGTGCTGGGTGCGGTTGGCGGGGTGCCGATGTTCTTCGTCGCGGTGGTGGTGGGCACCGCGGTGACGGCGTTGGTGACGATCGCGTTGATGTCGGTGGGTGGGAGTGCCGTGGGTGGCACGGGCGGTGCGGGTGCCGCCGTGGGTGCCGCGGGCGGTGCGGGTGCCGCCGTGGGTGCCGCGGGCGGTGCGGGTGCCGCCGTGGGTGGCGCGGGCGGTGCGGGTGCTGTGGGTGCCGTGGGTGCCGCCGCGGGTGGCGGCTCCGGGGCGCCGTCGGTCGCGGCTGAGCCCGTCCTCGCCGGGGTCGGCGGCGGTGACCGTACCGGGGAGGCGAGTGGTGCCGCGGACACCCGTAAGGCGGGCGCTCCTCAGGGGGCGGCCGGTCAGACCGGCGAGGTCGAGGCCGCTCCCGCGGGCCAGGTGCTGTCCGGGTATCTCACTGAGCAGACCGTGAAGGAGCGGCTGGCCGCTGACGGTAAGGACGCCGCGATCCGTGAGATGGCCGAGCTGCTGGCCACGACCGGCAAGGTGACGGACACGGCGGAGCTGGTGCGGGTCGCGTTCGCCCGGGAGGACCAGGGCACGACCGGGCTCGGGGAGGAGATCGCGATTCCGCATGCCAAGACGGATGCGGTGACCGCCCCTGTCGTCGGCTTCGCGCGTTCCCCCGAGGGGATCGAGTGGGGTGCGCCGGACGGGACGAAGGCCCGGCTGGTGTTCATGATCGCGGTGCCGGAGGCGGATGCGGGGGATGAGCATCTGCGGATCCTGGCGTTGCTGTCGCGGAAGTTGATGGCTGTGGAGCTGTCTCTTATAAACATCTGACGCTGCCGACGACTAGGCGAGTG
>NZ_JAEEAP010000551.1 GCF_016103465.1 Streptomyces sabulosicollis
GGGTTGGGGTGGGTGTAGCGGATCCCCTGCGGCGTCATCGCCACGACGAAGTCGACCCCGGAGCCCTTACGGGCCCGCTCGGCGAGCGGCTGCAGCACGGCGCTGGGATCGGGCCCGCGCAGCGCGCTCACCATGCCCGGCGCGTTCGCGAAGCTCTCGGCGACCGCCATGGAGCGGTTACGCGCCTCCCGCTCGCTGTCGTAGCGGGACTGCAGGACGAGCGCCACGACGGCGGCGACGACCAGCAGCAGCACGACGCCCACCTGCAGGACGAAGACCTGACCGGCCACGGTGCGCACCCCGCGCACCGGGCTCCAGCGGGGCCGCCGCCCATAGCCGCGGCCGTTGGGAGCACCGGGGCCGCCGGGGCCGGGGCCGCCCCAGCCGGTGCGCACCGGCGACCGCCTATGCGGGCTCAGCTGGGCGTACGCGCTCTGCCGACCCTGCGGGCCCCCATGGTCAGGGGGGCCCGGCGAACCCTGCGGATCGGCTTGATGACGCCGACCTCGCTGGTCCTGTGGGTGGCCCTGCTCGTCGTGTCGATGGCCCCGCTGGTCCTGTCGATGGCCCCGCTGGTCCCACTGGTCCTGGTCCTGCTGGTCCCGCTGGTCCTGCGTGTCCTGCTGCACGCGCCGCCCACGTCGCTCCCATGCCGAGCGGGGCCCCTCACGCCGACCGCGTGGACTCCAGTCGGTCATGGTGCGGGCCAGCGGAACCCGTGGTCGACCGAAAAGTCCGGCCATGTCGTTATTTCTAGCACCCTCGCTCAGCGGCGGGCGAGCGGCATCCTCCGCTGCCGGCCGAGCACTCCCGTCCGACATCGCGACTACACCCCGCCCGCGCCCTCTTTCACCGGTCCCGCCGCTTCACCCGTCATCCGCACACCGTGCGTTAAGCACATGGTCGCCCCCGTTTTTCCGCGTCGAAGTTCCGCGCCGAACGTACCGATACTGGCCGTGAAGTATCCCTTCTCACAACGACGTTGCGAATCCCCTACAGGATCATGCCCAACACGGCATCCGTAAATGTCCTGGACGGCCCTTGTGTTCCAAAGGTCATCTTTACAGTCAAGCGGACTGATCGATCCCGCCTCATTGGGACAGATCACCGAGTGGAGGAGGCCGGAGCGCCAGGCATCACCCTCGTAACGAAGTGCCGTGCCCCTTGGCCTCAGCCGCCCCGATGGGTTGAGGTGGGCCGATGACGCCCGCACCTCCCCCCACAGCACCACCCGGCCGCGTCCCGACCACCTCCGGCGCCACCACTGCCGCCGCCTCTGTCGCCACTTCCGTCACCACCTCCGTCACCGCCGGTACGGCCTGTCTGGCGCTGCTGCTCACCGCCTGCGGCCCCGACGACGGCGCCCAGGGCCACCGCGACGGCTCCACCGCAGGATCCGTCATCACCCCCACCGCGACCGCGCCCGTCCCCCGCGGCAAGGGCAGCCGGCTGCCGGACGACGTCAACGGCGACGGCTACCCCGATCTGCGCCTCCCCGTCCCGTCCCGCAAAGGGGGGCTGCCCAGCCGGATCGCCTTCGTCCACGGCTCGTCCCACGGCCTGGATCCCGCCGCCCGCACCGTGCTCCGCCACCGCGACCTCGGCCTGCCGTCCCAGGACGTCACCGTCGCGGGCGCGACCGAGGTGGCCACGGCCGACCTGGACGGCGACGGTTACGCCGACGTCACCACCACGGCGGGCGAGGCGCTCGGCAAGCAGGAGACCGAGCGCACCCAGGCCACCGTCCGGACCGTCCCCTACATCTCCTGGGGCGGCCCCGGCGGCCCCCGCCGGACCCGCTCCGCCGCCCGCGTCCAGCTGACCGGCCCGGACGACGGCGTGGACGCCCAGCGCCCCACCGTCGGCGACTTCAACGGCGACGGCCACCACGACCTGGCCCTGATCCGCGCGGACCGGCGCTCGCTGCTGGTGCTGTACGGACCGTTCAACCGGGCGGGCAGGGCCGCGCGCACCGTTCCGTACGCGAGCCCGCTGGAGGGGCACGGCGAGATCGGCGATCTCATCGCCGACACCATCGCCGACACCGCCGACGGCCACCGCGCCACCGATCTGGTGGTGCACGCGGTCAACGACAACGACCAGTCGGGCTCCGCCCTCCTCACCGCCGGGCCCCACGGCCTCAGCCGCACGGGCCGCGGACTGCGCGAGGGCAACTCGATCACCTTCGGCGACTTCGACGGCGACGGCCGCCGCGATGTCGCGGTCGGCGACAGCGGCACCCGTAACGACGAGCCGGGCGTGGAGACGGAACGGCCGGACATCGGCAAGACGGTGAGCATCTACCACAAGGGGGCGGCGCGGACGGCCGGTTCCGTTCCGCGCCCCCTCAAGGTGCCCGGGATGTCGGGCACCCTGGCCGCCGCGGACACCGACGGGGACGGCACCGATGAGCTGGCCGTCTCGCTCGGGCGGGGCGGCGTCGAACTGCTCACCCTGCGGGGCTCCCGCCCCGCCACGACCCGCGTCGCCCGGCGTCACCTGCTGACCCGCGCGGCACCCGCCGTCGTGGACGGCAAGACCATCCGTAAGGGTGAGCGCGCGGCCCGGCTCTACGGCGTCGCGGACTTCGATCACGACGGTAAGGACGAGGTCGTCCTGGCGTGGGGCCCCGGTCTGGCCTTCTCCCGGTACGGCGAACGTCCCGAGTGGTGGTGGATCACGGACGGCACGGCGGACAAGACGGCCTTCAGCAGCAAGCCGTTCGCGGTGGACACGCACTAGGGCAGGCGGACGCCAGGGGAGCACCGCGAGGACACACCGGCTGCCCCCACCCACCACCGGGGGAAAACCCATGAGGGACCCCCTAAGGGATGTCACAGCTCGGCCGCAATGCCTGGTCCGCCCACACAGCTCCCGCACCCGGCCCGCTACGACCGGGTACGTTCGAATGGTGGCTGGATTCAGGATCGGACGCGGACGGGACTCCCACTCCGCGCAACAAGGGCAGCAGCAGCGGCCGCCGCAGCCGCCGTACGGACAGCACGACCCGTACGGCGGGCAGCAGCAGCCGCAGTGGCAGCAGCCCGCCTCACAGGGAGAGCCGGAGTATTTCGGCGGCCAGGACCCGCACTACGGCCCCGGGCCCGGGCAGGGCCCCGGCCCCGGAGGCCATGGCCAGGGGCAGAGACCGTACGGACAGGGCGGCGGCGCGTACGCCGACAACAACGCGGGCCATACACAGCAGTTCAGCGTCGGGGAGGCGCCCGACGCGTACGACCCGTACGGCCAGGCCCCCGGCTCGTACGACGGCGGCTACGGCGGGCAGACGTACCGCGCAGGCTCCTCCACGCCCCCGCCCGCCGGCCCCCGGCTGCACTGGCAGCAGTTGCTGAGCGGCATCGTGCTGCGCCCGTCGGCCACCTTCTGGCAGATGCGGGACTACGCGGTGTGGGGCCCGGCGCTGATCGTGACCTTCGTCTACGGTCTGCTGGCGGTCTTCAGCTTCGATGACGCCCGTAAGGACGTCCTCAACGCCCCCATGTCCAACAGCATCCCGTGGGTGCTCACGGCAGGCGTCGCCATGCTGATCAGTGGACTGATCCTGGGCGCCGTCACCCACACCCTCGCCCGCCAGCTGGGCGGCGACGGCACCTGGGCGCCGACCATCGGCCTCTCGATGCTGATCATGTCGATCACGGACGCGCCGCGGCTGGTGTTCGCGCTCTTCCTGGGCGGGGACAGCTCACTGGTGAAAGTGCTGGGCTGGGTGACCTGGCTGGCGGCGGGCGCGCTCTTCACCTCGATGGTGAGCAAGTCGCACGACCTGCCGTGGCAGAAGGCGCTGGGCGCGTCGGCGCTCCAGCTGATCGCGCTGCTGAGCCTGCTGAAGCTGGGAACGCTGTAAGGCCGGCACCACAGGCCGCATGAGCAAGGGACCCACCACGGGTGGGCCATGACCAAGGGGCCCGCACCGGCGGGCCCCTCATCTCACGCGTCGCGACAGGTATCCGCCGCCTCATGCATCTGAGGCAGCACCAGCCCCTCCAGGCAGCACCTCAGCCCCTCCACGCACCACACGCAGCACCTCAGGCCCCTCCACGCACCACACGCAGCACCTCAGGCCCCTCCAGGCACCTCAGGCGTCCCGCACTTGCCCCTCCCGCCGCACGACGGGCGGTTCGACGCTCCACGGGAAGTTGATCCACTGATCGGTGCGCTGCCAGACGTACTCGCACTTCACGAGCGACTGGGGCTTCTCGTAGATCACCGCGCTCCGCACCTCGGCGACCGTGCCGAGGCAGAAGTCACGGACCAGCTTCAGCGTCTTGCCGGTGTCCGCCACATCATCGGCGATCAGCACCTTCTTGTCGGAGAAGTCGATCGCGTTGGGCACGGGGGCGAGCATCACGGGCATGTCGAGGGTGGTCCCGACGCCCGTGTAGAACTCCACGTTCACCAGGTGGATGTTCTTGCAGTCGAGCGCGTAGGCCAGCCCACCGGCCACGAAGACCCCGCCACGGGCTATGGAGAGCACGATGTCGGGCTCGTAGCCGTCGTCGGCGATCTTCTCCGCCAGCTCGCGGACCGCGACCCCGAACCGCTCGTACGTAAGGTTCTCCCGCTGCTCACCCACGCCGCTCACACCTTCGTCCGGTGGAAGCTCTGGAACGACCGCGAGGGCGTCGGCCCGCGCTGCCCCTGATAGCGGGAGCCGTAACGGGCGGAACCGTAAGGATGCTCCGCGGGCGAGGTCAGCCGGAACATGCACAGCTGCCCGATCTTCATCCCCGGCCAGAGCTTGATCGGCAGCGTCGCCACGTTCGACAGCTCGAGTGTGACGTGCCCGGAGAACCCCGGGTCGATGAACCCCGCCGTCGAGTGCGTCAGCAGCCCCAGCCGCCCCAGACTCGACTTCCCCTCGAGCCGCGAGGCGATGTCGTCCGGCAGCGTCACGACCTCGTACGTCGAGGCCAGCACGAACTCCCCGGGGTGCAGGATGAACGCGTCCTCGCCCTCGGGCTCCACCAGCCGCGTCAGGTCGGGCTGCTCCACCGCCGGGTCGATATGCGGATAGCGGTGGTTCTCGAACACCCGGAAGAACCGGTCCAGCCGTACATCGATGCTCGACGGCTGCACCATCGCCGGATCGTACGGATCAATCCGCACCCGCCCGGCGTCGATCTCGGCCCGGATGTCCTTGTCTGAGAGAAGCACCCGAAGAGGATACGCACATCACGGGCGCCCCCACGGCACGGGCCCGGTCCCACCGGACCGGGCCCGCACTCTGCGACTTCATCGGCTGCCGCTCACCGCTTATCGGCCCCCACCGGCACCGCGCGCCGGAGCCGAGCGCAACGCGGACACCGCAGCAACCGGCCGGGGCCGATGCGATCGACGGTGAGGTGCTGCATCGGGAACGAGGAGGTGCTGAAGACGTGCCCTTCAGCACAACGGACGACGGTGCGCTCCATTGAGTCCCTTCCCCAAGAACGTGGACGGCGTGGAAGACAAAAGCCACATTAGGGGATCAACCCCACCCCACTCCACGCGGCACCCCGC
>NZ_JAEEAP010000552.1 GCF_016103465.1 Streptomyces sabulosicollis
CTACACTCGACTAGTCGTCGGCAGCGTCAGATGTTTATAAGAGACAGCTCCCACACCACCTCACCCGCCTCGACCAGCGCCCCCACGCCGCCCGGCTGCGCCTGCTGGAGACCGCGATCTGCCGCACCGACCCCGACCGCCCGACCGCCCCGGTCACGGCTTCCGTACCCCGCCAGCGCGCCACGGACAGCTCACAACGCCGCAGACAGGTAAGGCCCTGCTCATGCGCCTGCAACAACGGCGGCTCCTGCGGCGGCTGTGGGCACGCCGGATGCGGCGGACATCGCTGACCCACAGTGTGAACGGCCGTCCAGCGACCCGGAGGGCGGGTCGCTGGACGGCTACAGCTTTCATGAGGCGTTTTCCATAGGACCCCGCCCGGCGTGGCGCATCGTTCCCGCAGGTAGGGGCTTCTGCATGCCCTCATCGTCAAGGTGCCGCAGCCGACGAACACCCCGACATCGTGGGTATGAAACCGGCGCGAGGAAAGTCAACGGCCGCAAGTGCCACCTGGTCGTGGAGACCAGGGGGCTGCCGCTGTTCGTCATGGTCACCCCGGCCGACATCACCGACCGCGACGCGGCCAAGGAAGTGGGACTACGCGCGGCTCACCCAGCACTCCGATTCGCTGATCACCTGGGCAGTGATCACCCTGATGGCCAGGCGAATCACCCGCCGAAGCGGGCAGCCAGCATCCCGCGAAGCTGACCGCGACTGATCCTTCTCAAGGTGAGGGCCATGACCTTGGCCCTTGTCTAGTCGCTGACCGACCAGGTCAAGGGGGGCAGTTGGCCCCGCCCGCTCGGAGTTCGGCTGTGGCCCGCCGAGCCACCGGCGGGCCACCCGGGAACCAGTGGCGAGTCATGATGGCCCGCCCGGGGGGCCGGGGGATGGCCGGTGGGCGTAGGACAAGGGCCGGGTCCCGCCCTGCTGGTTGCGGGGCGGGACCCGGCCGTGTGGACCGTGGGTCGGTCTATGCGTCGCGGCTGGCGGGCCTGGCGGTGCGGCGGTAGGTGCGCGGGTGTTCGGTGACTTGTTCGGCAACGCCTTGCTTGGCCAGGGTGGCCAGCGCGTTGGCGATCGCGCCGGAGCTCTTTCCGATAATCCGGCTGATGCGGGTGGCGGTGAACGCCTCGTCCGGGTGGGCTGTCAGGTGGTCGATGACCATGTGACGCAGTGCACCAGGAGCGAGGCGGATCTTCTGTTGGCTGGCCAGGGCGGTCGGTCGGGAGACTTCCGGTGTTCCCGTTCCGGGAGGCACCGTTCCCTCATCCATTGCTGCGGGTGTAGGAGCGGGCGTCGGAGTTGGCAAGCCGTCGGATGTCGTCTCCTGTTCCGCCTCGTACGTGGCCTGGGAGGGGACCTCGTGCCTGTTCTCCTCGGCGTCAGGGTCATTGGCGTGGGCCTGGCTGTGGGGCGTCGTGTCGTCGGTGCACGTGGGCGGCTGTGCCGTGTGGGTGGGGTCCTCGGCATGTGATGTCGCGGGCTTGGGGTCTGCGCTGTCCCCGGTCGACGGCTTGTCAGCGGTGTCTGATGAGGAGCCGGTGTCGTTGTCCGGGGCCGGAGCGGCATACCAGTAATTGGTGGGACGACCGGGGCCTTCGGTGGCGCTGGTCTCACGGCGGGCGAGGCCGTTCTGTTCCAGGACCCGCAGGGCTTTGGTCGTGGTTGAGCGGCCGGCACTGGCGGCTTGGGCGAGGGTGGTGCTGGTGGTGCCGGGCTGGTTGGTCAGTGCGGCCCATACGGCGGCGGTGGTGCCGGATAGCTGAGCGGGGTCGGGTTGGTTGGGGGTGGTTGTGGTGTTGGTGGTGGTTGGCATGGTGGGGTCTCCCGCGTGGGGTGGTGGGTGGTTGTGGAGAGAGCCCCGGCCGGGGTGCTCGCGGCGCGTGGCCTACGCGGTGGTCTGTGCGACAACCCGTGAGTTCCGGATCTGTCTGTTTTCGGGCAGGGCTCGTCGGGCCTTGAGGGCCGGGGGTTTGGTGAGGGGGTGGCCGTTGGAGTCGGCCGGCGAGGTGACTTCAGGAATCCCGAGTCGTTCTCATGTCAGCCGATGGATCCGGTGTCGGCGTGAAGTGAAGGGGGCTCGGGTTGAGTCTGGTGGTGGTGCGTGATCTTCGGGACGTTCGGGGGCCCGCGGATCCGGAGATGCTGGCGGCGCTGGAGACCGACTTGTTCGCGGAGTTCGTGCTGGCCCGTTCCGCCGCTGGGCTGAGTGATGACACCATCCGTGGCGACGTGATCAACCTGGAGCAGGTGCGGGACTGGTTCGGGCGGCCGTTGTGGGAGATGGAGCCGCAGGATGCGGATATGTACTTGGGCAGGGTTCTGCGCAACGCGGCTCAGGGCACTCGGCTGGCCAGGGCTGGGGCGTTGACTACGTACTTCGCGTTTCTGGAGTTGCGGCACAAGGTGGAGTTGCACCGTGTGACGGGGCGGGTGGTCGAGTGTCCGGTCGATGAGATGAACCGTCCGCGGGGCGGCAAGGACGCGCGGTTGCGGATCCCGCCGACCGGTGAGCAGATGGAGGCGTTCTTCGCCGGCTGGCGCGGGGAACTTGCCGAGTGCCGCAAGTTCGCCCCCAGTGCCCGTAATTTCGCTGCCGCGCGGGTGATGGCTGCCGTCGGACTGCGGGTGAACGAGGTCCGCCACCTGGATTGGGATGATGTGAAGTGGCATCTGGGCCGGTTCGGCAAGCTCCACGTCCGGATGGGCAAGGGGGCGCGGGGGTCGGGCCCCAGGGAGCGTTTGGTGCCGTTGATCAATGGTGCGGATCGGGTGCTGAGGTGGTTTGCGGAGGATGTGTGGGGCCTGCTGGATGAGGACCATCTGCGGCCGGGGGCTCCGCTGTTCCCTTCCGAGCGGCGGGCTACCAGGGTCACGTCCGACTGCCTGCGCCAGGCTCTCAAGCGCGCCGCTGAGGACCATCTTGCGGATTACCGGGGCAAGTTGACGCCGCATGTTCTGCGGCACTACTGCGCTTCCGAGCTCTACCGGGGCGGAATGGATCTGTTGGCCGTGCAGGAACTGCTCGGCCATTCCTGGGTGGCGACCACGATGCGTTACGTTCATGTGCACCGCGCAGAGATTGAACGGGCCTGGTTGGAGGGCCACCGCCGGGCCGAGTCCCGCTGGGAGGGGTTGCTCGGATGAAGTGGAATCTTCGGCTGGCAGCGGCGAACCGGGGCGTCTGGAAAGCCAGTGAGCTGCAACGGATGCTGGCCGAGCACGGGCTGGTGATCTCGGCGGGGAAGATGTCGGGGCTGTGGTCCGGGCAACCGGTCAGCCTCAAGCTCGCCGATCTTGATGTCGTCTGCGTCGTGCTGGGCTGTGAGATCGGTGAGCTGCTCGTCCCGGAACCTGAGCGGGTCCAGCGTGTCGCGGCGGAGCGGGAAGGCGTGCGGCGTGCTGCCGTGCCGGGCGGCGAGCCCGGCACGGTCAGGGCGATCGCGCCGCGTCGCGGCGGTGGCCGTTCCCTGCCGCCGTTGTGAGAGGCCCGGAGCTTCGCGATGAGCCATGACGGGCGGCCGGGTAGCTGTATCGACTGTCTGGCCTGGGGAGTTCTGCCCGGTCGTCGTTGCTGGGCCTGTTACTCGTGGCGGCGTCAGACCCCCGGACCGGCCAAGCCGTGCCGTTCGTGCGGCCGGGTCCTGGTCTGCCGCGAGGGCCGGTGCCGGTTGTGCCGTATCGAGACCGGTGGTCGCGGGCAGCAGCTGTTCTTCGCGCAGATGCGCAGGGCGCTCGCGCGGCAGGGTCGCCGGCCCTCCATACCACCTGTGGAATCCCGTCCGCCTGTCATGGCCCGCGATCCGGCTCGCGGGTGGCGCCAGATGCCGCTGTGCGTACACCCTCGCGATCTGCGACGACGCACCTGGGATGCTCACGCGGAGGAACTGGCGTGGGCCCGGTCGGGGGCCGACGCGCTGGCCGGGCCGCGCGGCTGGAACCGCTACATCGTCGTCGATGTCAAGCAGGCGCTGGGTGTGGTGCTGGCGCACCGCCGGCCCGGAGAGATGGTCCTTCACTCGGAGATCGCGCCGATCCTGAGCGGACGCGGGCTGACCGTGCGGCGCACCGTCGAGCTTCTGGAGCACCTGGACTTGCTGGCCGACGACCGTGTTCCCGCTGTCGTCCGGTGGGTGGAGGAGGTCACGTCCGGCTTCGAGCCGGGCCTGCGCGATCCGGTGCGGGCCTGGGCCATGACCCTGCTGGAGGGCGGGGAGCGCACCCGTCCCCGGCAGGAGGGCACCGTGCGCCGCTACCTCGCCCGGCTGCTGCCCGTCCTGACCGCGTGGTCCGCCACCATCGGCCACCTGCGTGAAGTCACCCGCGGCGATATCGACGAAGCCGTCGCCGGGTACCACGGTCAGCAAGCCGAGACCCTGCTGACGGCGCTGCGTTCGCTGTTTCGGCACTGCCGCCGCACCCGGACAATCTTCACAGACCCCACGCGGGGCATTCGACGCACTCGTTCGCCCTGGACACTGAAGGTGCCCCTGCCCCAGCAGGCAACCAGCACCGTCATCCGCACCGTTCAGGCCAGTGGAAGTCCTCGTGCGGCGGTCGTGGTGGCGCTGGCGGCGATCCACGCGGCCCGGCTCAAGGCGATCCGCCACATCCAGATGGATCACATCGACTTCGCCAGCCGGCGACTCGTGATCGACGGGCACAGCCGTCCCCTCGATGAGCTCACCGAGCGCGCGGTCCGGGCGTGGCTTGCCTACCGGCGTGAGCGCTGGCCGCACTCGCCCAACCGGCATCTGCTGATCTCCAAGCACACGGCAGTCGAGGCCACTCCCATGTCGCACTTCGCCTTGGAGGAGATCCTGCGGGGCACCGGTGTGAGCCTCGAACAACTCCGCATCAACCGGACGCTGGAGGAAGCACTCGCACACGGCGGCGACCCCCTGCACCTGATGGCCGTCTTCGGGATGAGCGACACCGCCGCGATCCAGTACGCGACCAACGCCCGTGCCCTTCTGCACGAACCCACCGCCGACACGGGTCACGGCGATACACACCGAATCCACGGCTGAACCTCCCTCCTGACGCATCTGGACCCGTGGGTTCACACACATATGGCTTCAGAAAACATGAACCCACGGCCCACGCGGGCGACCACCATGGACGCTCTGCGGCGGTCGCAAGTCAAGCCGCTCCGCTCACCCGCTCGGGTGCACTTCGACGGACTGGCGGGGTGCGGGTGCTCCCGGGGCCCAGCGGGTGTCGAGCCGGGTGCGCAGTTCGCGGGCGCGGTGTTGGCCCAGGTGCAGATGGTGGCGGAGCTGGCGGATGCTGACCGGCTGGCCAGTGCGTTCACGGGTGGCGGCATCCAGGGCGAGGGCTTGGGCGTACAGCTCGGCGTCTGTGCGGTTTTCCGCGCCGGGCTGGGGCGCGGGAGCGTTGGGGGCAGGGTGTGGGCTGTCGGCGTACGCGGGCGGTTTCTGCGAGCCATCGTGCGGGTGCGGGTGCGGG
>NZ_JAEEAP010000553.1 GCF_016103465.1 Streptomyces sabulosicollis
GATTGTATAAGAGACAGGCGGTGCCCTCCGATCCGGAACCGGCCGCTGACATCACGGTGGACCGCGCCCCGGAGCCTGCACCCGAGCTGCCCGCACCCGCCCCGAAGGCGCCCGCCATGCAGGTGCCCCCGGCCCTGGTCGAGCACGCCCGCAAGATCGCCGACACCCACCAGGCCACCACCGGCGCCCCGATCGACACCGACACCTTGCGCGCCCGTCTGAACGTCCCGGCCCCCATGGCCGAGGTCATCGCCGCCCAACTCACCTGAAAGGAGGTCCCTGTGCGTCCGCACCGCTTCCGCGACGTGATCCGCATCGGCCCCGTCCGGGTCGGCACCCACAACGACCAGCGCGGCCGCGAGAAGCACACCGCCGCGTGCACCGCCCCCGGCTGTGGCTTCTCCGCCGACTACCCCGACCGCACCGGCGCCGAACTCGCCGCCAAAACCCACCGCTGCACCTGACCCGAGAGGAGGTGACTCCGATGCGCTACCCGGACGCCCAGCTCCGTGCCGGACACCGCCCCGCGCACCTGATCCCGCCCGGCGCCGACCCCTCCCGCGTGGTCATCGTCCAGGCCCCGCCCCGCTCCTACGCCGGGCCGATCCTGCTCACCATCACCATCACCGGCGGCCTCGTCGTCATCATCATCGTCGCCGCCATCACCTTCCAGATGGCCATGGCCGCCGCTGCCGCCGCCGTCCCCACCGTGGGCGGCGTCGGCGTCACGATCCGCCTCGCCAAGAAGGGTCGATAAGCCATGAGCTTCCGCGATCTGTTCTCCAGCAAGAAGGAAGAGACCCCGGCCAACCCCGCCATGGCCGAGCTGGGCCGGGAGTACGCCAACGCCAAACGGCACGGCGACCGCAAGACCGTGCGCCGGATCGCCCGGCAGTTCGCCGAACAGTCCAACGGCGACACCGATGCCGCCTCCTTCGAGCACGGCAAGACCACGTACGAGGCCATCCCGCCCGGCTACTCCAAGCCCCGGCGCGGACGCCGCCGCTAACGACCCCCGGGGCGGCTCTCTCGCCAAAGACCGCCGCCCCGGGCGCCTGCACCCCTTCCAGATCCACCGGACCCGAAAGGGAACCACCATCATGCCTCAGCACACCCATGCCCACACGCGCCGCTGCCCGGCCTGCGACGGCTTCCCCACCGTCGCCGTCACTACCGGTGCCCGCCACCGCGACGGCTCCCGCGTCACCATCCGCGTCACCTGCCCGGCCTGCGAGGGCACCGGCCACGCCACCCCCACCCGCACCGCCGCCACGGTCGGGAAGTGATCGCCGTGGCCAACCTGACCCCCACCCCGAACACCCCGGGCCTGCACGTCAGCAAGCCGTCTCCGTCCGCCCCCGCCCGAGGGTCGGCTGTCTGTCACTGCGGGGCTTCCGCTACCGCCACCGGTGACGCCCAGGTGCGTGCGCTGGTTGAGGGCTACACCGCCAATCACGGACCGGCTCACAACAAGGAGCAGGGCCGCTGATGACCGACACCGCCACCATGGCGGGCCTGGACCCGACCACCCTGGAAGACCTCTTCCGAGTGGCCGGGTCCCCGGGCCTTGACCGCTGGATGGACCAGACCCGCCGCAACGGCGGCTGCGCCGACCCGATCCACCTCACCGGCTCCACCAAAACCCTCGACCCCACCACCGGCACGGTCCTGCACCACTACAGCACCGACGCCGAGCCCGGCGGACGGCTCCGCGTCGCCTGTGGCAACCGCCGGGCCTCCCGCTGTCCCTCCTGCGCCTGGACCTACGCCGGAGACACCTACCACCTCATCCGCGCCGGACTCGTCGGCGACACCGCCAAAGGCACCCCCGACACCGTCCGCGACCACCCCCGCGTCTTCGCCACCCTCACCGCCCCCAGCTTCGGCCCGGTCCACAACCGCCCCACCTCCGGACGCTGCCGCTGCGGCACCGCGCACCCCGAAGGTGCCCCCGAAGTGGGCACCGCCATTGACCCCGATACCTACGACTACGCCGCCGCGGTGCTGTGGAACAACCACGCCTCCGACCTGTGGCGCTACTTCACCATCTACCTGCGCCGCGAGATCGCCAAGCGGGCCGGGCTCACCCAGAAAGCAGCCCGTGAGCAATCCCGGCTGTCCTTCGGCAAGGTTGCCGAGTACCAGAAGCGTGGCGCCGTGCACTTCCATGCGGTGATCCGTTTCGACGGTCCTGAAGGGCCGGACACCCCACCCCCGCACTGGGCCAGTGTCGGCCTGCTCACCGACGCCATCCACGCCGCCGCGGCCCGCGTCGCGGTAGAGGTAGCCCCGGCGGCATACCGGCCCGACCCTGGCCGACCGGCCCGCACCCAACCGGCCCGGACTCTGCGCTGGGGCACGCAGCTCGACGTACAGCCCATCGGCGCCTTCGGCAACGGCGAAGAGATCACCGAACAGGCCGTGGCCTCCTACGTCGCCAAGTACGCCACCAAAGCAGCCGAGACCACCGGCACCGTGGACCGCCGCGTCGGCAACAAAGAAGCCCTCATCCTGCTCGAGGTCCCCGACCACCCGCGGCGGCTGATCGAAGCCTGCCTAGACCTGCACCCGCTCTACCCGGACCGCAAGCTCCTCGACTGGGCTCACATGCTCGGCTTCCGCGGCCACTTCTCCACCAAATCCCGCCGCTACTCCACCACCCTCGGAGCACTCCGCCAGGCCCGCGCCGACTACCGCGCCGCCCAAGAACGACGCGAACGCGGCCTGCCCGACCCCGACGACCACCCCGAGGCAACCACCCTCGTCATCGCCCACTGGACCTACGCCGGACACGGCCACACCCCCGGCGAATCCTGGCTCGCCGCCAACATCCGCCGCGACATCGCCGACGCACGCGAAACCGCCCGACAAGCCCTGGCCGATCTGCCCGACCTGGACGACTGGGAGGTGTGCGGGTGAAGCAGCCCCTCCCTGATCAGTACCTGACCCCCGAAGATCTGGTGATCTTGTTCCGCCTGCCGAGTGTCGAGACCGTCTATCAGTGGCGTCGTAAGGGCGTCGGGCCCCGGAGCTTCCGGGTGGGCCGATACGTCCGCTTCGACCCCGAGGTCGTACGAGCGTGGGTTGAGTCCCAGATGGCGGGGGCCGCCTGATGGCCGGACACATCCAAGACCGCTGGTACAAGACCGAGACCGGGCCAGACGGCAAGCCCGCCAAGGTCAAGACCGAGCGCTATGGCACGGGCATGCGCTACCGCGCTCGCTACGTCGGCCCCGACGGCACCGAGAAGTCCAAGAGCTTCCCAGACCGCCAGAAGCGCCGAGCAGAGGAGTGGCTGGCTGAGACGGCGGCCGACATGTCGCGCGGCCAGTATGTGGACCCCAAAGCGGCCCGAATCACCTTCCAGCAGTACGCGGAACGCTGGATCGCGGCGCAGACGACCGATCCGGCCACCCGCATCCTTGTGGAGACCCATCTCCGACTGCACGTCTTCCCGCGGATCGGATCGCGACCGCTCGGGTCTTTCCGCCCGGTCCATATCCGAGAGTTCGTGCGGGACCTAGAGCACGCTCCCATAGCCGCTGCGTACGCCCGCAACATCTATGCCGACGCCCGCGCAGTCCTGTCGGCCGCCGTGGATGATGGGCATCTGGCGCGCAACCCGTGCAGTGCGGCGTCCGTCCGCCCGCCATCGCCCACGCCGCGTCGGATCGTTCCCTGGACCCCGGACCGCGCAATCGCCGTCCGAGGAGGGCTGTCACCTCGATACCGCTCCGGAGTCGATGTCGGCGCAGGGTGTGGACTGCGCCAGGGTGAGATCTTCGGTCTCGGCGAGGATGCGGTGGACTACGAGGCACGCGTTGTGCACGTGATCCGGCAGGTGAAGCTCATCAAGGGGGTGGCCGTGTTCGCTCCCCCGAAAGGCAACAGGGAGCGAGACGTGCCCATGGCTCAGTACGTCGCTGGCTCCCTCCTCGACCACACAGACCAGTACAAGCCGGTAGCCGTGACGCTGCCGTGGCGGACGCCGGATGGGCCTCTGGTCACGGTGCGGCTCCTCTTCACCAATCGCGCTGGCGGGGTGGTCTGGCGGAGCAACTTCAACATCCAGGAGTGGAAACCGGCCCTGGCGGCGGCTGGGGTCATCCCCATGCCCGAGCCGGGCGAGCCGTACGCCTCAGCGCGAGAGCACGGCATGCACGCCCTACGGCACCTCTACGCCTCCCTGCTCCTGGACGCGGGCGAGAGCATCAAGGCCGTGAGCGAGTACCTGGGGCACTCCGACCCCGCGATGACGCTGCGGGTGTACGCGCACCTGATGCCCAGCAGCAAGGAGCGTGCCCGCCGGGCCCTTGACGGCGTCTTCGGCACGGCCCCGCCACCCTGACGGCCCAGCGACGGCCCACCGGGTACTAGACGGCCCCCTACTGGCGACGAAATCGCTGGTAGGGGGCTTCTTCGTGCCCTGGGAACAAGAGTTCTCCGGGCTTAGGCATGGTTCACCCAGTGTCGCAGACGTACGAAGGGCCCCGCGCCGGGAGTGGCGCGGGGCCCGTGGGCGGGCGTGGTCAGCCGCCGCCCACGAAGATCACCAGCAGCAGCCACACCACCGGCGCGGTGGGCAGCAGCGAGTCGAGCCGGTCCATGATCCCGCCATGGCCGGGCAGCAGCTTGCCCATGTCCTTGATGCCGAGGTCCCGCTTGATCATGGACTCGCCGAGGTCGCCCAGGGTCGCGCTGACCGCGGCGGCGAGGCCGAGCAGCAGGCCCTGCCACCAGACGCCGTCGTCGATGAGGAAGTGCATGCACAAGGCGCCCGCGGCCATCGCGAAGGTCACCGCGCCCAGCAGCCCCTCGCGGGTCTTGCCGGGGCTGATGCGCGGGGCCAGCGGATGCTTGCCGAAGCGCCAGCCCACCGCGTACGCACCCGTGTCGCTGACCACGGTCAGCAGCAGGAAGGTCAGGACCCGCCACGGGCCGTCGTCGGTGTCGAGCATCAGCGCCACGAAAGTGGCCAGAAATGGCACGTAGAAGGCGGCGAAGACGCCCGCGGTGACATCCCTGAGGTAGTTGTCCGGCGGCTCGGTCATCCGCCAGACCAGCACCGCGAGCGCCGTAAGGGCGACCGCCACCACCGCGCCCTGGGCGCCGCGCACATAGCCGGCGACGACCATGGCGACCCCACCGACGGCGAGCGGCACCAGGGGGACCCGGATGTCCTTGCGCTCGGCCAGCCGCGAGGTCAGCTCCCAGAGCCCGACCACCACCGCGACCGCCACCACGCCGACGAACACCGGCTTGTAGATGAAGAGCGAGGCCAGGATGATCACGCCGAGGCCGACGCCCACCCCTATCGCGGCGCGCAGATTCCGGCCCGCGCTCTTCTTCCCCTGCCCGGCGCCGGTGCCGCGCGCGCCGCCGTCCGCCGCGGCCGGGTCGGGCGCGGGGTCGGGGGGCGTCGGCCGGGGCCCCCCGAC
>NZ_JAEEAP010000554.1 GCF_016103465.1 Streptomyces sabulosicollis
TTTAGCGAGTGTCTCGTGGGCTCGGAGATGTGTATAAGAGAACAGCTTCCGCGGGGCCGGGTCCCGGCCGGGCCGGGCGGAGTCCGGGGCGGGGCTCTGTGCGGTGCCCAGGGTGCGCAGGGCGTTCCAGCGCATGGCCTTGAGCTCGGCCCACTGCCGTATGAGCCGGTCACGCAGGACGGGCTCCTCCGCGGCGCCGGTCTCCAGCGCCAGCCGCACCACCCGGCTCAGCTCCTGGGCGAAGCCGATCTGCTGGACCAGGGTGGAGACCCCGCGCTCCACCGCCAGCAGGCTCATGGCCACGCGCCAGCCGTGGCCCGCGCCGCCGACGAGGTGTTCGGCACGGGCCACGGCCCCGTCGAAGAACACCTCGTTGAACTCCGCGGTCCCGGTCAGCTGCCGGATCGGCCGCACCTCGATCCGTCCCGGCTGGTCCATCGGGACCAGCAGAAAGGAGAGTCCATGATGGCGCTGTGAGCCCTCCTCGGTGCGCGCCAGCACAAAGCACCAGTCGGCCTCATGGGCGAGGGAGGTCCAGATCTTCTGCCCGGTGATCCGATAGGTGCCCTCGCCCGGGTCGCGGACGGCGCGGGTCCGCAGCCCGGCGAGGTCCGAACCGGCGTCGGGTTCGCTGTAGCCCTGGCACCACACCTCCTCGCCACGGGCGATCGGCGGCAGGAAGCGGGTGCGCTGGGCGGCGTCGCCGTGGGCGAGCAGGGTGGGCCCGAGGAGGTTCTCGCCGATGTGGCCCAGTCGGCCGGGTGCCCCGGCGCGGGCGTACTCCTCGGCCCAGACCACCTGTTGGGTCAGCGTCGCGGCGCGGTTGCCGTACGCCCCGTCCGTACGGTCCCAGCCCAGGCCGATCCAGCCGCCCGTGCCGAGCTCGCGCTCCCAGGCGCGGCGGGCGGCCATGTCGCCGTGCGCCTCACCGGGGTGGCCGCCGGGCTGTTGCTTGAGCGCGGCGAACGGTCCGGTGAAGTGTCCGGCCAGCCAGTCGCGCGCCTCGGCGCGGAACCGCTCGTCCTCCGGCCCGAAAGCGAAGTCCACAGCCTCTCCCCTCGTCGGCCCTGGTCGGTGTTCCCGGCACGCCCCGGCGCTGCCGGGGTCAGGCGTTGGGGCGTTGGCCGTCGGCGGCCGCCCGGGCCATGGCCTCCAGTTGGGCCAGCATCGGCATGGGGTCGGTGCCGACCGTGCCCGGGAGGAAGTCGGCGATCCTCTCCGGGGTCCAGGCGCCCTCGGCGTATCCGGCGCGCAGCTCACGGGGCTGGGCCCAGACCGCGATCTTGGGGCCTGCGATCGTATAGACCTGGCCGGTGATCCGCTCCGCGCGGGCGCGTTCGCTCAGCAGATAGACGACCAGGGCCGCCACATCCTCCGGCTCGCCGATCTCCTTGAGTTCCATCGGTACGTTGGCGGACATCCGGGTGCGGGCGACCGGTGCGACACAGTTCGCCGTGACGCCGTACTTGTGCAGTCCCAGCGCCGCGCTGCGCACCAGGGAGATGATCCCGCCCTTGGCGGAGGCGTAGTTGGCCTGGGCGACGCTGCCCTGGTGGTTGCCGCTGGTGAAGCCGATCAGGGTGCCGGACCGCTGGCGGCGCATCACCGCCGACGCCGCCCGGAAGACCGTGAAGGTGCCCTTGAGGTGGGTGGCGACGACCGGGTCCCACTCCTCCTCGGACATGTTGAAGAGCATCCGCTCGCGCAGGATCCCGGCGACGCAGACGACCCCGTCCAGCCGTCCGTACCGCTCCAGCGCGGTGTCCACGATCCGCTGGCCACCGGCCATGGTCGAAACGTCGTCGGCGACCGCGACCGCCTCGCCGCCCGCCGCCGCGATCTCCTTGACCACGGCCTCGGCGACCTCGCTGCTCGGTTCGCCGCCCTCGATCGAGACCCCGTAGTCGTTGACGACGACCTGTGCCCCCTCGGCCGCGCAGGCGAGGGCCACCGCTCGTCCGATACCGCGTCCGGCCCCGGTGACGGCGACCACCTTGCCGTCCAAGAAGCTGCCCACGTCGCATCCCCTCCCGGAGTTTCTGACGGTCCGTTAGATTTTTGAGCAGACGCGGCCCGAGTACAAGCCCCCGCACACAAACGTCGACCGGGAACACCGAAGGAGACGCCATGCCGCTGCCAGCCGAGTTCCACGAGATCGCCAAGCGCGTCAACAACTGGGGCCGCTGGGGAACGGCGGACGAGATCGGCACGCTCAACCTGATCACCGATGCCGTGGTCCGGGAGGCCGCAGCGACGATACGGACCGGCCGTCGCGTACCGCTCGCGGTGCCGCTGCGGCAGGACGGCATCCAGACCGGAATGATCCCCGGGCGGGTCAACCCGCTGCATACGATGATCGCGGTCAACTTCGAGATGTTCGGCCCGGACACGGTGGCGACCAGCGACGACGCCGTGACGATGGGGCTCCAGGCCGGTACCCACTGGGACGGCCTCACCCATGTCTCGCACTCCGGCAGGATCTACAACGGCCGCCCCGCCGGCTCCATCACCGCCCATGGACGCGCCGCCTTCAGCGGTGTCCACACGGCGGGCCCCCTCGTCTCGCGCGGAGTGCTCCTCGACGTGGCCCGGACCCGGGGCCTCGAGCGGCTGCCCGAAGGCCATGTGGTCACCCCCGAAGACCTCGACGCCGCCGAGGAACTGGCCGGGACGAAGGTGCGCGCCGGAGACATCGCGCTCGTCCGCACCGGGCAGATCCAGCGGTACCTGGCGGGCGAGAAGGAGGCGTACGCCTTCCCCTCACCGGGCCTGTCCCTGCGCACGCCCGAGTGGTTCCACACCCGCGATGTGGCGGCGGTCGCCAATGACACCCTGACCTTCGAGGTCTTCCCACCGGAGATCGAGGACCTCTGGATGCCGGTCCACGCCCTCGACCTCGTGGAGATGGGCATGCTCCAGGGCCAGAACTGGAATCTGGAGGAACTCTCCGGAGCCTGCGCCGAGGAGGGGCGCTATGACTTTCTGCTGTCGGCCCCGCCCGAGCCGTTCGTCGGCGGCACGGGCGCACCCGTGGCACCGGTCGCGATCCTCTGACGGCCTCGGCTCCGTGACGCCTTCGACTCCGCCGCCCCGACGCCTCCGAGACCCATGGAGGGGATGGCGGGTCGATCTTTCTCGGGTGGCGGTGCGCTCATGCGCGCCCCGAGCACGGCACCGCGCACCGCCACCCGGCTCCCCGACGCTGAGCCCTGTTTCAGCAGCGGGGGCGCGACCCGCACTCGCCAAGGAACGTCCCCGTGGACACAGGGCCCACAACGACATCACAGCCCTCGGCGTCCCCTCACGACGAATCGCTGATCCTAGAGTGATCAACCGAACACGTCACGTCAACACCTGGTCTGGACTTTGCCTGATTCGCCCCATGTGGGGCGGCGCATGAGAGGCCGCTCGCTTCTTGGAAAGCGACTCCTCGCCCTTCGCGCGGTCGATTTCGCACCAGATGCGCTTCCCGGAACCCTCCGGCTGCCAGCCCCACCGGTCGGCGAGACCGTCGACCAGTTCCAGGCCCCGCCCATGAGTGTCCTCCTCATCGGCGCAGCGCTGGCGTGGAGCGCGGTCACTGGCGTCGGCGACCTCGACCCGGACCGTCGCCAGACCGGCACCCCGGCTCGTGAACGGCCCCGGCGCCCCGCCCCCGGTACCGCCACCAGCGCTTCCGCCGCCCATCGACTGGATGGGGAAGAGCATCCGCAGTACGGCCGGACAGCCGGTGTGCACCACGGCGTTGGTGACGAGTTCGGAAATGAGCAGAATCAACGTCTCAGCGAGTGGCTCATCGGCTCCGATCCCGGACCCGACGAGCCGTGAACGGGCCCACCGACGGGCACGACTCACCTCCGCCGGGTCGGGCCGGACCTCCATCTGCGCCTGAAGCACCTGCACCGCTCACACCATCCGAACCGGCAGACACATCGCCTTGTACCTCCAAGAGGTCACGGACCGTGACACTCCCCCAGCTACCACTGGGAGGTACCCCCGTGCGCGACAGCATGGTTGACGTACAGTCACCCCAACAAGCGCTTCGGTCATATTCCAGCGCCAAGGAGTATGCGTGGGGCATACTGTGCGACACGCGTCCTGAGGACTCGAACATCGAGGCTGGGGCGTCGCACACCCCCGGCGAGCGGGGCACGTCGTCATGCCCGGAATCGCCCCATGGGCAACGCCGGGCCTCTCGCACCCCATAAGCGCTCGCACCCCACGGAGAGTACCCGAGCCTGGGCCCGACTCCACCCTGTGACGAGTCACGCCTAGGAAACAACCTGGTATCAACGCTCGGTCACCTCGGAAGCTCTGGGGATCTCCCCAGAGAATGCGACATCCCAACAATTCAGGCGTATCCATCGAGCTCGGCTACAAACATGTTTCAACGGTCGACACGAGCCCGGCCGCCAGTTCCTCCTCCGCCTCCGCCGCCGACTGCCACTGACCTGCCCGCACCCAGGCCCGCTTGAGATGGAGGTGGACATCCGCCTCCCAGGTGAAACCCATCCCACCGTGGACCTGCAGACAATCGCGGGCATTGTGGACAGCGGCCTCATCGGCGAGCAACTTGGCTGTCGCGATGTCACCCGGGTCTTCTGTGACCGCCGCGGCATACACCACACTTCTGGCTGATTCGGCGCGAACCAGCATCTGGGCGCACAGGTGCTGTACGGCCTGGAAGGCGCCGATCGGCCGACCGAACTGGGTGCGCCGCTTGGCGTGGTCCACCGCGAGCTCGACCGTACGGGAGGCGCTGCCCAGCTGTTGGGCCGCGGTCAGCAGCGCCGCCTCGCGGCGCAGCCGGGCGCCGATCCCCGAACGGCCCGGCCCCGAACGGCTCGCCCGGTCCGTGTCCGCCCGGTCCGCCTGCACCGCCTGGTCCGCCTGCACCGCCTGGTCCGCCTGCACCGCCTGGTCCGCCTGGACCGTCTGGTCCGCCTGCACCGTCTGGTCCGCCTGGACCGTCTGGTTCTCCTGGATGGTCTGGTTCGCCTTGTTCACCCGGATTCGGCTCGGGGTCGTCCGGTGCAGCGGGGTGGCCGGATCGACGGACCGCATCAGCTCCGCCGAACACGCCACCTCCTGAGCCGAAATCACCGCGACCGCCGTCGGCCCCAGCGCCAGCACCGCGTCGGCGGAGGCCAGATGCTCGACCGGCGCACCGCCCTCGTCCAGCGCCGTCACCACCGTCTCGCCCCGGACCGCGCCCTCCAGCACGGATCTTGAGAGCCCTGCCTCGAACGGACCCGCCGCCCACAGCCGCGCCGCCAGCTCCGTCGCGACCAGCGGCCCCGGCCTGTCTCTTATACCCATCTCCGAGCCCCCGAGACACTCGCTAAA
>NZ_JAEEAP010000555.1 GCF_016103465.1 Streptomyces sabulosicollis
CGCCGGGGCTCCGCCCCGGACCCCGCTCCTCAAACGCCGGAGAGGCTGGATTTCCAGCCTCTCCGGCGCTTCAGGAGCGACACGGCCCTAGCCCAAGGCCGACTTCACCGCGTCCGCCAGGCGTCCCGCGACCGAGCGGGCCTGCTCGATGTCGGCCGCCTCGACCATGACCCGCACCAGCGGCTCGGTGCCCGAGGGGCGGAGCAGCACCCGGCCGGTCTCGCCCAGCTCGCGCTCGGCCTCGGCGACGGCCGCGGCCAGGTCGGCGCTGGAGGCGACGCGGGACTTGTCCACGTCGGGGACGTTGACCAGCACCTGCGGCAGCCGCTCCATGACGCCCGCGAGGTCGGCCAGGGTGCGGCCGGTCGCGGCGACACGGGCCGCCAGCAGCAGACCGGTGAGGGTGCCGTCACCGGTGGTGGCGTGGTCGAGGACGATGACGTGCCCGGACTGCTCGCCGCCCAGGGCGTAGCCGCGCGTCTTCATCTCCTCCAGCACATAGCGGTCCCCGACCGCCGTCTGGACCAGCTCGACGCCCTCGCGCTTCATGGCCAGCTTGAAGCCCAGGTTGGACATCACGGTGCCGACCACCGTGTCCTTGCGCAGCTCACCCGCCTCGCGCAGGGCCAGCGCCAGGACGGCGAGGATCTGGTCGCCGTCGACCTCGCGGCCCGTCGCGTCCACCGCGAGACAGCGATCGGCGTCCCCGTCGTGGGCGACGCCGATGTCCGCGCGGTGCTCCACGACAGCCGCCTGGAGCCGGGCGAGGTGGGTGGAGCCGTAGCCGTCGTTGATGTTGAGCCCGTCCGGGTCGGTGCCGATCGTCACGACCTCGGCCCCGGCCCGCGCGAACGCCTCGGGGGAGACCCGGGCGGCGGCACCGTGCGCCCCGTCGATGACGACCTTGAGGCCGTCGAGCCGGTTGGGGAGGACGCCGACCAGATGGGCCACATAGGCGTCGAAGCCCTCGTCGTAGTCCCGGACCCGGCCCACCCCGGCGCCCGTCGGCCGGTCCCACGGCTCGCCGGAGGCGTGGGCGCGGTAGGTGGTCTCGATGCGGTCCTCCAGCTCGTCGGCCAGCTTGTGGCCGCCGCGGGCGAAGAACTTGATGCCGTTGTCCGGCATCGGGTTGTGGCTCGCGGAGAGCATCACCCCGAGGTCCGCGTCCAGCGCCCCGGTCAGGTGGGCGACGGCCGGCGTGGGCAGCACGCCGACCCGCAGCACGTCCACCCCGGCGCTGGCCAGCCCCGCCACCACGGCCGCCTCGAGGAACTCCCCGGACGCTCGCGGATCCCGCCCGACCACCGCCACCGGCCGATGGCCTTCGAAGGTTCCCGCCTCGGCGAGCACATGCGCCGCCGCTACCGACAGGCCGAGCGCCATCTCAGCCGTCAGATCGGCGTTCGCGACGCCGCGCACACCATCCGTACCGAAGAGTCGTCCCACTGGTGTCCTCCGAAGTTACGAGCTGGGGGGCTGGAGCTTGCTTGTAGGTATACGCCCCCCGGTGGCGATAGCCGAACGCCCCGGAGGCACAGGTGGTGCCGCCGGGGCGTTCGGGTGAAGCAGCGGTGCCGCGATGGGCGTCAGCGCTTGCTGTACTGCGGCGCCTTGCGGGCCTTCTTCAGACCGGCCTTCTTACGCTCGGTGGCGCGGTCGTCACGGGTCAGGAAGCCGGCCTTCTTGAGGGGGCCGCGGTTGTTGTCCACGTCCGCCTCGTTCAGCGCCCGGGCGATGCCCAGACGCAGCGCCCCGGCCTGGCCGGAGACGCCGCCGCCCGAGATGCGGGCGATGACGTCGTAGCGGTCGTCCAGCTCGAGCACCTTGAAGGGCTCGTTGACTTCCTGCTGGTGAACCTTGTTGGGGAAGTACTCCTCAAGAGTACGCCCGTTGATCTTCCACTGCCCGCTGCCCGGCACGATGCGGACACGCGCCACGGCGTTCTTGCGGCGCCCGGTGCCGGCGGCGGGCTGCGGGTCACCGAAGCGGGAAGCGAGCGACTCGGAGGTGTACTCCGACTCGACCGTCTCGACGCTCTCGGTGGTGTACTCCTCGACATCGAGGGGGGTCTCGGCGGTGGTCTCGGCCACGATGCTCCTCAGATTCTCTTCGTCGTAAGGGGTGGCCGGGACTACTGCGCGACCTGGGTGATCTCGAACGGAACGGGCTGCTGAGCGGCGTGCGGGTGCTGGTCGCCCGAGTACACCTTCAGCTTCGAGAGCATCTGACGGCCGAGGGTGTTCTTGGGGAGCATGCCCTTGATGGCCTTCTCGACGGCCTTCTCCGGGTTCTTCTCCAGCAGCTCGTCGTAGCGGATGGAGCGCAGACCACCCGGGTAGCCGGAGTGGCGGTACGCCATCTTCTGGGTCCGCTTGTTGCCGGAGAGGTGCACCTTGTCGGCGTTGATGATGATGACGAAGTCACCAGCGTCGACATGCGGCGCGTACACCGGCTTGTGCTTGCCCCGCAAAAGGGTGGCGGCCTGGGAGGCCAGACGGCCCAGAACCACGTCGGTGGCGTCGATGACATGCCACTGACGCTGAACGTCGCCGGGCTTGGGGCTGTACGTACGCACGGTCGTAGCCTTCGCTTCTTCAGTGAGTGGAGTCTCCCCGGGCCCGCGAGGGCCGGGAGGACAGGTCCGGACAAGGCCACCCGGACGATCACGACAGCCTTGGCCGCACCTCGGTGACGCATGCCGAGTGCTCGCCGCTGGTCATCGGCCCGGTGGACCGGCGTAACGGCCTCTCACGTGAGAACGAGCAAGCCAATACGCATAACGAACTGGCAGAATACCGGCCCGCCCCCACCGGGGTCAAAACGCCCCCGCGCGGCCGCGAACCCGCTCGCGGCCGACGATTCGAGGCCGGGGCCCCGGCCGGGCCCGGGCGCCTCAGCGAGGCCGGGCCACCGTCGGAGGCGCCCGCCCGCAGGAGCGCTGGGGCCTCCCGCGCCGAGTCGTAGCTTCCTTCCCTCCCGCCCTCGTGCGCGAGGGAAGGAAGGCGAGAGGGGTGAGGGCGCCCACCCACGCCGGTCACCATCCCCCGCGGCACCGCAAACCCGGCCGCGCGCCGCGACGCGGGCCGGGGCCAGACCGCCTTCCACAGGCCCCGGCCGCCGCCGGGAGGGCTTCACCGGGTGCCCGCGCGCGGCCCGGGGGCGGCGGCCGGGTGGGCGCGCGGCGGAAGAGGGGCCCGTCGGCGGGTCCACCGTGTCACCCGGCCGGTCTAAGATGCGCGCCATGAGCTTTGGGCAAGGGGGGCCTTACGGGCCCGGGGGTTCTCAGGCGCCTCAGCCGCCGACGCCGGACTGGGCGGCGCTCGCCGATCAGTCCGCCGCGCGCAACCGCCGCCGCAGGCTGCTCTTCATCGGCGGCGGGGTCCTGGCGACCGCGGCCGTCGCCGCGATCGTCGCCACCGCCGTGGTCAGCAGCGGCCACAAGGACAGCGGCGGCGGCGATTCGGCCGGAGGGCTGCCGACCCCGCAGGACCTGCCCAGCGAGTCGGCGACGCCCGAGCCCACCTTCTCCAACGTGGCCCCGCCCGCGCCACCGAAGCCGCTGGACATCATCTCCAGCGCCCGGCGGGACAAGGCGCCGCTGAGCGCGGCCACCCTCTTCCCCGACAAGCGCGCCGCGAAGGACGACCGCTCGTACACCAAGGCGGCGTCCGCCTCCACCACCAGCTGCGCGGCCGCCACCCAGGGGGCGCTCGGCCCGGTCCTGGTGAACAACGGCTGCCGCAAGCTGCTGCGGGCCACCTTCTCCCGGGACGGCGTCGCGGTGACAGTCGGCGTCGCCGTCTTCGACGGCAAGGCGGCGGCCGAGAAGGCCAAGGACGGGTACAAGCCCAACATCGCCTCGCTCTCGGGCGGGGGCGTGCCGGTCTTCTGCCGCCGGACGGCCTGCCAGAGCTCGGCGAACGCGATCGGGCGGTACGCCTACTTCACGATCTCCGGCTATACGTCGGGGAAGGCGGTCACCTCGTCGGACACCGCCGCCCTCCAGGCCGGCCGCGATATGGCCGACTACACCTTCCGTCGCATTCTGGCGCGGGGCAGCGCCCAGGCGTCGGCGGAGGCGGCCGCGGCCGCCTCCGCCACCAACTGAGACCGGGCCACCGACGGGGACCGGGCCGCTGGCGGGTGACCGGGCCGCTGGCGGGTGGCCGGACCGCCGACGGGTGACCGAGCCGCCGGGCGTTAGGACGCGGCGCCCCGCGTGGCCTTCTCCACCTTCGCCACCTGGGCGTCCACCAGCGCGGCGGGGATCTCGGACTTCGCGGGGTCCGCGATGTTCACCCCGAAGAACACCGTCACCTGCGGCCCCGTCCGCACCACCGTGAACTTGATGACGGCCTTCTCCTTGCCCGCGTCATGCAGGCTGAAGGCCACCGCCTCGTCCCCGGCCTCCGGCGCGTCCAGCGGTGTCACCTTCGTGACGTCCGCCTTCTCGCCCGAGCCGTCCTCGGCCGGGAATCCGCCCCGGCAGGCGGTGACGGCCTCGCGCAGGTCCTTCACCGTGCGCTCGGCCTCGCCCGGCCCGTAGGAGGAGATCCGGATCAGGCCGGCGCCGCCGACCTTCGCCTTGGTGAGGTCGGTGGCGTAGGCGCGGTGGACGCTGGCCTTGGGCGCCGGGTCGTACTCCGTCCCCATCAGCCCGGCCAGCGGCCGGCACGCGGCCTTCCCGGTCGTGGCCGCGCCGCCCTCGCTGACCTCCTTGTCCGTCATCTTCTGCACCTCAAGCCCCTTGACCTCGCCATTGGTCAGGGCGGCCCGCTCCAGGGCGGACGCGGACAGCGGCTTCGCGGCCGGGCCGGAGCTCGCGGCCTCGTCCCCCTGCGGGGCGCCACTGGCCCGCTCGGCGCCGCCCGCCGTGCCGTCGCCGGAGTCGCTGCCGCATCCGGTCATCAGCGCCAGCGCCGCCACCACCGCGATGGCCGCGCCCACGGTCCGCTTCGCACCGGAGTCGTTCATTTCTCTGTCCACCCCTGGTCGCTATCGAGCCCGTACGGCCACCGCACGGACACCCCGCAGACTCCCAGAACCCGGGGAAGGTTGTAATCCCTTTCCCGAATGTGGTGGATCCCATATCACCACACGCATAAGCAACCTTCGCGGCCCCAGCCAGTCTTACCGACCGACCGGTCCTTACTGGCTCCGTCTCGGAGGGGAGGGCACGTCGCGGCAGTTCAGATACGCCGCGCGTACATCACCATGAAGATTTCTTTCCTGCTCCACAACGCCTATGGCATCGGCGGCACCATCCGGTCGACCTTCAATGTGGCCGGGGCGCTCGCCGCCCACCACACCGTGGAGATCGTCTCCCTGATCCGCACCATCGACGCCCCGAACCTCCCCCTCCACCCCGCCGTGCGGCTCAGACCCCTGATCGACCTGCGCCCCCGCGAGG
>NZ_JAEEAP010000556.1 GCF_016103465.1 Streptomyces sabulosicollis
CGGCACGCGGCCGGGTGCGTCCGGACCGCCGAAGGCGCCACCCGCCGCGGGAACGGCGGGACCCGGGGGTGTCACATATCCTGGGACGGTCTGGTCGTAGTGAGTGGCAACCTCTCGACGATCGGAGCAGACCGTGGCCCTCACCGAACGACGTCTTTCCACCACGGTGCTCGTGATCGGCACCGGAGGTGCTGGGCTGCGGGCGGCAATCGAACTGGCCGAGGCCGGTGTCGACGTCCTCGTCTCCCATCTGCCGCGTCAGACGATCATGACGAGGCTCCCGCGCGTCTACCAGACGCTGCTGGACCTCCAAATGCCGGACATCACCCGCGATCCGATCGAGATCGCGCCCACAGCGCACTACTCGATGGGCGGGGTGTGGGTCCGGCCCGAGGACCACAGCACCGACGTCCGGGGGCTGTACGCCATCGGTGAGGCGTCGAGCGGGCTGCACGGCGCCAATCGCCTCGGCGGTAACAGCCTCATCGAACTGCTGGTCTTCGGCCGCATCTCGGCCCAGGCGGCCGCCGCCTCCTCACAGTCCCTGGCCGCGCAGCCCCGGTCGGCGTCGGCCGTCGCGGAAGCCCGCGCGGAGATCGACGATCTGCTCGCGGCCGACGGACGGGAGAATGTCCGCGCCCTCCAGCGGGCCATCCGCGACACCATGACCGAGCACGCGGGAGTCGTACGGGACGAAACGGGCCTGCGCGCCGGGCTGGCGGAACTCACGCTGATCGAGGAGAGGAGGGAGGAGGTCGGCGTGCACCCGGACATCGCCGGCTTCCAGGATCTCGCGCACGCCTTCGACCTCAAATCCGCGGCCCTGTCCGCCCGGGCCACCCTCGAAGCGGCACTGGAGCGGCGCGAGACCCGCGTTGGTCACAACCGCGGCGACTACCCCCAACCTCGATCCAGCCCTGCGGGTCAACCTCGTGTGGTCCCCCACGACCGGGGTCACCCGCGAGAGCGTCCCGGCCATCCCGGAGGAACTCTCCGCCCTGGTGGAGGAGGTCTCGACCGAGGGAAAGCTCGCCGAATGACCTCGTACCGCACCCCTGTTGCGAGGTCTCGTACGCGGAGAGGAACGCGCCATGAAGATCGTAGTGATCGGTGGAACCGGACTCATCGGCTCGAAGCTGGTCGGCAAGCTCAACGAGCAGGGGCATGAGGCGGTCGCGGCGTCGCCCGACACCGGTGTCAACACGCTGACCGGCGAGGGCCTGGCCGAGGTGTTGCGGGGCGCGTCGGTCGTGGTCGACGTGTCCAACTCCCCCTCGTTCGAGGACGAGGCCGCCATGGACTTCTTCCGCACCTCCACCACCCATCTCCTGGAGGCCGAGGCCCGGGCCGGTGTGGCGCACCACGTGGCGCTGTCCGTCGTCGGCACCGAGCGGCTCCAGGGGAGTGGATACCTTAGGGCCAAGGAGGTCCAGGAGCAGCTCATCAAGGCGTCCGGGATCCCGTACTCCATCGTCCACGCCACCCAGTTCTTCGAGTTCATGAAGGAGATGGCGGACGCGGCGACCGAGGGCGACACGGTTCATCTGGCCCCCGTCAGGATCCGGCCCGTCTACTCCGACGACCTGGCGGCGGACGTGGGCCGCACCGCGGTGGGTGACCCGGTCAACGACGTGGTGGAAGTGGCGGGCCCCGACGAGTTCCAGCTCGACCAGCTCATCCGCGAGGTACTCGCGGCCAAGAAGGACCCCCGCGAGGTCGTCGCGGACCCGGGCGCCACGTACTTCGGCGCCGAGCTGGAGGAGACCTCGCTCCTGCCGGGGCCTGGCGCGCACATCACCGGGACCGCGTTCGCCGATTGGCTCGTGGAGCATCCGTAGGCCCTGCGAGTGCCCCCCTGCCGAGCCCCGTGGAGAAGCGCACATGTCACACGACCCGGCAGGAGGGCGAATGGACCATGCGGACGCGGTGCCGCTCGCCGAGCTGCTCGACGAGCGCCGGTATCTGCTGGATGTCGGCCACCGGATGCTGGGCGGCCCCGGCGCGGCGGAGAGCGTCGTCGAGGAGACCTACCGCCGGTGGTACGGACTGTCCGACGCGGAGCGCCGGGGGATCACCACGGCCCGGGCCTGGCTCGGGGAGACCGCGGGCGGGATCTGCCGGAGCCGACTCACCCACCCCGGCCGGGGTGCGACCGGCCGGAGCGAGGGCCGTCGCACGGAGCCGGGAGACGCCGAGGGGGCGCGGGCGAGGCTGACGGAGGCGGTCGGCCGGGACCGGACGCGGCGCTCACGCCCCACACCACCGGAAGAGCACGATGCCCTCGCCCGCGCCGTCCGCCGGGCATGCGTGGGCGAAGACGCCGAACTGCTCGCGTCGCTGCTGTGTCCGGACGCCACGGCGTTCTTCGACGGCGGCGGAAGGGTGCGGGCCCTGATCAGGCCCGTGCACGGCCGCCGACGGGTCACCCACAGCCTGCTGACGCTCCTGGCCCGCCACCCGCGCACGACCCTGGCCGCCCACCCCGTCAACGGGCGCACCGGCCTCGTGGCCCGCTACGACGGCCAGGTCGCCGCCGTCATCGGCCTCGACATCGCCGACCACCACGTCGCCCGGGTCTGGGCCGTGCTCAACCCCGAGAAACTGCGCTCCTGGAACGGGACGGCCGAGGATCGCGACGTCCCGTAACGCGTGCGGATGGGGACCGGTCCCGACGCGCGTCCTTACGGTGACGGGCATGGTTCGAATGACGCGCCGCGGCGCGCTGGTCGGAGTGGTGGCCGCGGTGCTCGCGGTGGCCGGGTTCGGCGCGTACCTGCTGTGGCCCGCCCCCACGCTGGACGCCGCGGACCTGGACGCGGCGCTGCCGACCAAGCGCGACCTGCCCGGGTTCGTGCCGCACGACGGGCTCACCGGTGCCCTGTCGGTACCGGCCGGCAACAAGGAGGGGAGATCCGTGCTGTCCGGCACCGACCTGGACGAGCAGTGCCGGAAGTGGCGCAAGGAGGGCGACGGCTGGGCGTGCGGGCACCTGCGCGGGGCGGGGATGGTCGTGCTCGAGCGGTCGGAGAACGTGTTCTTCCGGGTCAAGTCCGATGTCCTCGCCTACGACGACGAGGACGCCGCGGAGGCGGCCTGGGACGGGCTGGTGGAGGACAACCGCGACCAGATCCACAAGATCCGGGGCGCCAAGGAGCACGCGTCCGGTCTGGGGGACACGGCCCTGTCCTTCGAGGCGCCGGGCGTCACGGTCCTGGCGATCCGGCTCGGGACGGTCGTCGTGGAGGCCATCGTCTGGGACGGGAGCGACCAGGTGAGCGAGGCGGACGAGGACGCGATGGTGGAGAAGTGGCCCGCACTGCAGCTCTCGAAGATCGAGAAGCGGCTCGGCTGATCAGCGGTGGTGTGTGCCGCGGTCGCGGCACACACCACCGATCGCCGGAACAGTGCGGGCCTTGACGGGGAGAGTGGCGATATGGACGAGCGGACGGCCCACCCGACGGGCGAGAACGTCCCGTCCACGGGAGGCCAGAATGTCCCGTCCACGGGCGGGGAGGACCAGGGCGAGCGCCTACGGGCCGAGGGCGAGCGGCTACGGGCCGAGTGCGGCCGTCTCCGGGAGGAGGTCGCGCGGCTCAGGTTGCAGGTGGAGCGGCGACGGGCCAACGCCGCATCAACCGATGTGCCCGGCCCCGCGCTCGAGGTGGCGGCCGGGGGCACCGGGGAGCGAGCGGATGGGGTGCCCGTCGCCCGCGCGCCCCAGGAGCCGCCACCCGCGGCCGCTCCGCACGCCCCCGCGGGCGCGGACGTCTCCCCTGCGCATCCGCGCCTCGCGGGGGTCTCCCGCCGGGGCCTGCTCGTCGCGGGCGGCGCCCTCGTGGTCGCCGGAGGCGGGGCCGCTGCCGCTCTCCTCGCCCGGGATGACGACTCGTCCGCCTCCGCTCGCCCTCGCCCTCGGCCGAGGCGCCCGCACCGCGTGACGGGCATTCCCGCGCACCCCACGATCCGCCGCCTCGCCACTCTCAAGGGCCACTCCGGCACCCTCGGCGGTGTGTGGTTCAGCCCGGACGGGCGGACGCTGGTCTCCACCGAGGCCGATGAGGGGAACCTGCGGCTGTGGGACGTCCCGGGGCACCGGCCGATCGGCACGCCGCTGACCTCGGCTGTCGTCGTGTTCCAGTCCGCGGCGGTCAGCTCGGACGGTACGACGCTCGTCACCGGAGGTGCGGACAGGGCGCAGTTCTGGCACCTTCCCTCGTTGCGCGGCGATGGCAGGCCGCTGCGTCTGCCGGACCACGCCCAGCGGCCGTTCGAGGTGGTGGCCTTCAGCCCGGACGGCAGGACGCTGGCCGCGGGTGGCACGAACGACCCGGGTGGCGAGGTCGTGCGGCTGTGGGACGTGGCCTCCCGCACACAGCGGGGCGAGCCGCTGACCGGGCACGAGGGTGGTGTCGAGGGCCTGTTGTTCAGTCCGGACGGCAAGACGCTGGCGGTGAGCAGCCATGTCGGCGACGGGGTCGTGCGGCTGTGGGACGTGGCGTCCCGCAGGCAACGGGGCGAGGCACTGACCGGACACGAGGGCGGCGTCGGCGCCATGGCGTTCAGCCCGGACGGCAAGACCCTGGCGGTGAGCGCGAGTGTGGGCGGCGATGGCCTCGTACGGCTGTGGGACACCGCCACTGGCACCCGGCGCGGCAAGCCGCTGCGCGCCCGCACCGTCGGCGTCAGCGCGCTGGCCTACAGCGGGGACGGGAAGACCATCGTCACACTCGGCTTCTACAGCGGGCTCGTGTTGCGCTTCTGGGACGCGGCCACGCACAAGGAACGCGCGAAGCCCCTGGAGCTCGCGTCCCTGTCCCAGCCCACGGCCTTCACGGCGGACGGGCTGACGCTGGCGACCGGCGCTTACGACGACAACGCCATACGGCTCTGGCGGATCGAGTAGCCGCCGGTCCGGCCGGTCTCGCGGACGGTGCGGCACACGGAGCGGAACAGGGAAACGGTGGGAGCGGGCATGGACGAGCGAGGACCCTCGCCGGAGGGCGTACCCGGTGGCTCATCCGGTGCGGGGCGCACCGGGCCGGACGGCGGGAAGACGACGACGGAAGCGGACGCCGGGGTCGAGGAGCTCGGCCGACTCCGGGCCGAACGCGACCGGTTGCTGGCGGAACGCGAACGGCTCCGCCGCGAACTGGACGGACCGCCCTCGCACCCACCGCGGACACCCCCCAAGCCCCTGTCGCGGACACCCCCGGGGCCCCTGGCGCCCTCGCGCCGCCGTCTGCTCATCGGCGCGGGCGCGGCCGTCGCGGTCGCCGCCGTGGCCGTGCCCACCGGCATCGCCCTCTTCGGCGGCGACACGGACGGCGGGAGGGGCGGGAAGGACGCCACCCGCGCCAAGCCGGGGAAGGACGCCTCCGGCACCCCCTCCCCCACTCC
>NZ_JAEEAP010000557.1 GCF_016103465.1 Streptomyces sabulosicollis
CCCATCCGGCCCCCTCCGTGGCCGAGCTGGCCGCCCGGCTGCTGGCCACCCTCGACCAGCTCGGCGTCGAGCGCTTCGGCTACGCGGGCTGCTCGATCGGCGGGGCCATCGGCGCCGAACTCGCCCTCCGACATCCCCATAGAGTGGGCTCACTCGCCCTCGTCTCCGCCTCCCCGCGCTTCGGCACCGCCGACTCCTTCCGGCAGCGCGGCGTCGTGGTCCGCACCAACGGCCTCGACCCGATCGCCCGCGCCACCCCCGAGCGCTGGTTCACCCCCGCCTTCGCCGCCGCCCAGCCCGCCATCGTCGAGTGGGCCGTCCAGATGGTCCGCACCACCGACCCCGGCTGCTACATCGCCGCCTGCGAGGCCCTCGCCGCCTTCGACATCCGCGCCGAGCTCAGCCGGATCGGCATCCCCACCCTCGTGGTGGCCGGCGCCGACGACCAGGTCACCCCGGCCGCCGACGCCCGGGTCCTGGTCGCCGGGATCGCCGACGCGCGGCTCGCGCTCGTCCCCGGCGCCTCCCATCTCACCCCCGTCGAACAGCCCATGGCCGTCACCGATCTGCTGGTGCGCCACTTCTCCAGCTCCTGGCAGTCCCCGGACCACCCGACCGGGATGACCGCGATCCCCGCGCCCCCGCCCAAGCCCGTGCTCTCGCCCACGCCGCCCGGCGCCGAGGTCGTCGAATACGGCCACCACGTGCCCGAACCGGTGCTGGACGCCCGCGCCGACGCCTACGACCAGGGCATCAAGGTGCGCCGCGAGGTGCTCGGCGACGCCCATGTGGACCGCGCGCAGTCCCTTGCCGACGAGTTCACCGGCGACTTCCAGGACTTCATCACCCGCTACGCATGGGGCGAGGTGTGGACCCGGCCCGGCATCGACCGGCGGATCCGCAGCGTGGTCACCCTCACCGCCCTCGCCGCCCGCGGCCACCTCGACGAACTCGCCTTCCACACGCGGGCCGCGCTGCGCAACGGGCTCACCCCCACCGAGATCAAGGAGGTGCTGCTGCACACCGGCGTCTACTGCGGGATGCCGACGGCCAACTCCGCCTTCGCCGTGGCCCAGCGGATCATCCGCGAGGAGACCAGCCCGGAAGGCTAGACGCTCCGCTGGAAGTGCCGCGATGAGTGGTTGGGAAGTGCCGCGATGAGTCGTTGGCCATCTGCGGCGCCGTCGTGGCTGGTCGCGCCCCGCGGCGGAGCCGCATATCGACACAGCCCCGCGCCCCTCCGGGGCGCTGCCGAACCATAGCGGACCTCCTCCGACCCGCTTAGTACGCCCACAGAGGCCGCGGTAGCACAATGATCTCCATGAAGCTCACCAAGAAGGGCCATGCCTGCGTCCGGATCGAAAAGGACGGGCAGACGCTCGTCATCGACCCCGGAACCTTCAGCGAAGAGGACGCCGCGGTCGGCGCGGACGCGATCCTGGTCACCCACGAGCACTTCGACCACTTCAACGAGGAGCGGCTGCGCACGGCGCTCGACGCCAACCCCGCCGCCCACATCTGGACCCTCTCCAGCGTCTCCGGCCAGATCTCTGCGGCGTTCCCCGGGCGGGTGCACACCATCGGGGAGGGCGACTCCTTCACCGCGGCGGGATTCGACATCGAGGTCCACGGCCAGCTGCACGCCGTCATCCACCCCGACATCCCCCGGATCACCAATGTGGGCTATCTGCTGGACGGCGCGCTCTTCCACCCCGGCGACGCCCTCACCGTGCCCGCCGGGCGGCGGGTGGACACGCTGATGCTGCCGGTGCACGCCCCCTGGAACAAGTTCGCCGAGATCCTCGACTACGTCCGCGCGGTCGGCCCGCGCCGGGCCATCGACATCCACGACGCCCTGCTCTCCGACATCGCGCACATGGTCTACGGGCGGATGCTCGGCCCCGAGGGCCCCGGCACCGAAGGCGCCGAGCACCTGCGGCTGACCCCGGGCGAATCCCTCACCCTCTGAGGGCCGGACCGGCTGTCGGACCCGGGATGTAGGTTGTGCCCTATGCGCATCGCGACCTGGAACGTCAATTCGATCACCGCCCGGCTGCCCCGGCTGCTGGCCTGGCTGGAGAGCAGCGGCACGGACGTCCTGTGCGTCCAGGAGACCAAGTGCGCCGAGTCCGCCTTCCCGTACGAGCCGCTCCGTGAGCTCGGCTACGAGGCCGCGGTCCACGCCACCGGCCGGTGGAACGGAGTGGCGCTGCTCTCCAGGGCCGGGCTCACGGACGTCACCGTGGGCCTCCCCGGCGGCCCGGACTACGACGGCGGCCAGGAGCCGCGGGCGATAGGCGCCACCTGCGGCCCGGTCCGCCTCTGGTCGGTCTACGTGCCCAACGGCCGGGAGATCGGCCACCCCCACTACGACTACAAGCTCCGCTGGCTGGAGGCGCTGCGCACGGCCGTCGCCGGGGACGCGGCCGGTGAGCGCCCCTTCGCGGTCCTCGGCGACTTCAATGTGGCGCCGACCGACGAGGACGTCTGGGACCGCTCCGCCTTCGACGGGCTGACCCATGTGACGGACCTGGAGCGCGAGGCCCTGGCGGCGCTGCGCGATGCGGGTCTTTCGGACGTGGTGCCGCGGCCGCTGAAGTACGACCGCCCCTTCACCTACTGGGACTACCGCGAGCTGTGCTTCCCCAAGAACCGCGGCATGCGCATCGACCTGGTCTACGGCAACGAGACGTTCGCCAAGGCGGTCGGCGACGCGTATGTGGACCGCGAGGAGCGCAAGGGCAAGGGCGCGTCCGACCACGCGCCGGTCGTCGTCGACCTGGAGGTATGACCCGCGGCGGGGCGTTGTGACCCGCGGTAGGGCGTCCGGGGTGTGCTGACGAGGTACGAGGAGCGAGGTACGAGGAGGGGGGAGCCCACCCCGGGGCTCCCCGGGGTGGGCTCCCTGGGGGGCTCCCCGGAGCTCCCCCTACCCCACCAGCTTCCGCAGGTCGATCGACTCCGCCATCGCCCGCAACCCCGCGTCGCCCGGGTGCAGATGGTCCCCGCTGTCATAGGCGGGCAGGATCCGCGCCGGGTGCCCGGGGTCCCGCACCACCGCGTCGAAGTCCAGCACGGCGTCGAACGCCCCGCCGCTGTCCCGGATGAAGGCGTTGACGGCCGAGCGCCGCGCGTCCGCGTCCGCCGTGCACAGCGACTCGCCCTCGCACGGGGCGATGGTCGCCCCGACCACCCGCAGCCCGCGCTCGCGCACCCGCGCCGCGACCGCCCGCAGACCCGCGATCAGCTCCTCGGCCGAGCTGCCCCACCGCAGATCGTTGATGCCCTGGAAGACGACGACCGTACGGGCCCCGGTCTGGGCCAGCACATCCCGCTCCAGCCGGTGCTGGGTGCTGACCCCGCCGGTGTCCGTGGAGACGCCCTCGCCCGGATAGCGGTCCGCCACCACGCGGTTGGCGGAGATGCCCGCGTTGAGCACCCCGTACGCCGGGACCTCGGACTGGCCGCGCAGCCGCCGCGCGAGCACATCGGGCCAGCGGCGGTTGGCGTCATTGGTGGACTTGGTGCCGTCGGTGATCGAGTCGCCGAGCGCCACCACCGAGCCCGGCCCGCCCCGCACATCGACCCCGGTCAGGAACGGCCAGGTGGTGAGGGTGCCGGTGAACGACTCGGCGCCCGGCTCCGCGGTCCGGTCACCGCTGCCCGCCGCGCTCAGATACGACCGCTGGGTGGCCTGGCTGTGCACCGGCACCGCCGCGACCGGACCCGGCAGATGGATGCTCACCAGCAGATTGGCGTCCGCCGGTACCGGGAAGTCCACCGGATCGCTGAACACCTGCGCGCCCGCGGGGACCGAGGTTCCCGGCCGTCCGCCGAAGGTCAGCGGCACCGGCGGCCCCTGCGCCGCCGCGCCGCTCGCCTGGAGCGCGACCGTCGCATGGCCGATCTCCACGGGCGACGCGGCGAAGGTGTTCTCCAGCCGCACCCGCGCCCTCGGCCCGCCCGTGCTGGTGTGCACCACCAGCCGCAGCGTCTGATCGGTCCACGGCCCGACCTTGGTGTACCCGGCGGTGCTCGCCGCCCAGCTCCCGGTCCAGCCGTACGCGGGCTGCCGCAGCGACACGGCGAAGACATGGAGATCGGCCGCCGGGCCCGGGTCCCTCGGCAGCACCACCGACGCGACCTCGTGGCCGCGCTCCAGCGGCACCGTCACCGCGTACAGCCGGGCCGTCTCCTGCCGCTGCCCCGCGGCGGTGTTCAGATGGGGGAGCCCCACGGCCTTGGTGGCGGCGGGTCCCGCCCGCCAGTCCGGCGCGCTCAGCGTGTACGGATGGCTCGACCCGTCGCGGTAGCGCACCGTTCCGGCGCCGCTCGCCCCGGCGCCGGGCCCGTTCGGCGAACTGCTCGCCACCAGGAAGGTCAGCGCCTCGCCGCGCCCGCGCAGCCGCACCGCCTGGCCGTCGGCGAGCACATTGTCCGGCCGCGCCCCCGCGCTCCTCGGCCAGGTCAACCGCGCCGCGTCCAGGGCGATCTCGCGCCCCGGGGTCCAGCCGGCGGCCCGCAGATCCTGCGCCGAGAGCGAGGCGCCCGCGCCGTCGAAGTCGGCGTCACCCGGGCGGGTGTCGTCGCTGACCGCCCGGTTGTCGAAAAGCCGCTCCAAAGGGAGCGGCTTGTGGGCCGGCACGCCGGCCGGTGCGGCGGGGGAGGGTGCGAGAAGTGCGAGGGTGACACCTCCCGCCACGACCCCGGCGGTTGTCCACGGTCTCGCGACGCGCATCTGTGTCCCCTCTCGCAACCAGCCCGACCGGTGATTCGACAGGTGCCCGGAGAACGTATGGAGGCGGGTGGGTGTCGTCAAGACAAGCATCGGGTCACGGCTCATACCGCGCGCCCTGTGGTGCGCCGGTGGCCTGGATGCCACGCTGAGCGGTATGAACATCTCCTTCTTGGGCAACTGGCGCAAGCGACGTGGCCCCGCCTCGGGCGCGCCCCTGACGGGTGCCCAGGAGGAGGACCCCCAGGGCGTCGCCCAACTGCTCTCCGAATGCGAACTCCTGCGTGCCCGGGCCGCGGCCGCGGGCATCGGGCTCGATGACTCCACGGCCTCCCTGGAGGCGCTGGACCAGATGGCGCCGCGCTGGCGCGACGACCCGGACGAGCTCCCCTGGCTCGGTAACGACGCCGGTCTGTACCTGGGCACGGTCATCGTCCGCACCGTCCCCGGGGCCGTCTGGCAGGTGTGGCCCAACGGTCGGCCCGTCGTCATGCTGGCCTCCGGCCGGGAGGTCGACGTCGTGGAGGCCGGGCAGCAGTGGGCCGCCGACGGCGCGCCCGAGCTCTGCCAGCGGTATGCGGAGGTCGCCGAGGCATAGGGGTCTCCGGCGGGTCTTTCCCCTCCCCGCCCCTTCCCTGAACTGGGGCTCCGCCCCAGAC
>NZ_JAEEAP010000558.1 GCF_016103465.1 Streptomyces sabulosicollis
GGAGGGGAGAGAGCCGCCGGACGACCCCGCAAGGGGCCGGGTCGGGCACCCGTGAACCCTGTCGGGGAAGGCGCGCCGGAAGGGCCGCGGCGGCGGGGTGCTGCCGCAGCGTGGTGGGCCGGGGGTCAGCCCGCGGCTTCGCTCTGGGCGTCGTGGGCCGCGCGGCGGCGCAGGCGGCGCCACAGGCCGGGAGCCGTGCTGATCACCACTGTCAGTACGACGGCGGCCGCCACGCCCTCCCACGGCTCGGGGAAGAGCGAACCGCCCAAAATCCCGATCAGCTGGTACGTCACCGCCCAGGCCAGCGCCGCGGGTCCGGCGCCCCGCGCGAACCTCCGCAGCGGCCAGCGCGCCAGCAGGCAGGCCAGCATCACCGGTATCCGCCCGGCCGGGATCAGCCGGGACAACACGAGAACCGCCACCCCGTGCTCGTCCAGCCGCGCCTGCGCCTGGTCCAGTCGTTCCGGCGCCGCGTGGTCGTGGATCCGCTCAAGCCACCGCGAGCCGTTCTTCGAGCGCACCCCGCGCCGTCCGAGCCAGTACAGCATCACATCGCCGGAGAAGGCCGCCAGCGCGGCCACCCCGAAGACCACCAGCAGCGACAGCGGGGGAGCGGTCTGGTGGATGGCGACCACCGCCGCCGAGGAGACCACCGCCCCGGTGGGCACCACGGGCACCAGCGACCCGAACACCACCAGCAGGAACAGCGAGGGGTACCCCACCGCCTGCTGGGTCGACTCGGACGGCACGCTCCGCGCCAGATCCGCCAGATCCTCTATCACCTGGCGGGCTCCAGCCGCACGCACTCCCCGTGTCCCAGCCGGTGCACCACCGCGTCGGGGGCCAGCCGCCCGGCGTGGCGCACGAAGTCCTCGCCCGGGGCGTGGAATTCATGCGGACGGATCGCGTCCATCCCGATCGGCCAGTACGTCCCGTAGTGCACCGGCACCGCGCAGCGCGCACCCAGCCGTGCCAGCGCCTGTGCCGCGCGGCCCGCGTCGAGGTGGCCGGGGCCGAGGTACGGGCCCCAGCCGCCCACCGGGAGCAGCGCCACGTCGCATGCGCCCACCGTCTCCGCCATCCGGTCGAACAGCCCGGTGTCCCCCGCGAAGTACGTGGTCGACTCGCCGCTCAGCACGTAGCCCAGCGCGGGCACCCGGCTCGGCCCGTACGGCAGCCGCCGCCCGTCGTGCGCGGCCGGTACCGCCCGGATCCGCACCTCGCCGACCGTGCACACGTCCCCCGGCGCCATCTCGGTCACCCGCAGCCCCCGCGCCGCCACCACCCGCCGCAGCCCGGGTACCGCTCGTCCGGCCCCGCGCGGCACCACCAGCCGGGTGCCGGGCAGCAGTTTGGCCAGCGAGCCGAGGTGCAGATGGTCGGCGTGCAGATGCGAGACCAGCGCCACGTCCGCCACCGCCGCGGCGGCCGGTGGCACGGCCCCCCGGCGGCGCCGCAGATGGGCCAGCCGCCGTACGAAGAGGGGGTCGGTCAGCACCCGCACGCCGGAGTCCCGCACGGTCGCGGTGGCATGCCCCCACCAGGTGATCTCCACCGACATCTCCCGCCTCCTCCCTCGGGCCGTCCCGCTCCGATCCTCTCACCCCGCCGGGCGGCGGGTGGAAGCGGCGCATTAACCAGCCCGCGGCCGGGTATGCATGACTCATGCATGATGAGAGGGAACGTGTGGCGAATCTGCTGGGGGCCACGGCGCTGGCGATCACGGACGATCTGCTCGGCGCCCCCGCGGCCGCGTCCCGTCTGAGCATGAGCGCGGCCGCCGCCCTGATCGTGCTCCGCGCCGACCCCGGGGTGAGCGTGACCGAGCTCGGCCGCCGGGTGGGGCTGACCCAGTCCGCGGCGGTGCGGATGGTCGACGGGCTGGAGCGGGACGCACTGGTCGAGCGGCGGCGCGGCATCGGCAACTGGACCGGGGTCCACCCCACCGCCAAGGGCCGGCGGACCGCGGGCCGGCTGCTGACCTCGCGGACCTCCCAGCTGACCGGCGTGCTGGACGGCCTCGGCGAGGCGGAGGTCCGCGACCTCGGCGCGCTGCTGGCCAAGCTGCTCGACGGGCTCTACCAGGGCAGTGGCTCGGCGGACCGGATGTGCCGGCTGTGCGACCGGACCGCCTGTACCCCGGACGGCGTGGAGTGCCCGGTCGGAGCCGCGGACCGGGCCGCCGCCCGGGCGGCGGCCGAGGACGGGACCCGTACGGACCATGGGTGAGCTGCTGGCCGTCGCCTCGGCGCTCTGCTTCGGCACCACCCACTTCCTGAGCGGCCTGGTCTCCCGCCACCGGCACGGGGTGACGGTCGCGGCCTGGGCCCAGGCGGGCGGCACGGTGGTCAGCCTGGTCCCGGTGCTGTTCACCCAGGGCGCCACCGCCCCGCCCGCGGCCCTGGGCTGGGGCGCGCTCTCGGGGCTCGGCACCGGTGTGGGCGTGGCGTGCCTCTACTGGTCGATGAACCAGGGGCCGATGAGCGTCGTGGTGCCGGTGAGCGATGTCACGGCGGTGGGCCTGCCGGTGCTGGCCGGGATCGCCCTCCTCGGCGATCGGCCCTCGCCCCCGGCGCTCACCGGGATCGCGCTGGGGCTGCCCGCCCTCTAGCTGGTCTCGCGCGGCGAGCCGCGCGAGGCATGCGTGCCGGGCGAGGCATCCAAGCCGCGCGAGGCATGCAACGCGCGCACGGCACGCGAGCCGCGCCCGGGGTACGGGCAGGGCGCCGGCCGGCTGCCCTCGGCGGCCGTCGTCACGGCGCTGGCCGCCGGAGTGGGCCTGGCCGTGCACTTCTTCGCGCTCGCCCGGATACCGGCCTCGGCCGGATGGTGGCCGGTGGTGGTCAGCCGGGCCGTGTCGGTGGCCGTCATCCTGGCGCTGTTCCCGGCGACCGGCGCCTCCCCGCGGCTGCCCCGCCGGGGGGCCGCCGTGGCGGCGGTGGCGGGAGCGCTCGGCACCCTGGCGACGATCCTCTATCTGCTCGCCACCCGGCAGGAGTTGCTGTCCGTCGCCGTGGTGCTGTCCGCGCTCTACCCGGCGGTGCCGGTGCTGCTCGCCCTGACGTTCCTACGGGAGCGGATCACCCGGCCCCAGGCCGTCGGGCTGCTCGGCGCGGGGCTGGCCATCGGACTGATCGCCCTCAACTGACGGCCTGGTCCGTGGGGCCGTACCGTCCGCCGCGCGAAAATGCGTGGACCGGAGGGCGGCCCGTACGCCACGATGACCGCCGCCAACCCCGTGGCCCGGCTCCCGGTCCCCGGCCCCCCGGTCCCCCGGTCCCACGAAAGGCCACCGTCGTCCGTATGAGCCGTGCACTCCACCAGCGCGCCGTCGTCGCCGACGCCCACAACGACCTGCTGATCGCCGTCACCGCCCGTCCGCCGCACCGCTGGGCGGGCTACTTCCGGGAGCGCTGGCTGCCGCAACTGCGCGAGGGCGGGGTGGATCTCCAGGTGCTCCCGGTCTTCATCGACGACCGGTTCCGTCCCGAGGGCGCGCTGCGCGAGACGCTGCGGATGATCGAGTGCGCCCACACCCTCGCCGAGGGCAACGCCGACGAGGTACGGCTGTGCCTGGACGGCGAGGACATCGACGCCGCGCTCGCCGACGGCCGGATCGCCCTGGTCCTGGCGCTGGAGAGCGCCCCCGGGCTGGACGCCGACGTAGAGCTGCTCCCGACCCTCCACCGCCTCGGGGTGCGCGTCGCCTCGCTCGCCCACTGGGGGCGCACCGCCCTGGCCGACGGCAGCGGTGAGGACGCCACCGGGAGCCGGCTCACCGAGGCGGGGGTCCGGACGCTGAAGGAGATGGAGCGCCTGGGCATCCTCTTCGACGTCTCCCATCTCGGCGCCTCCGGCGTGGCCCATGTGCTGGAGCTGGCCACCCGCCCCGTGATGGCCACCCACTCCTCCGCCCGCGCGCTGCTGGACCACCACCGCAACCTCACCGACGAACAGCTCCGCGGGATCGCGGCCACCGGCGGCACGGTGTGCGTGAACTTCCTCGGCGAGTTCCTGGCCACCGCCCCGGCCGACCGCACGGTGGACCGGCTGGCCGATCACATCGTCCACATCGCCGAGGTGATCGGCGTCGGCCATGTGGGTCTGGGGCCGGACTTCATCAAGGAGGTCAGCGCGGACACCACCCCGCCCTGTTGCGAGGACGTCGAGTACGCCCGGCTGCTGGTACCCGGCCTCGAAGGCCCCCGCGGACTGCCTCTGGTGACCGAGGCGCTGGTCCGAAGGGGCCTTCCGGAGGGGGACATCGAGAAGATCCTCGGCGGCAATGTGCTGGAGCTCTTCCGCAAGGAGCTGGGGCGCCCCCGCTGATACGCAGCGCCTATCGCACGGTGGCGGCCAGGAAGGCGTCGATCGCGGCGAATCGGTGCCAGCACCCGGGAGGCGGCGGCGAAGTGGTCCACCACGTCGCTCACGCTGGCCGGTCCGGCGCCGCCGTGCAGCACGAGTACGGCGCCGTAGGTGTGCAGAGCCGTCTCCAGGTCGTCGTGGGTGGCGAGGGCGAGGGCGCGTTCCGCGCCGTCGAGCAGGGGGAGGTTGGCGCCCGTCCCGGTGAAGGGGGACATCAGATGGGCAAACGCGTTCGTAACGAACGCGTTTGTCGACCGGTACGATGGCGCCATGACAGCGCACCCCACCGCTCCGCGGAGCCGCCGGGAACGTCCGGCGAAACCGGCCCTGACCCGGGAAGGCATCATCGCCACCACGGTCGACCTCATGCGTGCCGAGGGTCTGGAGCGGGTGACGATGCGCCGCCTGGCCAAGGAGCTGGACACCGGGCCGGCGTCGCTCTACGTCTACGTCCGCAACATGGCCGAACTGCACGCGGCCGTCCTGGACGAGCTCCTCGGCGCCGTCGACCTGAGCCCGGCGAAGGCGGGCGGCGACTGGCGCGACCGGCTGGTGCGGATCCTCACCTCGTACACCTCGGTGCTGTTCGAGTACCCCGGTCTCGCCCAGTCCGCCCTGGTGGCGCGCCCCTTCGGCAAGCACTATCTGAAGCTGGTGGAGGCGCTGCTGGCGCTGCTGGACGAGGGCGGCCTGGAACCCGACCGGGCCGCGTGGCTGCTCGATCTGCTGCTGCAGTTCGCCACCGCGACCGCGGCCGAGCACGCCCACCGGGCCCCCGGCGACACCCCCCAGAGCGAGGCGGACTGGCAGGCGCTCACTTCGGTGGTGCGGGACGTCTCACCGCGGACCCATCCGCATATCGCCGCGCTCGGCACCCGGCTGCTGTCCGGATCCCCCCGGGACCGGCTGGCCTGGGCCTTCGACGTCCTCGTCGCCGGGGCGCGGCATACACCGCTGCCGGAGGTGCTCTCCCCGTCCCCGGTGGACCCCCGGTGCACCGGGAGCGCCGGGGGTGCCGGG
>NZ_JAEEAP010000559.1 GCF_016103465.1 Streptomyces sabulosicollis
GGGCGGCTCAGATGCCGAGCTTGGCCTCGCGCGCCGCGGCCACGGCCTCCTTGTCGCCCTCCAGCTCGACCCGGGCGGACTCCTGGCGGCCGGTGAGGAAGAGCGCCAGCTCGCCCGGCTCGCCGGTGACCGTGACGACCGGGACACCACGGTGGGCCACCGCCGTACGGCCGTCCGGGCGCCGCAGCACCAGGCCGACGGGGGAGCGGCGGCCGAAGATCCGGGCGCCGCGCTCGATGCGGGACCACAGCGTGTCGGCGAAGACCGGGTCCAGTTCGCGGGGCGTCCAGTCCGGCCGGGCGCGGCGCACATCCTCGGCGTGGACGTAGAACTCGAAGCTGTTGGCCGCCTCGTCCACCTGCTTCAACGCGAACGGCGACATCCGTGGCGGGCCGGTGCGGAACAGCTGGAGCAGCTCCTCGTACGGCTTCGCCGCGAACTCCTCCTGCACCCGGGCCAGCCGCGCGGCCAGCGGCTTGACCAGCACCCCGGCGGCCGCGTCGGGGCGGCGCTCGCGGACCACCAGATGGGCCGCCAGATCTCGGGTGGTCCAGCCCTCGCACAGCGTGGGGGCCCCGGGGCCCGCGCCGTCCAAGAGGTCGGCGAGGAGCAGGCGTTCGCGCTTCGCGTGAGTGGACATGCGTCCACCCTACGACCGGGGCCCGCCCGCTGCCATGAGGAGCGCCGCCGCGCGCCCGGCGGGACGGCTCCGCCCGGGGCCTACGGGTGTCCGGCTCCGCCGCGCCGCAGGGGCACCGCCCCCGGGCCCCGGTCTGGGGCGGAGCCCCAGTTGTGGGAAGGGGCGGGGAGGGGAACAGCCCGCCGCAGGCGACACAGGCCGCCGCACACCCCCCTAGAACGGAGTCAGCGTGAGCGTGATCCCCTTCGGCGCGGTGTCCTGGATGTAGGACGCGAACTCGGCCACGTCGTCGAACGCGAAGCCGTACGCCTTGCCGTCCACGGTCGCCGCGTGCATGGCCTTGGCGTAGTGGTTGGTGACCTCCTCGCCGTAGAAGGCCGCCGGGTCGGTGGTCGGCTGGGCGTCGGCGTTGTGCAGCGTGGTGCGGTTGAAGCCCGCGCCGAGGATCGCCGCGACCGGGCCCGTGGTCCCGTCGTTGGGCGCGGCCAGGGCGCCGTCGCAGAACAGCACGTCCTTGGTGGAGGGCTTGTCGAAGGAGACCGAGGCCGGGCCGGTGAAGGAGAACTTCCCGCCGCTCACCCGGCCGGTGAAGGTGCCCGCGTTGGTGGTGACCTTGAGGTCCTTCGATCCGTAGGCGTCCCAGACCTGGTCGATGTACGACGCGAAGTAGTCCTCCGCAAACACCCCCGCGCCCATGCCGTGGCCCGGAGCGATCACCCGCAGATTGTCGCCGACGATCAGCTTCTTGAAGGCGTCGACGCCGGCGAGGTCGGAGAAGACCTTGGCGCGGGCGCCGTCCTTGAGGGTGCCGGTGGTCTGGTCCTGGGCGCCGGTGAGGTGGATCGACAGCGGGACGCTGAACATGTCCACCATGGTGGTGTTGCAGAACATCCCCGAGGAGTTGTACGTGAACTCCGCGCAGTCGTGCATGATGTCGTAGTTCGGGTCGCCGGACACCCAGCCCGCCGGGTACTGCAGCGCGGCCTTGCCCGCCCCGTCCTCGACCACCTTGAGCTTGAGCTTGGAGCCGAGCGCCACATAGATCCGGCCGGACATCTGAGGCAGGTTCAGCTTGGTCTCGCCGCTGCCGGCCAGCGGGATCGCGTAGTCGGTGAAGCCGTCCGAGCCGTTGTCGGAGAGCGCGACGGGGGCGATGGTGCCGTCGGGGGTGACGTGGACCTGCCGGTCGCCCTCGTTGCCGACGATGTAGAGCCATACCGACCCGTTGTCGAACTGCCCCGTCTTGTTCACGACGGTCAGGGGCAGGGAGGCGGCGGCCTTCGCACCGGGCGCTCCGCTGGCGCGGCCGCCGGCGAAGGCGAGGCCGGTTCCCGCGGCGGCGGCGGAGGCGGCGATTCCACCCAGCAGCTTCCTGCGACTGATCATGATGATGGTGCTCCTCGGCGTAGTGGGGGTTGCCGGGAAAATGGCGTGGGGGGTGACGGGAGGCGCGAAATTGAGAGCGCTCTCTCGTTCCTCTGCGCAGCACCCTGCCGATCAACGGCCGGGCCCGTCAACCCCTTCACGCAGAAAGGTCTGCACCAACTCATCGTAGACGCTGAGGACATGGGCGACGGTGTCGTCCTCCGTCGGCCAGCCCGCCGTCCGGGCCCGCCCCGCGGCGGCGAGCTCCACCCGGCGCACCGGATCGGCGAGCAGCCCGGTCACGGCGTCGGCCAGGGCCTCCGGGTCGCCGTACGGGACGAGTTCGGCCGCCTCCCCCACCAGCTCAGGCACCCCGCCGACCGCCGTGGCCACCAGGGGCACCCCCGCGTGCAGCGCCTCCTGGGCCAGCAGCGACCGCGCCTCCCAGCGGCTGGAGAGCACCGCCACATCGGCCGCGGAGAGCAGCCGCGGCACGTCCTCACGGCGGCCGAGCAGCCGCACCGGCAGCCCCTCGGTGTCGATCCGGCGCTGCAGCACCGCACGGTCCGGCCCCTCCCCCGCCACCACCAGCAGCGGCCGCGGATCCAGCGCGCGCCAGCGCCGGGCGGCGTCCAGCAGCGGGCCGTGTCCGGCCATCGCCTCCAGCCGCCCGGCCGTGACCAGCAACGGCCGCTCCACCACGCCCAGTTCGGCCCGCGCCTTCTGGCGGCGGCCGTCGGCGGTCTCCGGCGGGCGGCGCGGGGCGGGCACCGCGACCGGGGCCAGCCGGGCATCACGCGCACCGTGGGCGCGGGCCCGGTCCACCAGGTCCGAGGAGGCCCCCAGCACGATCGCGGCGGCCCGCGCCACCCGACGCTCCATCAGCCCGACCAGGCGGGCCCGCGCCCCCTCGGCGTCCACGCGGGTGTGCCAGGTGACGATCAGCGGCACCTTACGGCCACGCAGCGCCACCGCCGCCAGCAGCCCCGAACGCAGCCCGTGGGCGTGCACCAGGGCCGCTCCCAGGGTGGCCCGGCGCAGCGACGCCATGCTTCCGGCGTCCGTCAGGGCGTCCAGCCCGGTGAACCGCGCTCCGGTCTGGGTGAAGCCGTAGCCCCGCTCGGCGCTCCAGGGCCCGCACACGGTCACCCGCAGCCCGCGCGCCACCAGTCCGGCCGACAGCGACCGCACATGCACCCCGCTGCCGGAACTCCCGGCGCCCAGCACCTGGACGGCGTGCAGCGACGACTGCCCGTGCGGCGGGACCGGGGTGCTGCTCACGGTACTGCTCACGCGGGCGGAGCTCCTGAGGCGGTGTCGGGGCGGTGGGGGGACGGTGCGGACGCGCTCCGCCCAAGAATGCCAGCACTCGCCGGACCCTCGTCGCAACGCTCCCGGGTGACGCCTGCCCCGAGCTCGCCCGCGCGTCCGCGGCACCACCCGTTCGGGTGAAGGGTCGGGTGATGCGTCACGGGAAGGCCAGCTTCTTGTCGCTGTCGCCGTTGCCGCACCCGGCCACGGATCGGGTGAAGCGTCACGGGAAGGTCAGCGTCCCGCGCGGGCCGCCTCCAGGAGCTCTTCGGCATGCGCCCGCGCGAGTTCGGAGTCCTCCTGGCCCGCGAGCATCCGCGACAGCTCCCGTACGCGGTCCTCGCCCTCCATGGCCTTCACTCCGCTCCGGGTCACCGACCCGTCGTTGGTCTTCTCCACCACCAGATGCCGGTCCGCGAACGCCGCGACCTGCGGCAGATGGGTGACCACCACGACCTGCGCGGAGCGGGCTAGCTTGGCCAGCCGGCGACCCACCTCGACCGCCGCCTTGCCGCCGACGCCCGCGTCCACCTCGTCGAAGAGATACGTCGGTACGGGGTCGGAGCCCGCGAAGACGACCTCGACCGCGAGCATCACCCGGGACAGCTCACCCCCGGAGGCGCCCTTGGCGATCGGCCGGGGCGGGGCGCCCGGATGGGGCGCGAGCAGCAGCTCGACCTCGTCGGCGCCGTGCGGCCCGAAGACCACCGGGCGGCCGCCCACCTCGATGCCGTCCCCCTCCGTCTCGGTCTGGCGGATCGCGAACGTGACCCGGGCATGCGGCATCGCCAGGGAGGCCAGCTCGGCGGTGACCGCCTCCGCGAACCGCCCCGCCGCCTCCGTACGGGCGTCGGTGAGCGTCTGCGCCAACTCGCCCAGTTCGGCGCGGAGCGCGTCGCGCTCGGCGGTCAGCTCGCCGATGCGGTCGTCGTCGCCGTCGAGTTCGGCCAGCCGCGCGGCGCCCTGTTCGGCCCAGGCCAGCACGTCCGCGATGGTCTCGCCGTACTTGCGGGTCAGCTGGGTCAGCGCGGCGCGGCGCTCCTCGACGGCGGCCAGGCGGATCGGGTCGGCGTCCAGGTTGTCGGCGTACCCGGCGAGATCCCCGGCCACATCGGACAGCAGGATGCCCACCTCGCCGATCCGGTCGGCGAGCCCGGCGAGGGCCGGGTCATGGGAGCGCACGGCCTCCACGGCGCGATGCGCGCCCGCGACGAGGGTGGCCGCGTCCACGCCCTCCGGGTCCTCCGGGTTCCCGGCGAGGGCGGCGTGCGCGACGGCGGCGGCGGAGGCCAGGGCCTCGGCGTGCCCCAGCCGTTCGGCCTCGGCCGCCAGCCCCTCGTCCTCCCCGGGGCGGGGCTCGGCGGCCGCGACCTCCTCGAGGCCGAAGCGCAGCAGATCCGCCTCCTGCGCCCGCTCACGGGCCCGCGTGGTGAGCTCCTCCAGCTCGGCCGAGACGGCACGCAGCCGACGGTAGGCCCCCGCGTACTTCTCCAGGGGACCGGCCACCGCGTCGCCCGCGTACCGGTCCAGTGCCTGCCGCTGCCGGGCGGGCCGCATCAGGCCCTGCTGATCGGTCTGGCCGTGTACGGCCACCAGATCGTCGGCCAGCTCGCCCAGCAGTCCCACGGGCACCGAGCGGCCGCCCACATGGGCGCGCGACCGCCCTTCGGCGGAGAGCGTACGGCTGATCAGCAGCACGCCGTCGTCGAGCTCGGCCCCGGCCTCCTCGGCCCTTACGGCCGCCGCCGAACGGGCGTCGACCGTAAGGCGGCCCTCGACGACCGCCGCCTTGGCCCCGATCCGCACCAGGGCGGCGTCGGCACGGCCGCCCAGCAGCAGCCCGAGGCTGGTGACGACCATGGTCTTGCCCGCGCCGGTCTCACCGGTCACCGCGGTGAAGCCGGGCGACAGCTCGACGACCGCGTCGTCGATGACGCCCAGCGCACGTATCCGCATCTCCTCCAGCACGTGCAAGACCATACGAGGTTTGGCCGGTGGGATGCGACGAAGGGGCGCCACTTATGGGTTCCGCCCGCACATCTGCCCGGTGCGGGGCGGGGGTGCCTCCGGC